>DATIYE010000047.1:0-12046 GCA_035517795.1 Gaiellaceae bacterium | reverse complement strand
ACCCCCACTTCATGCTTACGACCATACCCCCGTGGCGCCGAAGTCGCCACGGGCCCGAGCTAGGCTGCGGCGAGTCCCACGGGCTCCGGCACCTGACCGCCACCGGAGCTTCCGTCTGCTCGGAACCCCGAGCAGACGACGCCGAGCGCGGGACAGCCGGCGCATGTGAACTCGCCCGGAGTGGCAACGAACTCACCTGCGTTGATCCGGTCGATCGCAGTGGAGAGCTCGCGCTCGAGCAGAACCGTGTCTGCCCGGCTGAAGGAGGCCGAGACTACCCCGTCCGGCCGTTCGAGGAACACGTACACGATCTCGACCTCGTCGGCCCCGGCCCGGAGACACGCTAGCGCGTACACGAGCTGCTGGAGGCGGTATACCGACTCGACGATCTCCTCGGGGGAGTGCTCGCCGAGCGTGTTGGTCTTGTAGTCGACGACGAGAGCTCGGCGGCCGTCGCGCTGGAGCACGTCCAGACGGCCGTGCAGCAGAACCCCGTCCTGGACGAACGCGAACGGTCGCTCGCTTCGCACTCCCTCCAGTGATGAGAGGCGTCTTGCGAGCGGCGAGGAGCAGTAGGTGCGAACGAAGCCGGCGATCCGATCGAGCTCCCCGTCGGAGACGGCCGGATACCAGCCGCGGACGATCGAGACGTCGGGCGGCAGCGGCTGGTGAGGATCGATCTGCTCGAGCAGGCGGTGCACGGCATCCCCGATCTCGGTCGCGGCCAGCCCCTCACCGTGGCCGTCCTGTCGGCGCTCCCCCAGCCCGACCACCCGCTCGGCGTAGTAACGGTACGAGCAGCGGTCGAACAGGGCGAGCGCCGAGTACGACAGCTGCCGAGCGCGGTGCAGCGGCGGTGGCTCGACTGGCACGAGCTCGGGCAGGCGCAGTCCGACGAACGGCTGCCCCGCCGGCGTCAGCTCGTCGAATAGAGCGAGCTGGGCCTCGCCTTCCTCGATCGCCGCGGCCTCCGTGTCCGGCGCCTCGTGCCAGCGGTCGACGCGGATCAGGAAGGACGCCCCGCCCCGCTCGAGCTCAAGCAGATCGCCCCCGCCCGCGAGCTCGGACTCGCAGTCGAGTTTCGAGATCACCCAGCCGATCGGCGTGTCGCGGCTCTCCCCGACCGCGCCGGAAACGAGCAGCCGGTCGATCGCACGCGTCATCGCAACGTAGTAGAGCCGCAGCCGCTCGGCGCGGGCGGCCTCGCGCTCGGCGTCGGCGACCTGCTCGTAGTCGAAGACCGGTTTGCGCTCACCCGAGCTGGGATGGACGACCTTGAAGCCGAGGCGGCCGTCGGCAAGCGCCACGATCTCGTCGGCCGGAATCGCCCCGCCGAGCTCGCGGCCGGCGTCGGCCACGACCACGACCTTGAACTCGAGCCCCTTCGAGGCGTGGATCGTGAGCAGCCGCACGGAATCCGATCCCTCCTCCTCGGAAACCGCCTCGAGCTGGCTGGCGCCGAGGGCTTCCTGATCGCGGAGGAAGCCGAGAAAGCCCTCGAGGTCTCGGCCCCGCACCTCCTCGTAGGTGCGGGCGAGGCGCATCAGCTTGCGCAGGTTCACGTACCGCCGGGCGCCGTCCCACCGCGCGAGGACGGCCAGGTCATAGTCGTGCTCGGAGACGACGAGCTCGGCGAGGCGCTCGAGCGACACTCTCGCGGACGCGGCGACCAGGCGCTCGTAGCGCTGCTTGAATGCGCGTATCAGGCGCTCGTCCACGGCGGAGAGAGGCTCGGGGAACGAGCGCTCGATGCCGCTGAAGAGCGGGCGGCGG
Organism: Gaiellaceae bacterium; assembly: GCA_035517795.1. Classification (GTDB taxonomy): domain Bacteria; phylum Actinomycetota; class Thermoleophilia; order Gaiellales; family Gaiellaceae; genus PALSA-600. The sequence goes on along the minus strand of DATIYE010000047.1, from coordinate 10,273 downwards.
CCGGCGTGCCGCCGGATCAGCACGAGGGCGTCGTTGGAGACACCGACGAACGGCGAGGCGAGGACGGCCGTGAGCGCCTCGTCGTCGTAGCGGTTGCGGAGGAGGCGCAGGTACATGAGCAGGTCGACCACCTGCTGCTGGCCGAAGTAGCGGCGCCCCGTCGCCCGATAGGTCGGGAGCCCCTGGGCCCGCAGTTCCTCCTCGTACCACTCTGCATCTGTGCCGGCCGCGAAGAGCAACACGATCTCCCCCGGAAGGGCGGCGCCGGCGTCGACGAGCTCACGCACGCGGCGGGCGACGTTCCGGGCCTCGGCGCGACGCCAGTGGAGTCCGGAGTCGCCGTACGAGTGCTTGTCGGTCACGAGCAGCTCCACCGGGTGTCCGAACACGGGATCGGGGAACTCGCCCGAGGCGGCGAGGGGCTGGTAGCCGTCGCCGAATTCCTCGCCGAAGACGTGGTTCACGGCAGCGAGCACCTCGGGCCGCGAGCGGTAGTTCTCGGTCAGCGTCAGTCTCTGGGCGGCTCGCTCCCGCCGTTCCCGGAACACGCCGACGTCCGCGTGCCGGAACGCGTAGATCGACTGGAACTCGTCGCCGACGAAGAAGACCGCCTTCTCCGGCCCGCCCGCGAGCAGGTCGATCACGTCGCACTGGAGTGCGTTCGTGTCCTGGAACTCGTCGACCATGATCGCACGGAAGCGAAGCTGCTCGGCCTCGCGCACCCTGGCATCGGTCTCGAGCAGATCCCGGGCGAGCAGCTGAAGATCCTCGAAGTCGAGCGCCGACTCGCGATCCTTCGCGGCCGCGTACTCCGCCGCAAACCGCTCAAGCAGCTCCTGGAGGAGGTCCCGGTCACGCCTCGCCGATTCCTCGAGCGCGGCCTGCTCTACGTTCTTCCGGGCCTCTTCGAAGCTCGCGCCGCGCGGGCCCCAGACGCGGAGCGCCGTCAGGTCCAGCAGCGTCTCCGAAAGAAGCGGCAGGTCGAGCGCGGCCTGTGCCGCGGCGGTCTGGTTGTCGGTTGCCCGCGGATCGTCGAGCAGGCACTGCGCCGCGTCGCGTAGGTCGGACAGCCGCTCCTCGAGGTTCGCAGGCTCACCCAGCTCGAGGATGAGCGGGCGGCCGGCGGAGCGGAGTGTCTCGTGGACACCGGTCAGCATCTTGCGCAGGCGGGCGCTGCCGTAGACCGCCAGCATCGTCAGCCGCTCGTCGCCGCCGGCGGCACAGAAAGCCTCGAGTGCCCGATCGAACGCCTCGCCGCGCAGGACTGCTCCGTGCTCGTCGTCGAGCTCGTGGAAGGCGGGGTCGATGCCGACCGCGAAGGGATGTGCCCGCAGGAGCCGCGCACAGAAGCCGTGGATGGTCGAGATCCAGGCGCCGTCGAGCTCACGAGCGAGATCGGGGCGGCGGCGCTCGAGCAGGGCGAGCCGGATCCGCGAACGCAGCTCGCCCGCGGCCTTCCGGGTGTAGGTGATCACGAGCACGGAGTCGACGTCGAGCCCCTCGTCGCAGACCGCAAGGACGAAGCGCTCGACGAGGACCGCCGTCTTGCCGGTGCCTGCGCCCGCCGAGACGAAGACCTCGCCGGTCGCGTCCACGGCCGCGAGCTGCTGTTCGTTCATGCCGGCCACGGCGTTCATGGGCCGACTTCCGGCCGGCCCATGAGCATCCGCTCAAGCGCCGGCGGAGCCGGCACCTCCGCTACGGAGCCTCCGTCAAGCCTACTGCTCATGCCCTCGCCACCCGGCACATCGTCCAGAGGTCGCACCACGACGGGCATTCGCCGCCCTTGGGGTCGTGGGCGACGTCGCCGCTCCGGATCCGAAGGGCCGCCTCGAGCGCCCGCCCGCGGGCGGTCTCGACCTGCGTCCAGAAAGCCTCCTCGTCCAGGTAGTCGTTCGACCGGAAGCCCGGAAGCTCGTCTCGAGCCTCGGCGCGAAGCATCCCCCGCGCGGCTCGAGAGCCGGAAAGCGCGCGGTAGACGCCCCCGAGCGGCTCGATTCCGGCCAGGTCGCGCAGGACGAGCATGTAGAGCGGAACCTGCAGGCGCCGCTCCTGGTCGATCTGGCGCGCCGAGAAGGAGCCCTTCCCCGACTTGTAGTCCTGGACGATCCCGCGGGCGCTCAGCGGGTCGACGTCGACCCGGTCGATCTTGCCGCTGACGTAGAGCCCCTCCCCGAGCTCGAGCCCGCGCTGGAGCTCGGGCGCGGAGCGGTCGGTCCCGAACCCGACCTCGAAACGGCGCGGCAGGAACGACAGCTCCGACTCCGATTCTGCTCTGACGAAGCGCTCGAGGTCGAGGCGCAGCCCCTCGCGAAGCTCGGCTGCCACGACCTCGGCGAGCTCGAGCCGGACCCCCGAGCCAATCGCATTCTCGAGACACCGGTCGAGGAACTCGAGCGCCTGGTCGAGGGTCTCCGGCGTCACGCGCTCGACTCCGAGCTCGCGCGGGAGGCCCGAGTAGAAGGCATAAAGGGCCTGGTGCGCGAGCTTCCCCCGGAGCAGCGGGTCGGCCTCCGCGTCGATCGTCTTCGGGTCGACGACGCGCTCGATCAGCCACGCCGACGAGCAGTCGACGAACCGCTCGAGCTCGGTGGCGCCGAATACCGTTCGCTCGCCGAGCCAGGCGAGCACGGCGGGGTTGCGGAGCCTCGCATCGCGGACGAACGCCGCCCGCGCGCGATCGAGGCGGCGCGTCCAGCCGTTCGCATCGGCGAGCGCCCTGGCCGCTGCGGCCGAGGCGTCGTTCGCCGACAGCCGCGCGAGAGCGCGAAGCCGCTCGCGCTCGGTCGGGGCACTCTCGATCGGTCGAGTCAGCTCCGACAAGGCCCGCCTGACGGTTGCCCGCTCGACGTCCTCGGGCCGGAACGCCGCCGCCACGTCATGCCAGAACGGGCTCGCCTCGAGTGGGGCGCCCTCGTCGGTGGCGGCCTGCCGCACGAGGTACAGCCGCCGGGATGCACGCGTGCACGCGGTGTAGAAGAGGTAACGGTCGCGGCTGACCTGGTCAGGGCGCTCGAGACGGGCCCCGAGCCCGAGCGCCGCCCTGACGTCGTCGTCGAGGAACGGGGAGCCTCGCCCCCGGCGCGGCAGGGCTCCCTCCTCGAGGCCGAGCACGAAGACCGTGTCGAACCGCCGGGTGCGCGCCCTCGGCAGATCGAGCACGGCAACCCGGCCGGGCTCTGCCGTCGGCGACCCGACCTCGAGCCGGGCGAGTGCATCGATCACGTCCTGCGGAGCGACCGGCGTGCCGAGCTCCTCGAGAGCGGCGAGCTCGTTGAGCACGTCGGTCGCGGCTCCGAAGCTCCTGAGATCGAGACGTGGCCGGTCGCCGACCGGAGGCGCGTCGAGGCCGTAGGCCGCGCGGACCATCGAGCCCAGCAGCTCCCTGACGCCCTCGAGCGGCGAGTCGGCCTCCCGCAGTTCGCGGAGGGCCACGAGCGGGGCCTCGCGCAAGCGCTCAGTCTCCTCCTCGACCCGTGCCGGGCTCTCCACGGCGCGGCCGCGCAGCCGCCCCTCCACGTAGTCGACAGCGGTGCGGGGGATGCCGGAATAGGGTGAGCGCAGGTAGGCGTAGAGCTCGCGGCGTCCGCCGCCGGCCCAGGCGAAGCGGAGCAGCGACAGGAGCGCAGTGCCGAGCGGCGTGGCCGGAAAGCGGAGGCCCGCCTCGACCGCGAAGGGGATCTCGAGACCGGCGAACACGGTCTCGAGAGTCGCCCGCCAGCGCTCGATCGACGGGACGACGAGCCCGATCTCGTCGGGAGCGCAGCCCGAGCGGATCTCGGCCAGCAGGTGCTCGCCGACGAGCTCGAGTGTTCCTCGCAGGCCGGCGCCGGCGAGAAGGTGGACGGCACCCCCGATCGGAGCCTGCGCCACATCCGGCTCGAAGAGCACGCGCTCGAGGTGGGCGAGCGCAGGCGCCGCGAACTCGGACGAGCGGGGCGGCAGCTCCTCGATGCGGCCGTCGGCCAGAGCAGCCAGATCGTTGGCCGTGCGGGCCAGTGAGGCGAAAGCTGTCCGCCCGGGCTCGTACGGAAGCGAGACCTGCACCTCCGCCCGACCCGCGAGTGCATCCAGCAGCGACCATTCGGCCGCGGTCAGATCCTCGAATCCGTACGCGAAGACAGGCTCTCCCTGCCATGCCCCGAGGTCACTCCGGAGCCGTTCGCACGCACTTCGCCGGAGCAGGTCCCGGTCCCAGAGCCCGAGCCGGTCGAGCGCGTCCCGGTAGGCGCCGAAGAGAGCGCACAACTCGCCGTCGAGGTCCGCCGGCTCGAGCAGGCCGCCTGCGAGCTCGGAGAACGCGGAGAGCATTCCCTCCGCGAATCCGGAGAAGCGCGCCGAGGCGGAGAGCTCTCCGCCGTCGTGCAAGACGCCGTGGACGGCGCGCGCGGCGATCAACGACCGCTGGGAGCGCGAGGCGACTCGCTTCCGGTCGGGGGCGCCGTCGGCGATCCGCTGGAACAGGTCGTCGAACGTCCCGATCGCACCGCCGAGCAGACAGCCGCTACGGGCGAGGAGGTCGCGCTCGACCCGAGCGACGTCCGACCGGTTCGGCACGATCAGAAACGGCTCGTCGTCGAGACGATCCAGATAGCGCTGGAGCAGCAGCGCAACTTTCCCCGCCTTGGCGGGCCCGGCGATCAGGCTCAGAGGCACAGCGCGTCCAGAAACACTGCGACGTCTAGGGGCACTGCGCCATCGTAGTTCTGCCCCCAGACGGCGATTACGCGCGCTCTTCGCCAGAGTCCGCTCGGAGCGGACATTCAGGAAGGGCAGATTCGGGGACGAACCGCCCTCGCCCCCATGAATCCGTATCGGCGCGGTGCGGAGCCGCGGTCAGGCTGCGACCGACTTCGGCCGGCGGCCGCGACGGGCGGCAGCGCGGCCGGGATAGCTGCCGGCGCAAGAGTCACAGAGATCGGCAACCTTCGATCCACGGCGAGCATCGGTAAACGTGATGCGCATCCCAGCACCCTTGTTCTCGCCGACTTCCTTTCCACAGTTGTCGCAAACCAGAACTGTTCTGCGGGCCACTTAATAACCTCCTTCGGCGGGTGAACACGAGAAGTCAATCACAAACGGCGGCACTCGGCAATCCGAAGCCAATTATCGACCGGATTCGACATCAATCCGGTAAGCTTGGCATGCCTCTGAGCTCAATCGGCGGCTTCTGATTCTAGAATGGATTTCGACGGCGCCTGTGCGCGACTCTCCATTCGGGCGCTGAACCTTCGGTATCCGAGAAAGACGACGACGGCAACCGCAGCGATTGCGAGCGCGGCATAGAGGCCGTACTTCTCAACTGCGTTGACTGCAGCCTGCCCGAAGAAGTAGGCGGCGAGCCCGATCGTCGTTGCCCAGGCGATCCCGCCCGCCGCGTTGTAGACGAAGAAGCGCCTCCAGAGCATCCTGCTCAGCCCGGCAAGCCAAGCCGCCGTGATCCTGAGTCCCGCCACGAATCGCGCGATCACCACGGTCTTGGCGCCGTGGCGGACGAAGAACCGCTCCCCTTTCGGGAGGAGCTTCCCCAGCGCGTCGCGGGCCAGCGGGATCTTCGCGAGCGCATTCCGCCCGCCGAGCCTCGCGATCCAGTAGCCGGTGTTGTCACCGACGATCGCGCCCGCAGCTGCGACGGCGATCACCTCGGCGATATTGAAACGGCCGCTGCCGGCCAGCACCGCAGCCGTGATCAGCGCGGTCTCTCCCGGCAGCGGCACGCCGCAACCTTCGACCGCGACGAGCAAGAAGACGAGGATCAGCCCGTACGCCTCGAGCTCGTGCGTCATCGCCCACGAGTGTAGGCGGAGGCGAGCCCCCGCGCGCACCGGACAGTCGGTTTTCGCTAGGGTCGCCCGCGCGTATGAGGGTGGGCGTGCCAAAGGAGGTTGCGGACGGCGAGCGGAGAGTCGCGCTCGTGCCCGATGCCGTTGCGAGGCTCGAAGGCTTCGCCGTGGCGGTCGAGCACGGGGCCGGTCTGGCCGCGGGTCATCCGGACGCCGAGTACGCCGACGCCGGCGGGGAGCTGGTCGCCGATGCCTGGGCCGGAGTCGATGCGGTGGCGAAGGTGGCGCCGCCGACGGATGCCGAGATCGAGAGGCTCGCGGCGGGTCAGCTCCTTGTCTCGTTCCTGCAACCGCTGAGCGACCGAGCGCGCATCGACCGGCTGCGCGACCGCGGGGTGCTCGGGTTCGCGATGGAGTCGATCCCTCGCACCACCCGGGCCCAGGCGATGGACGCGCTGTCCTCGCAGGCCACGGTCTCCGGATACAAGGGTGTGCTGATCGGCGCCGAGAACCTACCGCGCTTCCTGCCGATGCTCACGACCGCCGCCGGCACAATCGCACCGGCACGGACGCTCGTGCTCGGAGCGGGTGTCGCGGGTCTACAGGCGATCGCGACCGCACGCCGGCTCGGCGCGGTCGTGTGGGGCTTCGACGTCCGGCCGGCCGTCAGGGAGCAGGTCCAGTCGCTCGGCGCGACGTTCCTCGACCTCGGCGTGGTCGGCGAGGAGACCGAGGGCGGCTACGCTCGCGAGCTGACGCCCGAGGAGCAGCAGCGGCAGCAAGAGGCGCTCGAGGAACGCATCCCCGACTTCGACCTCGTGATCACGACGGCCGCCATCCCCGGCCGGCCGGCGCCGCGGCTGATCCCGGCGGGCGCCGTCGAGCGGATGCGACCGGGGTCGGTGATCGTCGACCTCGCCGCCGAGACGGGAGGGAACTGTGAGCTGACGCGTCCAGGCGAGATCGTCTCGAGCGGGGGCGTGACGATCGTCGGCCTGCTCAACCTGCCGAGCACGATGGCCGCCCACGCGAGTCAGCTCTACTCCCGCAACGTGAGCGCGCTGCTCGAGCATCTCGCCCCGGGCGGCGAGCTCTCGCTCGACTGGGAGGACGAGATCACCGCCGGGGCGTGCGTGACGCGATCGGAGAGCACATGAGTCACTATGCGCAGTTCGTCGTCGAGCTGACGATCCTCGTGCTGGCGATCTTCCTCGGGGTCGAGGTGATCTCGAAGGTGCCGACGCTGCTGCACACCCCCCTGATGTCGGGGACGAACGCGATTCACGGGATCGTGATCGTGGGTGCGCTGATGATCGCGGGCGTCGCCGACCCCGACCTGCTGACGGGGTGGGTCGGCTTCATCGCCATGATCCTCGCCTCCGCGAACGTCGTCGGCGGCTTCGTCGTCACCGACCGGATGCTCGAGATGTTCAAGCGACGCGACCCGCCGAAGAAGGACTCGCACGACGCGGACAGCGGCAAGACGTGAGTCAAACAACCGCGAATCTCCTCTACCTGGTCACGATCGTCTGCTTCGTGCTGGCGCTTCGTTTCCTGTCGTCGCCGACCACGGCGAGGCGGGGGAACTGGGTCGGCGCCTTCGGGATGGCGTGGGCGATCGGCGTGACGCTTGCCCTGCCGGGCGTGCACATGAACTGGCGGATCCTGGTCGGCGCCGCCATCGGCAGCGTGTTCGGGGCCGTCGGCGCGCGCAAGGTGAAGATGACCGCGATGCCGCAGATGGTGGCGCTGTTCAACGGCGTCGGCGGCGGGGCGGCGGCACTCGTGTCGCTGGCGGAGTTCCACATCCGCGCGCCCGAACCTGGCCGCCTGCATGTCGACATCGCGGCCGCGATCGCCCTGTCGGCGCTGATCGGCTCGGTTTCGTTCGCGGGCTCGCTGGTGGCGTTCGCGAAGCTCCAGGAGCTACTCTCGGGCCGTCCGATCACCTATCCGGGCCAGCAGGTAGTGAACCTGCTCATCCTCGGCGGTCTGGTCGCTGCCGTCGCTGCGATCGTGGCCGGATACGAGCAGCAGTGGGTGCTCGTGGCGCTGATCCTCGGCGCGCTCGTGTTCGGGGTCATGTTCGTGCTTCCGATCGGCGGAGCGGACATGCCGGTCGTGATCTCGCTCCTGAATGCGTTCACCGGCCTGGCCGCCGCGCTCACGGGCTTCGAGCTCGGCTCGAGCGTCCTGATCGTCAGCGGCGCGCTCGTCGGAGCCTCGGGAACCCTGCTGACGATGCTGATGGGCCGCGCGATGAACCGCTCGCTCGGGAACGTTCTCTTCGGCGCCTTCGGACAGGTTCAGGCGGGGGCCGGGACCGGCGCGGCGCTCGAGGGAACCGTTCGCTCGGTCACTGCCGAGGACGTGTCGATCATGCTCTCTTACGCCCAGCGGGTCGTCGTCGTGCCCGGCTACGGCATGGCCGTCGCACAGGCCCAGCACGCGGTGCGCGAGCTGTACGACGAGCTCGAGAAGAAGGGGATCCAGGTGACCTTCGCCATCCATCCGGTCGCAGGCCGGATGCCGGGTCACATGAACGTGCTGCTCGCCGAGGCCAACATCCCCTACACGGCGCTCAAGGAGATGGACGAGGTCAACCCCGAGTTCGCGCAGACGGACGTGGTGCTCGTGATCGGCGCCAACGACGTCGTCAACCCTGCGGCCCGCAACGATCCGGGCAGCCCGATCTACGGCATGCCGATCCTGAACGTCGACGCGGCGCGACAGGTCGTCGTCAGCAAGCGGTCGATGGCGACCGGATTTGCGGGCATCGACAACCCGCTCTTCGTCGACCCGAAAACCGCGATGCTGTTCGGCGACGCCAAGGAGTCGGTGTTGAAGCTCGTGGCCGGCGTCAAGGCACTGTGAGCCCGATCGTCCCGGTCTTCCGAGCCCGGGACGTCGAGGCGGCGGTGCCGCCCGAGCTCGCCGTCGACGCGGTGCGGGATGCGTTCGTGGCGCACTTCCACGGCGGATGGACGATGCCGCCGAAGGTGTACGTCACGAACTATCCGGCGGGCGACTTCCGGGCTATGCCCGCGCTCGGCGGCGGCCATGCGCTGCTGAAGTGGGTTACGTCGTTTCCCGGCAACCCGGCGCTCGGACTGCCCACGGTCTCCGGGTTGGTGCTCCTCTCCGACGCCGGGACCGGCGAGCTGAAGGCCGTGTTCGATGCGGGCGCCGTCACTGCGCTTCGTACCGGCGCCGCCGCCGTGCTCGCCGCCGAGACGCTCGGCCGCGCCGACGCCGAGACGGCTGCGGTCGTCGGGACCGGGGTCAACGGCCGCGCAGCCGCGCGGACGTTCGTTGCCCGCGGACGGAGTGTGGCTCTCTGGGACGTCGACCTCGAACGCGCCCGCGCTGCCGCCGAGGAGCTCGGCGCCTCGATAGCCGGCTCGCTCGAGCAGGCGCTGCGTGCCGATCTCGTGGTGACGGTCACCCCTGGCAAGGAGGTGTTACTACCGGACGCTGCGCTTGCGTCGGGTCAGCATGTGAGCCTGATGGGGGCCGACGGGCCGGGAAAGGCCGAGATCGCTCCGACCGAGCTGGCGCGAACCCGGGGTTTCTGCGACGACCGGGAGCAGGCCAATACAAACGGAATACGCGATCCCGAGGCATTGGTCCGTCTCTTCGTGGACGATTGGGAGCAGGCCAGCCACTCCGGCGACACCGCGCGCGCCGTCGAGGCCGGCCTCATCACGCGCGACGACGTGACCACGCTCGGCGCCGTGCTGGCGGGCGAGGCGCCCGGCCGGATCTCCCCGGACGACATCACGATCTTCGACTCGACCGGGCTCGCGATCCAGGACCTCGCAATCGCCCTCTGCTGCATGGAGCGCATGGCCGACCTGCACCTCATGTTCGTTGAGCTATAGGTAGCTACCCGATCCCGCCGCATGCGGATATCGCACCAGGACTGTGAACTCGGAATAGAGGCGCGTGCGGTGACCGGTCGTCCAGCGGCAGGCTTGCTGCCCGCCGGCCGGGACGCACAGCACCTGTGCGATCAGATGGCGCGGACGGTTCAGCACCATCCGCTCGTGCTCGCAGCGAGCGGATGACCAGAACTTCGGCGGCGGCTTTGGCACCGCACCCTCAGCACGGGCGACCGCTAAGCCGCACAACACGGCCGCCAGCAAGATCCTTTTCCTGATTCAGCTCTGGCGTCTCTCGCGACAACGCCGGCGCAGTCGTTCGTCATCTCCTTCGGGACATCTTGACGCGTTGTCCGTAAGGGATGAGAATCCCTGCGGTAGATGGGCCGGAAGCTTCTCCTTGCCGCCGGCGGAGCAGCTGTGGCCGCCGCTCTTGCCGCGATTGGCGCGGTCTCGGTCTCAGCAGCGGCAGCGGCAGCGGGTACGGGAGCGGCGCCGACGACGAGGTTCGTCTCGAAGCAGTACCGGTACTCGATCGCATTCCCCGGCAGCTCGAGCGACTGGACTGCGACCTTCGCGCTGATCGACTGGTCGACCGACACCATCGAG
>DATIYE010000046.1:0-12803 GCA_035517795.1 Gaiellaceae bacterium | reverse complement strand
TTCTGCGGCTACTGCGAGCTCGCGTGTCCGTTCGACGCGATCACGCTCGGTAACGAGTACGAGATCTCCGAGTACAACCGCGACGACCTCATCTACACAAAGGACATGCTCCTCGCCGAGCCGATCAAGCAGGTGCCGGTCGCCGACGCCGACCTCTACGACACGCCGATCCCCTACTACAAGGCGCATTCGTAGACGAATGCGCCTTGGAACGTCACGTGGCTAACTTCATCGTCTGGGTTGTGTGGATCGTTGCGGCGTTCGCGTGCGTCGCAAGTGCGTTGGCGGTAGTGACGTTCCGGAACCCGTTCTTCTCGGCGCTCGCCCTGATCGGGAACCTTGCTTCGCTCGCGGTGCTGTACCTGCTGCTCGGAGGTGAGTTCGTCGCTGCAGGCCAGGTGCTCGTCTACGGCGGCGCGGTGATGGTGATGTTCCTGTTCGTCATCGCCTATCTCGGCGACAAGACCGGCGAGGCGCCGTGGGCGGGCGGCCCCTCGTGGCAGCTCGTCGCAACCGTGCTCGCCGCCGGCGCGATCCTCGTCGAGGTGATCGTCGCGATCGGCCTGGAGACGGGCGGGCCGCTCTCCCACTCGGCGCCGATCTCGCGCTCGTTCGGCTCGCCGCAGTCGATCGGCAGGCTGTTCCTGACCGACCACCTGATCGCCTTCGAGGTCACCTCGATCGTCCTGCTCGTCGCGGCAGTCGGCGGAGTCGTGCTCGGCTCGCACGCTCGGGCGACCGAAGAAGAGACGGCACATGCACGGGCCTAGCGTCTCCTGGTACATCGTGCTCGCCGGGATGCTGTTCGCGACCGGCGCGATCGGCGTGCTCGTGCGCCGCAGCCCGCTGATCATCCTGCTCTCGGTCGAGATCATGCTCAACGGCGCGAACCTCGCCCTGATCGCGTTCGCCCGCCACTTCGGGCACGAGGACGGCCAGGTGTTCGCGATCACCGTGATGGCAGTAGCGGCCTCCGAGGTCGTGGTCGGGCTCGGGCTGATCGTCGCCATGGGCCGCCGCCACGTGGAGCTCGACGTCGACAAGCTGAGGACGTTGCGCGGATGAATGCCGCCGCGTGGATCTGCCTCGCCACACCGCTCGGAGCCACGCTCGCGATCGCGATCGCCGGCAACAGGCTGTCGCGCCGCGCGGCGGGCTACCTCTCGACCGCGAGCACGATGGTCTCGTTCGGCGCGGCGATTGCGGCCCTGGTGATCATGCTGGGCGAGTCGCCTGACGCCCGCGCGCACACGACCACGTCCTGGACGTGGCTCTCGGCCGGCAAGTACAGCTTCGGCCTGACGCTGCTGACCGACCAGCTAAGCGTGATGATGATGCTGATCGTCGCCGGGGTCGGCTCGCTGATCGTCGCCTACTCGGTCGGCTACATGGAAGGCGAGGACGAGGAGCGCCGCTACTTCGCCTACATGTCGTTGTTCGTCTTCTCGATGCTCCTGCTCGTCCAGTCGGGAAACCTGCTGCTGCTGCTTGCCGGGTGGGGCATGGTCGGACTCTCGAGCTACCTGCTGATCGGCTTCCACCAGGAACGGCCGTCGGCGATCGCCGCGGCCAAGAAGGCGTTTGTGATGAACGCTTTCGGGGATGCGACGATGGCGCTGTCGCTCTTCCTGCTGATCGAGCACACCGGGCAGCTCGACTTCGCGGGAGTGTTCTCGAGCGCCCCGCACGGCGGTACGGTCGCGAACCTGATCGCGCTCGGCCTGCTCGGCGGCGCAGTCGCCAAGTCGGCGCAGATTCCGCTCCACACCTGGCTTCCCGACGCAATGGAGGGCCCGACCCCGGTCAGCGCCCTCATCCACGCCGCAACGATGGTGACCGCCGGCGTCTACCTGATCGTCCGCACCAACCCGCTGTTCGAGGACGCGCCGAAGGTCCAGGACCTCGCGGCCGGGCTCGGCGCAGCGACCCTGCTGATGGCCGGCCTGATCGCACTCGTCCAGGTCGACATCAAGCGCGTGATCGCCTACTCGACGATGTCGCAGATCGGCTACATGTTCGTCGGAGCAGGGGTCGGCGCCTATTCGGCGGCGATGTTCCACCTGATGACGCACGCCTTCTTCAAGGCGCTGCTCTTCCTGGCGGCCGGGATCGTCATCCACGCCCTCACCGGAGAGCAGGACATGCGCCGGATGGGCGGACTCGGGAAGGCGCTGCCGTTCACGCGCACCGCCTTCCTGATCGGGTCGCTCGCCCTCGTCGGCATCCCGCCGTTCTCGGGCTTCTTCTCCAAGGACGCGATCATCGCCGCGACGCTCACCAAGGGCACCTTCGGCTATTGCCTGTTCGCGCTCTGCCTCGCGGGCTCGTTCCTGACCGGCCTCTACACGTTCAGGCTCTTCTTCGTCGTCTTCGGCGGGGAGAAGTCGAGCTTCGCCCAGGAGCACCTGCACGTGCCGGCGAGCGGCAGCGAGGGCCCGGTTTCGATGATCTGGACGGTCGCGGTGCTAGCGGTGTTGTCGGCGATCGGCGGACTCCTGCAATGGACGCAGATCTGGCACCCGCTCGAGACCTGGCTCGACCCGGTTGCGTTCCCCACCGCCCTTCCGAGCAACACGCAGGAGTGGGTCGCCTCGGCGAGCGCCGTCGTGCTCGGCCTGGCCGGCATCTGGGTCGCCCACCTGGCCTATTCCGCGAAGACGCTCAAGGTGCCGCGGCCGGTGAAGCTCCTCGAGAAGAAGTTCTACTGGGACGAGTTCTACGACGCGATCTTCTACAAGCCGGCCGACCTCGTCTCGCGCGGCCTCGGCCGCTACTTCGAGCAGCCCGTGATCGGCGGCTCGATCGGCGAGGTGAAGCTCGGGTTCCGAATCGGCGCCGGTGAGCTCGCCCGGGCGCAGAACGGCCTCGTCCGCGCCTACGCGCTCGCTCTGGCGAGCGGCGTCGCCGTACTAGCCGTCGTCTTCCTGGCCACGCGATGAACGATTGGCTGACGACGATCCTGATCTTCCTGCCCATGGTCGGCGCGCTCCTGGTCTGGCTGCTGCCGCTCCCGCGGCACATGGTCGGCTCGCTCGCGACGCTGATCGCGCTGGTGGAGGTCGGGCTCTGGATCGCCGCGATCGAGCGATTCGACTTCTCCAGCGGATCGCTGCAGCTCTCGCAGCAGACGAGCTGGTTCAGCGAGATCAACTCCAGCTACCACGTGGGCCTCTTCGCGTTCTCGCTCTGGCTCGTCGGGCTCACCGTCGTCTGCGGCGCCGCCGCCTGCATCTACGCGTGGTGGGTCGGCCGCGAGCGGCCGCGAGCCTATTTCGGCCTGCTCCTGTTCCTGACGGGCTCGGTCGTCGGCGTGTTCGCCGCGCAGGACCTGCTGCTCTTCTACGCGTTCTTCGAGGCGATGCTGATCCCGCTCTACGTACTGATCGGCGTCTGGGGCGGCGCCGGACGTCTCCGCGCCACGATCACCTTCGTCGTCTACACCGTCGCCGGCTCGCTCCTGATGCTCGCCGCGATCATCGTCTTCGGACTCCAGCAGAACACGTTCGACCTGACGCAGATGGGGACGAGCACGAACGACTGGCTCTTCCTCGGCTTCGCGATCGCCTTCGCGGTCAAGGCCCCGCTCTGGCCCTTCCACGGCTGGCTGCCCGACGCCTACCGCGAGTCGCCGGCCGAGGTATCCGGGCTGCTTTCGGGCGTGGTGTCGAAGGTTGCCGCGTACGGCTTCATCCGCATCGCGATCACGAAGTTCCCTGAGCCCGTGAAGGACTTCCGGGCCCTCATCCTGACCCTCGCGGCGATCGGCCTCGTCTACGGTTCGCTGCTCGCGTTCCGCTCCCCGGACATCCGCGGCGTCGTCGCGTACTCCTCGCTCGCTCAGATGGGCCTGATCACGTTCGGGATCTTCGCGGTCAACGACTTGGGCCTCGACGGCGCCGTGCTCCAGATCGTCAACCACGGGCTGCTCTCGATGACGATGTTCTTGCTCGCGGGGATGGTCGAGCGTCGCACCGCAACCGGCGAGCTTTCCCTGCTCGGAGGGATGGCGCGCGGGCGGCCGGCGCTCGCGACGATCCTGATGACGGTCGGCGTGATGGCGCTCGCGGTGCCGCTCTCCTCGAACTTCGCGGGGGAGTTCCTGATCCTCGCCGGGATCTTCCAGCAGGGCTGGGGCTGGGCGGTCGTCGGAGCCGTCGCGATCGTGCTCGCCGCCATGTACATGCTGCGTCTGATCTCCGCCGTGCTCCACCGCGACGTCGGCCCGGCGGTCAGCGACGCGGCCCTCGACCTGCGCACCGGCGAACTCGCCGTGGTCGTGCCGCTCGTCGCCGTCCTGCTCGTCCTCTCGGCCTGGCCCGATGCGATCAGCGGGCACTCCTTCGAGCAGGGAGCCGGCTCGACCACCTACACGACCCGGATGCCGGGCCCGTGATCTCGAAGCCGCACGTCGACTGGTTCGCGATCTCCCCCTCGCTCTCGATGCTGGGAGCGGCGGCGGCGCTGATGATGATCGCCGTCTTCTGGCCGAAGGCCTCCCGCCGCGCCGCGTCGGCAACCGTCTGCGGTGCCGGGTTCGTCGCGGCTTTCGTGTTCGCGATCCTGGTCGCCGACAAGACCCCGAACGGCGCAGCGATCATCGCCGACTCGATCTTCCGCGACCGCTGGGCCGCGACCGCGCAGATCATCGTCGCCGCCTGCGGGCTCGTCGCCGTCCTCGTCGCCTACTCGGAGCCGATGCGCGAGGAGAATATCGCCGAGTACTACGTCCTCCTCGCAGCCGCCGGCGCGGGGATGGCGTTCTTCGTCCAGGCGGCGAACCTGATGACGCTCTTCCTGGGGCTCGAGTGGTTCTCGATCGCCCTGTACGTGATGTGCGCGATCGACATCGACCTCGTCGGCTCGCTCGAGGCGGGGCTCAAATACCTGGTGATCGGAGCGGTCGGATCGGCGACGCTGCTCTTCGGCTCGGCGCTCGTCTACGGGGCGACCGGCGAGCTGAGCTTCGACAAGATCGGCGCCGCCGGCCACGCGCACGACTCGTTGCTCGTCCTCGGCCTCGCGATGATGCTCGCCGGATTCGCATTCAAGGCCTCGGCGGCTCCGTTCCATATGTGGACGCCCGATGCCTACCAGGGCGCCCCGACCCCGGTGACGGCGTTCATGGCCTCGGCGACCAAGGTCGCGGCGCTGGTCGTGATGCTCCGGGTGCTCCTGACCGCCTTCCCGCAGGAGGAGCACCTGTGGACCTGGGCGGTCGCGGCGATCGCGATCGCTTCGCTCGCGGTCGGGAACATCGCCGCGCTCGCGCAGAGGAACGTCAAGCGGCTGCTCGCCTACTCGTCGGTCTCGCATGCCGGGTTCATGCTCATCGCCGTCGCCACGGCGAATCCGACCGGCGCCCGGGCGCTGATGTACTACCTGATCCCGTACTGCGCGATGTCGCTCGGCGCTTTCGGCGTGATCGCGGCGCGGGAGCGGGAGCTCGGAACGCCGGTCACGCTCGAGAACCTGTCGGGCTTCGGCTGGGAGCGGCCCGCACTAGGCGTCTCGATGTGGGTGTTCATGCTCGGATTCCTCGGCTTTCCGCTCACCGGCGGCTTCTGGGGGAAGATCTACGTGTTCTCCGCTGCCTACGACCGCGGCTGGTGGTGGTTGATCGTGATCGGCGTCGTGTTCACGATCGTCTCGGCGTCCTACTACCTCGCCGTCGTCCGCTCGATGTTCCTGCGCGAGAGCGCCGAGCTCCAGCTTGCGCCCGCCGGGGGCTCGCCGCCGCGCGAGTGGCTGCTCTCCAAGGGAGTGGCGCTCTGCGTCATCGTCACGGTCGGTTCGTTCTTCTTCGTCCAGCCTCTCGTCGATGTGGCAAGCTCGGCGGCGAACGCGTTGCCTTTCTGAGCGATCGCTGACTCGTTCGAGGGATCGCGGCTCGAGCGAGCCGAATCCGATAAAGCGCCTATGAGGGCTGCAGGCACCCTCGGCCTGATCGCCGTCTCGCTGGCGCTGGCCGCCCCGGCCGGTGCGATCAAGGCGAGGATCAACGCCTCCGACGAGGCACGCGCAAAGAGCTCCGTGCTCCGGATCTCGGACCTCCCGGGCAGCAGCCTCTGGAAGGGCGGGCAGACCGCGCCGAAGGCCCCGCCCGACAGCTGTAAAGGCTTCAGCCCGAAGGACTCCGACCTCGTGGTCACGGGTGAGGCGGAGAGCACCTTCACGATGCCCGGAGCGATGGTGCAGAGCGACGTCAGCCTGCTGGCGAATCCGCGCATGGCGAACCTCAACTGGACGCGGACGTTCGGTCCGGGCTTCGTCCGCTGCATCACCACGCTGCTCGAGGATGGGTTCACGCGCGACTCGGCGAGCGCGAGGGTCCTCTCTGCCGGCACGGTCCCGGTTCAGAGGCTCTCGACGCGCACCACCGAGTATCGGCTCCTGTACGAGGCAACGGTTCACGGGACGGGAATCCCCGGAGTGACCGACCTCGTCGCGCTTCAAGGGGGAAGGACGATCGTCACGCTGCTCGTAACCAGTGTGCTGCCGTCCACCTCGGCGGACGAGAGCGGCGTCGACGGCGTCGTCGACGACCTCGCCCAGGTACTCGCACAGCGCGCATTCGCGCAGACCGCGTAGGCAACTCGACTCCGCTAGGGCTTCGCGGGCGAGAGGCTGCCGAGCCGCCTCCAGCGCGGCGCCGTCGCCAGCACGCCCTTGAGGGCGAGCAGGGCGAGAATGCCGACGAGAGACGAGACCGCCAGGGCGGGAACACCGTGCGGGGCGCTCGAGCGCACCGCACAGGAGAGGACGAGCAGGCCGACGATCAGCCAGGAGCAGAGCGCCTGGAGCCCGGAGAAGCGCTCGCGTCCTTCCAGGTAGTCGCCGAAGCAGACGAGAGCCGCGACGGCAGCGAACGGCAGCGCGGCGAGGAGCGCGTTCCGAGCGAGATCGTGCGCGCCGGCCGCGTCGGCAATCGCTGCCGACACGACGAGCAGGCCCGGAAGGATGCGACGCCACACGCCCGATAGCTTCGCCCCACGGCCGGACGATCCTGCACGGCGTGTCTATGCTGCGAGCCCGACCGGTAACGAAAGGAGCGAAGAGGGATGGCGACACTCACCTGGCTCGGTCACGCGGCTTTCCTGCTCGAGAGCGACGAGGGCAAGCGCATCTACCTCGACCCCTTCCTGACCGGCAATCCGAAGACGCCGGAGGACCGCAGGCATCCGGAACACGTCGACGTGATCGCCCTCACGCACGGGCATGCCGACCATGTCGGCGACACCGTCGCGCTCTCCCAGGCCTTCCCGAAGGCCCAGATCGTCTGCATCGTCGAGCTCAAGGGTTGGCTGGGAACCCAGGGAGCTAACGTTGCCGACCAGCTTCCGGGGACGAACAAGGGCGGAACCCAGGAGATCGACGGGATCCACTTCACCCTGGTCAACGCCTTCCACTCCTCGAGCTCCGACACCGGCGAGTACCTCGGCGAAGCCGCCGGGATCGTGGTCAGGCTCGAGCGCGGCCGGGCGGTCTACTTCGCCGGCGACACCTGCGTCTTCGGGGACATGGAGCTGATCCGCAGGCTCTACGCACCCGACTACGCCGTGCTGCCGATCGGTGACCACTTCACCATGGGCCCTCGAGAGGCCGCCCTGGCGCTCGAGCTGCTCGGCAACCCCCCGTGCGTCCCCTGCCACTACGGCACCTTCCCCCTCCTCACCGGCACGCCGGAGCAGCTTCAGGCCGAGGCTCCCGGCGCCACCATCCACGCGCTCGAGCCAGGCGGAACGCTCGTCCTCTGAGTCGATGGGCGATCCTCTCGTCGCCACCTACTCGATCGCGGCGTGCGACCTCGACGCCGGGCAATGGGGTGTCGCGACCCAGTCGAAGTTCCTCGCCGTAGGCTCGGTCGTGCCCTGGGCGAAGCCCGGCGTGGGCGCGATCGCAACGCAGGCCTATGCGAACCCTCGCTACGGACCGGACGGGCTCGAGCTGCTCGCCGAGGGACTCACGGCCGAGGAGGCCGTCCGCCGCTTGACTTCGGCCGACGACGGCCGCGATCACCGTCAGCTCGGGGTCGTCGACTCGACCGGAGGCAGCGCCACCTACACCGGGAGCGAGTGCCTGGACTGGGCCGGTGGGGTGGCCGGACCATGCTTCGCCGCCCAGGGCAACATCCTCGTCTCGGCCGAGACCGTGGACGTGATCGCCACTAGCTTCGCGAGCTCGGCGGGCAAGCCGCTCGCCGAGCGGCTGCTCGGGTCTCTCGCGGCAGCCCAGGCCGCCGGAGGCGACCGTCGCGGACAGCAGTCGGCCGCGCTCCTCGTGGTGGAACGGGACGGAGGCTACGCTGGCCTCTCGGACTCCGTGTTCGACCTCAGGGTCGACGATCACGCAACGCCGGTCGCCGAGCTCGAGCGCCTCTACGCGATCCACCAGGCGTTGTTCGGCAAGACACCGGCCGAGGACTGGCTCACGGTTGACGACCGGCTGGCCGCCGAGCTCCGCGAGCGGCTCGCCCGACTCGGCTTCGAGGGCGAGCTCGGCTCAACGTTCGCCGACTGGGCGGGACGCGAGAACCTCGAGGAGCGGATCGACGGGATCGAGCGGATCGATCCCGTCGTGCTGGAGGAGTTGCGGAAGGCCCAATGAACGGATGGACGGCGACCCGGTTCGACGAGCTCGACTCGATCCCGCTCTTCGAGGGCCTCGTCTGGCATCCCGTCCGGCGGCGGCTCGGCATCCGCGCATTCGGAATCAACGCCTACACCGCGGAGAACAGCGGGCAGCTCGTAGTCGAGGAACATGACGAGACCGGCGGCGGCGCGGGCGGTCACGAGGAGCTGTACGTGGTCATCTCCGGCCGGGCGACCTTCACGCTCAACGGCGAGACGCTCGAGGCTCCCGCAGGCAGCCTCGTCTTCATCTCCGACCCGACCGTGCGCCGCAAGGCCGTCGCCGACGAGCAAGGGACGCTCGTGCTCGCGATCGGCGGTCAACCCGGACGCAGCTACGAGATCTCGCCCTGGGAGTGGTACTTCGCCGCGATGCCCGCATTCAGGGAGGAGCACTGGGACGAGGCGATCGCCCTGATGGAAGATGGGCTCGCCGAGCGCCCCGGGCATCCGTCGCTGCTCTACAACCTCGCGTGCGCCGAGTCGCGTGCGGGGCGACCGCTCGACGCGTTGACCCACCTCCAGGCCGCGATCGTGAGTGACCCCTTCTACGCCGACCGGGCCCGAGAGGACCCGGACTTCGACTCGATCCGGCGCGAGCCCGGCTTTCCGGTCTAGAGAGACGAAGAGGGGCGCGGATCGCTCCGCGCCCCTCCCTTTCCCGGCTTCCAGGCGGGAAGCCTCAGACGACCGCCGGTGTCGTCTTCTGAAGGGGCTTCGCCGGCTCGGCGACCTGCTCGGCCGCTTCCCTGCGCCGGTGCAGTGCCGCGAAGTCCAGGACGATGAACCCGATGCCGGCCAGGATCAGGGCGACCCCGACGACGATCGAGAACAGCGAGAGCTGGCTACCCAGGTAGGCCTGGTTCAGAGCGGTCGTCAGTGCAGTCTCCGTCACCCAGACGTTCCGGGCGCCGTTGGAGACCGGCTGCTTGGACGTCGGATCGATCTGGGCGTAGGCCTTGTTCGAGGTGGCTCCGTCAGGCGTCAGCTGCGCCTTGGGCGTCCCCGGCTTGGCGACGTACATGCCCATCTGCGCATAGGTGAAGCCGCCCGAGGCCTCGAGTGCATGGATCTGCATGTACTGGGCGAAGCAGCGTGCCCTCGTGCCGGTATCGATCGACTTGCCGGCGACCGAGCAGCTCGGGACCGGATAGGTGCCGGGCTTCAGACCGGACTGCGTCGCCTCGGTCTTGATCGCGGCCGGGGTCATGTCGGGCGTGCCCGTGATCTGCTGCCACTTCAGGTTGTCGTTGACGGTGTTGTTGCCGTGGACCGCAAGAACGACCGCAGCGATGCCGAAGACGACGAGCACTGCTCCTGCGATGAAGCCGCCGATTTCGAGAACCTTTCTCATGATGATCCCTCCTGGAAGCTCTTGGACTTGAACGACTACGTGGCCCACTGTGGCGCCGGGAAGGAGCTCGAGCATCCGGGATTAACCGCAACGACCGTCCGGGAAGACGCCGAACTCCGGGTCAGCGGTCGCCCGGAAGGCGGGTGTCTCCGGCGAGCTCCCGGAAAGCCGGAACCGGGTCGCTCTCGGGCCTTGCAACGAGCAGCACGGCGCCGTGGCCCTCGTCGGGGACGAGCGCATCGACGAGGAGTTGGAGTCCCACCGCGAGCGCGAACGCCTTGTGCGCTTGCGGTCCGCCGAAGGGATGCAGCTCGCCCTCGGTCGCCCGGCCCTCGAGCACGTCTCCGTAGGTCAGATTGCCCATCGAGACATCGGCGACGATCGGCCGTCCATCGGAGGAGGGGATCGCAAGCGAGAGCGGGTTGGTGCCCGTCAGCCTGGGGCCGCCGTCAGGGTGCCCGAGCCGCCGCGGCGAGGTGGCGGTGAGCGCGGCGACGAGACCTCCCACGGCAAGCCGCCGCGTCCAGTGACCGAGGGAACCCGTGGGGAAGGTGCGCCCCGCGACGACCACCCGAGCCGCGCCGGGAGGGCCGGCGAGCTGGGCCTCGACGATCGCGTTCAGGGTCAGATAGCCGAGCGCGCCGTTGCCGTCCCAGCGCTCGTATCCCGGCTCGGAGACGACCCGTTCGGGCCTGGCACCCGTGTCCAGCTCCGGCCAGCTCTCGAGCCATTCGACGCGCCGCAGGCCGTGGCCGCCGCGCCCGGTTCGCTCGGCCTCGAGGAAGTGATCGGCCAGCACCCCGGCATCCGCGTCCGCGAACCCGAGGGCCGCCAGCCGCTCGACCGTCGCTCTCCGCTCCTCGTCGGCGCTCAACCCTCGCAAGTGTTGCAAGTCACGAGACTTGTAACTTGCAATACGAGCGGCTCTCAGGAGACGAGAGGCAGCGTCCGCGTGAAGCCGGCGCCCCGAGCACGCTCGATCTCGCGCGCGATCGCCGCAATCGCACGGGCCGGCTCGGAGTCCGGATCCGAGACGACGAGCGGCGTTCCCTCATCGGCCGCAGCGCGGATCCGCGCGTCCAGCGGGACGCTGCCGAGCAGCTTCACGCCGAGCTCGGTCGCGAGGCGCTCACCGCCGCCTGCACCGAAGACCTCCGAGGTCATGTTCTCGACGACACCGAGGAGCTGCATGCCGGTGCTGCGGGCCATCTCCGCGGCCCGGCTCGCCACCTCCTGGGCCAGCACCTGCGGCGTCGTAACGATCATGGCCTCGGCCCGAGGAAGCATCTGCCCGAGCGAGATCGACACGTCGCCTGTCCCGGGGGGCATGTCGACGACGAGCAGGTCGAGCTCGCCCCAGTGGACGTCCTGGAGGAACTGCTCCAGCGCGCGGTGGAGCATCGGCCCTCGCCACATGAGCGGCTTGTTGTCGTCGACGAAGAAGCCGATCGACATCAGCTTCAGGTCATGCGCGACCGGAGGGATCATCAGCCTGTCGACCAGCACGGGCTTCTGGCTGATCCCGAGCATGTGCGGGATCGAGTGCCCGTAGATGTCCGCGTCGAGCACGCCGACACGGCGGCCCGTCGCGGCGAACGCGGCCGCGAGGTTCGCGGTCAGCGACGACTTGCCGACGCCGCCCTTGCCCGACGCCACGGCGATTACACGGGTGGTCGGGTCGAGCTGGATCGCCTTGTCGACGACCGGCCTTCCGCCGCGGAGCTTCGTGGTCAACGCGACACGTTCGTCCGGGCTCATCACGTCGAACTCGAGCCTCACGGCGGTGACGCCCTCGACCGCGCCGACCTCTCGGGAGACCTGGTCCTGGAACGAGTTGCGCAGCGGGCATCCCGCGACGGTGAGCGCGATCGTCACGGTCACCTCGCCGCCCGCGACCGCGATGTCGCGCACCATGTCGAGCTCGGTCACGGGCTTGCGAAGCTCCGGGTCGATCACCTTCCCGAGCGCGGCGAGAATCGCTTCGCGGCTTGGTTCCATGGCTATGAGCGTACAGCGGCCGCGATCCGCTCGGCCAGCTCCACGGTGCCCGCCGCGCAGATGCGCGAGCGGGCCTCGAGATCGAGGGGGATCGTCCCCAGCTCGGGACCGTCGACCGCGAGGATCGCGAAGCCGCGCTCACGAATCAGCAGCTGCGACGCGGCGAAGTCGACGGGCCTCGAGGGCTTCAGGCAGGCAACCGCATCGGTGCGACCTGCCGCGAGGTGGCAGAAGGTGATCGCCTGCGCCCCCATCACCCGCACCCGATCGGTCAACGGCGCGAGCTTCTCGAGCCGGTCGAGCACCAGTGCGGCTCTTGTCGCCTCGATCGAGAGGAACTCGACGAAATCCTTCGGCGCGCCCGTCAGCGGCTCGCCGTTGAGGAACGCGCCGCCGCCGCGGACCGCTGTCCACTCCTCGCCCGAGCCGAAGTCGTGGACGAAGCCGAAGACGACGTCGTCCATCGTGGGGCCTTCGGCAACGGCCACGCAGAGGGCGAAGTACGGGATCGCGCGCTCGGCGTTCTGGGACCCGTCGATCGGGTCGACGACCACGGTCAGCGGCCCGTCGCCGCGGATCCCGATCTCCTCCGAGACGATGCGGATGTCCGGCCGGTCGAAGTGGGCGAGAACGACCCGCTCGGCGGCCTCGTCGAGCGCAGCCGTGATGTCGCCCCCCTTCCCTTCGCCTACCGGCCGCTCTCGCTCCTCGCGCGACGGCATCTCCCGGAGGACCGTCTTCACGTCGGCGACCGCCGCCCGGCACAGCTCCAGCCAGGGACTCAAATCGGGTGCAGGAGGAGGCCGGAGGTGAGCTTGGGATAG
>DATIYE010000045.1:0-8224 GCA_035517795.1 Gaiellaceae bacterium | reverse complement strand
GCGCACCCGACGAGCACTGACCCAGAGGCTGAACCACGAGCCGACGAACGAGGAGATCGCGGCGGAGGTGGGGTTCACGCCGGAGCGGGTCGCCGACCTACTCGAGCTCGTCGCGCATCCCGTTTCGCTCGAGACCCCGGTCGGAGACGGCGAGAGCATGGTCGCCGATCTGATCGAGGACGAACGCGCCGAGTCACCCGACCAGGCCACCGCCGATTCGGCTCGCCACACCGAGCTCGAAGCCGCCCTCAACTCGCTGGAGCCCCGGATGCGCTACGTCCTCGCGCGACGCTACGGCCTCGACGGGGAGGCCTCGCAGACGCTCGAGGAGCTCGGATCGGATCTCGGGATCACTCGAGAACGGGTGCGGCAGCTCGAGAACAAAGCGCTGCGAGAGCTTCGCCGCACCGCGCCCTCGCTGAAGCTGTACCTGCAGGTGTAGCTCAGGCCGCCGCGAGCGCGGTCGCGATCTCGTCGAGCGCGTCGTGCACCCTGGCGGTCAGGCTCGACGGCGCTCCGGGTGCCGCAAGGAGCTTCGCGGTCTCGCTCACCTCTGGCCCGTCGAGCGCCGAGAGCGCAGCAAGCTTCAGACCGAGCTCCTTCATCAGGATCGGAATCCTGGCCGCGTCGCGCGGCTTCCCTGCCAGCGTCCCGATACCTCCGTCTTCGATCCTGCCCGCGTCGGCGAGGCTCGTGAGCGTCCGGCCGATGTCGAGCAGCTGCTCGACGCGCCGCATCCGTGACGCACTCGCAGACGCTTCGATCAGCTCGCTGTGGATCGCCGCCAGCGGGTCGCCGGCCGGGGGAGCAGGCGCGGGCTCGCGGCGGTCACCCGGCCGAGCCTGTGCGCGGCGGTCGCGACGGGGCCGGTCCGGCTGAGCCGCCGAGAGCCGCGTGTCGGCGAGCCGGAGCGCGTCGATCGGCTCTGCTGCCTCGTCGGGAACGAGCGCCGACCCATAGGCTGCGGCGATCGGAACGGCCAGCTCCGGCTCTCGGAGCGCCGCCGCGGCACGCCTGAGTATGGCGTCCAGGTCGGGATCCGCGGCGTCGTGGATGAGGGCGAACTCGCCGTGCCGCGGGCGATACCAGGATGCGCCGTGGTTCACGTCCTGCTCGAGCCGCTCCGCGAGTCGGGAGAGGAGCGCCTCGGCTTCGCGGCGGCCGCACTGCTCTTCGAAGTTCCTGAACCCGTCGAGCGCGAAGACGGCGAGCATCTTCGACCGGCCGTCTCTCGTCGCCTCCTCGAGCGCGGAGAGCAGCTGGTCGCGAGATCCGAGACCCGACGACAGCTCGGCGACCCGGGGGGCGATCTCGACACTCTCGAGGGCCGTGGTCACGAGCCACACGATGGGGCGCCGCCCGACCCTCGTCGTCCCCCGGATAGGTCAGTTCTTCATCGTCTTGCGTCACTCAACCGAGGGAAATTCGGCAAAACGGTGTTAGCTTTGGGGTGATGAAGCAGAACCGGTCGATTCCCTCGTCGGTCGTGATCCCCGTCCTGATCTACCCCGACGTCCGTGAGGCTGTCGAGTGGCTTTGCGCGGCTTTCGGCTGCGTCGAGCGCCTGAAGATCGGCGAGAACCACCGCTCGCAACTCGAATGCGGGGGAGGGGCGCTGATCGTCGGAGACGTCCGGCACGACCGGCGCCCGCCGCGGCAAGGCGAGGTCACCCATTCCGTGATGGTTCGCGTCGAGGATGCCCGCGCCCATTGCGAGCGGGCCCGGACGAACGGCGCGGAGATCCTGATGGAGCCGACCGATTTCGAGTACGGCGAGCGGCAGTACAGCTGCTCCGACCCGTACGGCCACCAGTGGACGTTCTCGGAGACGCTCGCGGACATCGACCCGGCCGATTGGGGAGGCGAGCTCGTCGACCGATGAGTCCCGGCGTCACGCCGAGTCTCCAGCAGGAAGAGACGATTCCAGCGAAGGCGGTCGGGAGTGAGGCTGGCTCGACGGCGTGTTCGAGGAGCCTGGTCAGTGGTCGTACCTTGCGCGGTCGCGATCGCGGCCGTGACCCAGGAGTGTCAGCTCCGCTTGTCGTAGCTCTCGAATCGGGCAGGGTGACCACCCGGAGCGCACGAGCTCAGATCAGCCGCATCTCCTGCAGCGCCGCCAACCGGCCCAGGGCTTCGACCTCGATCTGACGCACACGCTCGCGCGTGATCCCGAGGTGGACGCCGATCTCGCCGAGCGTGCGCGGGTCGGCCTCGTCGAGTCCGTAGCGGAGGACGATCACGTCGCGATGGCGCTCCGGGAGCGACCCCAGAGCAGCTGCGATCGCCTCGGAGCGCAGTGTGTCCTCGACGAGCTCGTCGGGAAGGGGCTCTTCGCCCGAGACGAAGTCGCCGAGCACCGCATCCTCGTCCTCGCCGACCGGGGCATCGAGCGACGTCGCCCGCGGCGCCCCGCGAACCTCCTCGGCCTGGTCGAGTGTGATGTTCGCCTCCTCGGCGATCTCGGCCAGCGTCGGCTCGCGCCCGAGCTCCGTCCACAGCCGCCGCTCGGCTCGGTTCAGCTTGTGCACGCGCTCGACCACGTGCACGGGCATCCGGATCATCCGCGACTTGTCGGCAAGCGCCCGGGCCACGGCCTGCCGGATCCACCAGGTCGCGTAGGTCGAGAACTTGAATCCACGCCGCCAGTCGAACTTCTCGACGGCGCGGATCAGCCCCAGCGTCCCTTCCTGGATCAGGTCGAGAAAAGGGAGACCCTGGTTGCGATAGTTCTTCGCGATCGAGACCACGAGCCGCAGATTCGACTGGATCATCCGCTGTTTTGCGATCGGATCTCCCCGCTCGATCTGCTTCGCAAGCGCGACCTCCTGCGCCGCGGTCAGCAGCGGATGCCGGGCCGCCTCCCGCAGGAAGAGCTGCAGCGCGTCGGTCGTCGTCTCGAGCCCTACGAGCGCCACCGTGCGCTCCGGCGCCGGGTCCTCGTCTTTCCGGTCGTCGATCACCTCGATCGCGCGCTTCTCGAGCTCGCGGTGGACGAGCTCCGTCTCGAGCGCGTTCAGCTCTAGCGGCTCCAGCACCTCCGTCAGCCGCGACATCCGCACCCGCCCGTGCTCTTCGGACGCCTCTACCAGCAGCCGCAGCTCCTCGCTGATCGTGAGGATGTCGGCGTCGACGATCACTCGCGGCGATCCCGTTGCCGGGCCCTATGCACGATAACCGACGTTATGTCGAGTCGCACTGCGAGCACCCTCGATCGATCCCTCCGACCCTCCGACAACTCCCCCGGCCCGACCCTGTCGGCCGACAGTGTTCCGATCAGCGGCGCACGGCGAAAGTGCTTCTGTCCGCAAAATGCGGACATTCTGTTCGAGAGCGCCCTTGCCGCGCTGACGCCGCCCGAGTAGCTTGCTGCCTGCACCGAGCACGGAGCGCCGGTAGGTCGAAGCCGCTCTCGAGGGCCGTACGCGGAAGCGGAAAGCCAGCGAGGACGGTGGACGAAAGCGCCACCGGCTCGGTGAATTTTCTTGTCGTCGAGCCTCCGCGACGATCGACCGAGGCCCCCGCGGGACGACTAGAATTCTGTCGGATGCGGTTGCCGGCCTTCTCTCACGGCGTGACGTCGTTTCTCTGGGCGCTCGGGTTCGGCGTGTTCATCTGGATCGGCGGAGTCGCGGTCGGGTTCTCCGGCGCGCTCTCCTTCGTGGTCGGAGCCGTGGCCGCGGCCGGGATCTTCCTCTACGTGCGCGTCTACGGCGAGGACGAGCCCACGCGGCCCTGACCGCCTGCACAGAGCGCCGTCACGAGAAACCGCGCCAGGTCGGGGCCGAGCGCGGCCTCGAGCCTCTCCTCCGCGCTGGACGCGGAGAGCACGCCGACAAGGCGGGCAAGCTTCGCCGGGTACGGGAGCTCGGGGTCGAAATGGCCGACGAGGGTGCTCATGCTCCAGGTATCGGGGCCGGCGGATCGTCGTTGAATCCCCATCGCCAGGGGTTTTCGATACCGCGTCGAAGGAGGAACGAGCGTCAGTACGCGATCAGCGAGTGCACGTCAAGCCCCGCCAGGCGGTCGCGTCCGCCGAGGAACGTCAGCTCGATGATGAAGCACGCTCCGACCACCTCGCCGCCGAGCCGCTCGACGAGGCCGCGGATTGCCTCGACCGTTCCTCCCGTCGCGAGCACGTCGTCGTGGATCACGACCCGCGCTCCGGGTGAGATCAGGTCGGGATGCACCTCGAGGACGTTCTCGCCGTACTCGAGGACGTAGGTCGCGCCGACCGTCTCGGGGGGGAGCTTCCCCGGCCGCCGCGCGGGCACGAAGCCGGCGCCCGCCTCGACCGCGATCGCAGCGCCGAGAATGAACCCGCGCGCCTCGGCCCCGAGCACGACGTCGGCGTCCCTCTCCGACACCCAGACCGAGAGCTCCTCGATCGTCTGCCTCAGCCCGGCCGGGTCGGCGAGCAGCGGCGTGATGTCTTTGAACCCCACGCCGGGGGTCGGAAAGTCGTCGACCTCCCTGATGAGCGCTCGCAGGTCGACGGCGCTCACTGTGCCGCCATCTCGCGCACCTCGCGCCAGAGCAGGAGCCCGGCGAGCTCCTGGGCGAGCTCGGTGAGCGCCTGGAGGTCGTGCAGACCTGCCGCCCGCCGCTCTGCATTGCGCGAGCGAAGCGCGGGCGCGATCAGCTGCTCGAGCAGCGCCGACTCGCGATCGGTCGCCGTGCGGAACGTCCGCAGGTGACGGCCGTCGACCCCGAATCTCGTCAGCTGGGCGCAGACGGCGGCGACGTCCGCATCGGTCTCGGGGTAACGCTTGTCGGCCCCGGAGCCGATCGGGCCGAGCAGTCCGAAGTCCTCGAGTTCCTTGAGTAGCTCCGGCGCGACCCCGGAGCGGCGGCCGAGCTCGTCGAGGTCGATCAGATCCACCTGCTCCCCCAGCCCCGTCGGCCTGCGGCGCTTGCGCTCGGACGCGCCCGGAACGGCAAGCTCGTCGCGGATCACGCGCAGCGGCAGGAACTCGTCGCGCTGCAGGCGCAGGATCGTGACCAGGCGCTCGACGTCGTGCTCGTCGAACAGCCGGTAGCCGCCCCGTGTCCGCTGCGGGCTCAGCAGGCCCTCGTCCTCGAGGAACCTGATCTTCGAGATCGAGATGTCCGGGAACTCCTCGCTCAAGCGCCGGACGACCTCGCCGATCCGGAGCGGCCGCTCTCGCCGCTGGGTCTCCGCCATCGTCGTCACGAGCGGCCCTCCACGAACGTCATCCGATACTTGCCGACCTGCACCTCGTCGCCGTTCTCGAGCCGGACGCTGTCGATCCGGTGGCGGTTCACGAACGTCCCGTTGAGCGAGCCCTGGTCCTCGACGAAGAACGCACCGTCGCGCTCGACCAGCACGGCATGGTTCCGGGAGACGGTCACGTCGTCGAGGAAGATCTCGCACTCGGGTGAGCGCCCGATCCGCGTCCGCCCTCCAGTCGGCAGGAACGTCTCCCCCGCTCTGCCACCGCCCGACCTGACGACCAGCGCGGGCCCCTCGAGTCCCTCGAGCAGGTCGTGCTCGTGCTCACCGACCTCCTCGGCAGAGAACGACTGGGTCGTCTCGTTCGCCGAGTCCCCCTTCTCGAGCAGGGCACCGCAGCGCGAGCAGTAATTCGCCGCCTCCGGGTTGAGAAACCCGCACTCGCTGCAATAGACATGGCTCATCAGCCGCCCCTTCGGCGAGGGTCATTCGGGTGGAGGCGACTTGCCCGCGAGGATCTCGGTCAGCCGGTTCACGTCCAGCTCGTCGAGCACGGACTGTCCCCCCGTGCGCTGGAGCCTCACGACGAGCTCTGCGCGCAGGATGTCGATCTGGCCGTGCAGCAGGCGGCGCTGGTAGCTGAGCTCGTGCTCACGCTCCTCGAGCTTCTCCTTCAGCTGCTTGAGCTCCTCGTCCGACATGGAGCCGAGATCCGGAAGTAGTTCCACCTTTGCCCTTTCGTTCGCTGCGACGGATTACAGCGGACAACCAGCAAACCGTCAACCTCAACTTGAGCCCTCTAGGCTTCTGGCCCCCGCTCCGATCTCCTTCCGCGCCTTCAGGAAGTACTGGACGAGCGAGGCGACCGCGAGCACGAACCCCGTCCAGAAGATCCACCGCGGCCAGGTGCCGTGGACGACCATCACGAGGGCGAGGCTCGCGTACAGGAACCACGTCGCGAGCTTCCCGAGAACGTTCACCTCGAACTGATAGCCCCGCCGCATCGCGACGGGCGTGAGGAAGATCAGGAGCACGTCGCGTGCCGGAATCAGGAGCGCCGCCCACGGCAACTGGCCCGCATGCCAGAGGAGCACGACGGCGACGTCGATCAGCAGACGGTCGGCGAGCGGGTCGGCGATCTTCCCGAACCTCGACTCGACGTGCCAGCGCCGGGCCAGAAAGCCGTCGATCTGGTCCGTTATCGCCGCCGCCGCGAACAGGATCGCCGCCGCCCAGCTGTGCCCGTTTACCGAGGCCAGGATCAGCACGGCGTAGATCGGGATCACGACCAACCGCGCCACAGTGAGGGCGTTCGGGAGCTGCGCTAGCGGCCCCGAGACGGCGCGCGGCACGGACACCGCCCAAGGATAGGTCTTTCTCGATCTAGGTCGACGTCGGCAGCCACTTGACGGTGCAGCCGACCGGAGGTGTTTCAGCCACCGGGGGCCGGGCATCCCCGAGCACCGCGTCGAGGGCGTCGCGCAGGTACGTGCGCCCGACCGCCGCCTCGTCACGATTGTCGTCGATCGCTCCGTGGTAGACCAGCCGCCGACCGCCGTCGAAGACGAACACCTCGGGCGTCCTCTCGGAGCCCAGAGCACGAGCGATCGACTGGTCGGGGTCGTGGAGATAGTCGAAGTTGAAGCCCTTGTTCGCCGAGTGGGCGACCATCTCCTCGAACGAGTCGTGCGGGTAGCGTTCCGCGTCGTTCGAGCAGACGGCGACGAGCCGGACGCCTCGATCCGCGTAGTCGCGCTGGATCTCGATCATGCGCTCCTCCCATGCGAGCACGTACGGGCAGTGGTTACACGACTGGATCAGCACGAGGATCTCGACGTCGTCGTAGCTCGCGAGGGTGTGCGTGCGCCCGTCCACACCGGCCAGCGCGAACTCCGGCGGGGGCATACCGAGCGCCAGGCTCACGCCAAAGCCTCCTCGAGCTGGGCTCGGGTCGGCACCGGCGAGACGCGCCCGTCGGGCAGGTAGTAGATCCGGCAGGTGAGCGACGGGTTCTCCCCCGCTCCCCGCGGGTCGACGTCGCGGCCGTCGAAGCGAATCGTCGGCGAGCCCGGGAACCGGAGGGCTTCGGCCTCCTCCTGCGAGTGGACCTCGCACAGCTCGACCGCCGTCTTCACTCCCTGCTCCCGGAGCACGGCCTCGAGCAGGGCGAGCGCCTCGGGATGCGATGGGCAGCCGTCCCAGTACAGAAGCTCGATCCTTGTGGGCGCATGCATCTCTCGACCATCAGCGTACTCGTCAACCGGCGGCCTGGACGACGAGGTAGCCGTCGACCTCGTCGCCGGGCTCGGCCGCCACGAGCCTCACGACCACGAGATCGCCGCCGCGTCCGCGATGGATCCGGTCGCCTTCGCGCCAGTCGCGTGCGGAAGCCCGGAAGGGGCCCAGGTCGTCGCCCTCGACGCTGATCAGCCGGTAGGAAGGCACGGGACGCGGCACCGTATCGCGACCGCCGGACGGCTGCAACTGCCTACATGTCGCCCGTGCGTTTCCGGCGGCGGTGAACGAGGTAGACACCGAGCGCAATCGCCGGCGCGAAGAACCCGAAGATCGCCCAGGCCGTCGGTCGCTTGCTCCC
Organism: Gaiellaceae bacterium; assembly: GCA_035517795.1. Classification (GTDB taxonomy): domain Bacteria; phylum Actinomycetota; class Thermoleophilia; order Gaiellales; family Gaiellaceae; genus PALSA-600. The sequence goes on along the minus strand of DATIYE010000045.1, from coordinate 437 downwards.
GTGCTTGTCCGCGTGCAGGAAGAGCCCTGCGCCCACGACCGCACCGACGACGAACTCGATCAGGAACTCGGCCGTCGTCGGATGTGTGATCGACCCGACGAGGCTCACCATGCGCTGCGATCATGACGCATCGACAACCGCCTGCGCCTGTGTTCCTGAACATCCTCGTCGCCACCGAGGGCTCGCCTCATTCGCGGAGAGCCCTCGCCGAGGCCGTCGACCTGGCCCGGGCCACCACCGCGAAGCTGACGCTGCTCACGGTGGCGCCGCCGCTCTCGCAGTACGTGACGCTCGCCGGAGTCGACCCGGCGAGGATGCGCCTGGAACTCGACCGCTGGGCCGAGGAGCGACTTCGGGAGGCTGCCGCCGCCGTACCCGACGACGTGATCGCACACACCGTTCAGAGGAGCGGCCATGCAGGGCCGGAGATCATCGAC
>DATIYE010000044.1:0-12748 GCA_035517795.1 Gaiellaceae bacterium | reverse complement strand
CTCGTGCGCCGGCTACCAGTCACGCGACCTGCAACCCGGCGAGGCGACCACGATCACGATCAGATCGATCAAGAAGGGGACCTACGAGTTCCTGAGCACGGACCCCGGTGACGCCGCCGGCGGGATGAAGGGGCTGCTCGGGGTGGGTGTGGTCGTCAAGCAGCTGCACGCCAAGCCCAAGCCGGTCCCGGGTCCTGTAGCTCCCACGCCTTCCTCGAACCCTTCGTCGTCGTCGGCAGCGGAGCCGAGCGCACCGATGACGACGGCTCCGGTCGGCAACTACCTCTGCAGTGAGAAGGACGGCTCCATCCAGGAGGTCAACTCGCCCGACGCTTGCACCGGCTCGCTGACGAACCCGAACGGCTGAGTCGACCTCGGAAAGCAACCGGCCGGTGCGCGCCGGGGTCGGAAGCGAGACGGGCCGGATCAGGGCTTTTGCCGATGCGCCCCCGCGATCGGTGATCCAGCCTGGAAAGAAACGACCATGAAGGGAGAGTCATGGCAGTCCGAGTTGCGATCAACGGCTTCGGGCGGACGGGGCGTGCCGCCTTCCGAGCGGCCCTGGAGCGCGAAGCAGACCTCGATTGGGTGGCGATCAACGACGTCGCCGATCCGGCGATGCTCGCGCAGCTTCTGAGGCACGACACTGTTTACGGCCCGTTTCCGGGGACCGTCGAGGCGGTCGATGGGGCGATCGTCGTCGATGGACACCGGATCGAGCTTCCGGGCGAGACCGATCCGGCAGCACTGCCGTGGGCCGAGCTCGGGGTCGAGGTGGTGATCGAGTCGACGGGGCTGCACCGATCGCGGGAGGCAGCCGGAAAGCACCTGGACGCCGGTGCGCACAAGGTGATCGTCTCGGCTCCAGCGAGGGAGCCCGATGTCACCGTCGTGCTCGGCGTCAACTTCGACGAGGTCTACGAGCCGGAGCAGCACCGGATCATCTCGAACGCCTCGTGCACCACGAACTGCCTGGCGCCGGTGGCGAAGATCCTGCACGAGGAGCTCGGGATCCGGCACGGCCTGATGACCACCGTGCACGCTTACACAGGCGATCAGCGGCTGCTCGACGCGCCCCACAAGGACTACCGTCGCGCGCGCGCCGCTGCCTGGAACCTCGTGCCGACGACAACGGGAGCTGCCAAGGCGCTCGGACTCGTCATCCCCGAGCTCGCCGGCAAGCTGAACGGGTACGCAGTTCGCGTGCCGGTGCCGACGGGATCGCTCGTCGACCTGACGGTGGAGGTCGAGCGGCCCACGTCGATCGAGGAGGTCAACGCGATCTTCTCCGAGCGCGCCGACGCCGGAGCGCTCGAGGGCATCCTCTCCTACAGCGAGGAACCACTCGTCTCGAGCGACATCATCAAGTCGCCCTACTCGTCGATCTTCGACGCAGGGCTCACGGCCGTGATCGACGGAACCCAGCTGAAGGTCGTAGCCTGGTACGACAACGAGTGGGGCTACTCGAACCGGCTCGTCGACCTTGCTCAGCGCGTCCTCGTTCCGGTACCGATCGAGATCTGAGGAGAGCCGCCGGGGAAACTCCCGGTTTCCCCGGCTCCTTCCCTGGTCAGCTCCGGGGACGGGCCGCTTCGCCGCTGCTCAGAACGCCAGGGCCGGATCGAGCAACTGGGCGAGGTCGGTGACCACGCGGTCGGCGCCCTTGGCCCGCAAGGCGTCGGCCCTGCCGGCCCGGTCGACGGCGACGACGAGGGCCATACCGGCGGCGCGGGCCGCCTCGATCCCCTCGTAGGTCGTCTCGAAGGCCGCCGCGCGATCCGGCGGCGCCCCGAGGAGCCGGCACGCCGCGAGCATCGTGTCCGGCGCGGGCTTCATGTGCAGGCGGTGCGATCGGATGGCGTTACCGTCGATCTCACCGCCGACCAGCAGGTCGAGTCCCGCCCGCTCGAGGATCACCTTTGTATTGGCGCTTGCCGAGACGACCGCGCAGTCGAGCCCGGCTTCGCGCACACCCTCGAGGTAGAGCTGCGAGCCACCGAACGCCTCCACTCCCTCGTGCTCGAGCCGCTGGAGGAGAGCCTCGTTCTTCCGGTTGGCGAGCCCGTTGATCGTCTCCGCGCCCGGCGGATCGTCGAGATGCCCCTCCGGCAGTCTGATGCCCCGGCTTGCGAGGAACGCGTGCACTCCCTCGAGCCTGGGCCGCGCATGCAGGTGGAGGTAGTAGTCCGTTCGTGGGTCGAACGGCTTGAATGGAGCGAACCGCTCGCCGGTCTGTTCGACGCGGCTCGCGAGAACCGGGTCGAGCGCGTCGCGCCACGCAGCGGCGTGGAGCTCGGCGCTCGCGGTGAGCACGCCGTCGAGGTCGAAGACGCAGGCGGCGGTCGTGTCCGGCAGCCCTAGCGTCCGCCTGCTCGCCCGCGGCGCCGAGAGCCGGTGGCGCAGGTGAACGTGCTCCTCGCGCGCGACCTCGTCGAGGAGCTTCGCCGTCTCGGCACGCTCGCGCTCGAGCCGGCCGGCGCGCTCCCGGAGCTCGTGCGCCGGGAAGCCCACGCTCGACCCTGAGCGCGTGATCGCGCTGAGCGCGTCCTGGGCCACGATCAGCGCGAGGCGCCAGTGTGCGCTCAGGTGCTCGAGGGTGACTGCGCCGTTGCGGTCAGGCGCCGCGGACACCCGCGTCCGCCTCCGCCTCCAGCGCCTTCGTGTACGTCCCGGAGCGCGCTGCGCCGTTCATCCGCGCGCGGTGGTAGTAGGCATGCTGTGCGGCTTCGACGTTCTCGGCCCTGCCCACCCACACGTGCTGCGCCGGAGCCTGGAGAGCCCGACCGTAGGAGAACGACAGCTCCCACGGATGAGGGCCCCGGAGGTTCATCGCGTTCAGGTGCGCGGTCGCGTCTTCGTCGGTCTGACCCCCGGAGAGGAAGCAGATGCCGGGCACCGCCGCGGGAACGTGGCGATAGAGCACCTCGAGCGTCCGCTCGGCGACCTCGTCGACCCCTGCCCGGTTCGCCGCCTCGTACCCCGAGAGCACCATGTTCGGTTTGAGCAGCGTTCCGCCGAGCTCGACCCGCTGGTCGTGAAGCTCGGTGTAGAGCGCCTGGAGGGCTCGCCCGCTCGCCCGCGCGCTGTCGTCGATCGAGTGCGAACCGTCCATGAGCACCTCGGGCTCGACGATCGGCACGAGGCCCGCCTCCTGCGCGAGTGCGGCATACCGGGCGAGCGCGTGGGCGTTGACCCAGACGCAGTAGTCGCTCGGCCGGCTCTCCCCGATCGAGTAGGTGGCACGCCACTTGGCGAACCGCGCCCCCAGACCCCGATAGTCGGTGAAGCGCTCACGCAACCCATCCAGACCCTCCGTGACCGTCTCCCCTTCCGCGAGAGCCAGCGGCTTGGCTCCCCGGTCGACCTTGATGCCCGGGATGACGCCTCGTGCTGCGAGCAACTCGGGGAACGGCGTTCCGTCGAGGGCCGCCTGCCGGATCGTCTCGTCGAACAGGATCACGCCGCTGATGAACTCCTCGGCCCCGGCAGTCGTGAACAGCAGGTCGCGGTAGGCCCGGCGCGACTCCTCCGTGGACTCGACGCCGATCGCCGCAAACCGCTTCGCGATCGTCCCCGAACTCTCGTCGGCGGCGAGAATCCCCTTGCCGCCGGCGACGAGCGCCCGGGCAGTCTCCTGGAGTTCGTTCATCGCTGGCCTCCGAACGCTACAGGCTCGCAGCGGGCCAGGAGATCGCCCCAGTCCTCGTCGATCTGCGCCTGGATGGCGTCGACGAGCGGTCGACCCTCCGGTCGGAGCAGGTGCGCGAACCGGATCTGGCACTCGAGCCACTTCTCGATCGGCTGCTGACGCTCTGGCACATAGCTCAGCCGGTATTTGCCGCGGTCGACGTCGTAGAGCGGCCAGAAGTGCGTCTCGACCGCAGAGTCGAGCACCTCGCCCGCGAGACGCGGCTCGTGGCCCCAGCCCACCGGGCAGTCGGTGAGGACGTTCAGGAACGCCGGCCCGTCGGCTGCAGCGGCGCGCTCCACCTTGACGCTGAGGTCGTGCCAGTGCGAGGCCACGGCCTGGGCGACGTACGGGATGTGGTGCCCGATCACGATCGCCGTCATGTCCTTGCGCTTCTGCGCCTTGCCGAAGCTGTCAAGACCGGCGGGGCTGGTGGTCGTCGAGGCGCCGAACGGAGTCGCGCCGGAGCGTTGAACGCCGGTGTTCATGTAAGCCTCGTTGTCGTAGCAGACGAACACGAAGCGGTGGCCGCGCTCGAGGGCGCCCGAGAGGGCCTGCAGGCCGATGTCATACGTCCCGCCGTCGCCTGCGAATGTGACGACGGTGATCTCCTCGTCAGCGCCAAGGGCGTTCCGCCGCTGAAGCGCCTTTCCGGCTGCTTCGATCCCGCTCGCCACGGCAGCCGCGTTCTCGAATGCGACGTGGATCCACGGGACGTTCCAGGCGGTGGTCGGGTACCGGGTGGTCGCGACCTCCAGACAGCCGGTTGCATTGACCACCACGACCGGCGTCCTGATCGACGAGAGCACGGTGCGGACGACGAGCGGAACGCCGCAGCCCTGACACAGCGAATGGCCGCCGCGTAGCGGTGGGACGCCGCGCTCGTTGCGGACGAGTGTCTTCAGACGGGCCATGGCTCACCTCTCAGCCCGATGTAGGCCGGCGCGGCGCCGGCGAAGACCTCCCGGATCTCTCCGGGATGCAGGTCGCGGCCGCCAAGGCCGTAGACGTGGCCCTCGAGGGCGGCGCCGCTTCCGTACAGCGCGGCCGCAACCTCCGCGTGGAGCGGCGGACAGCCGCCCGGGGAGTCGGCGCGGTCGAGCACCGCAACCCGCGCGACGCCTTCGAGCGCGGCGGCGGCCTCCAGCGCAGGGAACGGCCTGAAGGCGACGATCTTCAGCAGCCCGACCGGTTCGCCCTCGTCGCGCAGGTCATCGACGACGTCCTTCACGGTGCCCGCAGTCGAGCCGAGCGCGACGATCGCGCGCTCAGCGTCGTCGAGCCGATAGGCCTCGACAAGACCGTAGTCGCGTCCGGAGAGGACGGCGAACTCGCCGGCGAGGGCGGGGAAGACGCCGAGCACGGCCTCCTGGGCGGCAGTCTGCGCGCGCCTGAGCTCGTAGTAGTAGTCGGGCATCGCGAACGGCCCGTGCGTCGAGGGGTTACGCAGATCGAGCATCGCGTACGGCACCTCGTATTCCCCGACGAACTCACTGACCGCGCCGTCCGGGAGCAGCGCCACCGGCTCGGCGGAATGGGTGATCGTGAACCCGTCGAGACACACGAGCACCGGCAGCAGCACTTCCGGATGCTCGGCCAGCCTCGGCGCGATCAACGTGAGGTCGTAAGCCTCCTGGGCGTTCTCGGCGAAGAGCTGGACGACGCCGGAGTCGCGGATCAGCATCGAGTCCGAGTGGTCGCAGTGGATGTTGATCGGGCCCGAGAGCGCGCGGTTGCCGAGCGCCATCACGACGGGAGCTCGCATTGAGGCGGCGATGTAGACGACCTCCGCCATGAGCGCGAGCCCCTGCGAGGAGGTCGCTGTCATCGTGCGTGCGCCGGCGAGCGAGGCTCCGATGGCGGCACTCATCGCCGAGTGCTCCGATTCGACGTCGACGAGCTCGGTGTGTGCCACGCCGTTCGCGACGTACGACGCAAAGCGCTGGATGATCGGCGTCTGCGGCGTGATCGGATAGACCGGAACGACGTCCGGGTCGATCTGGCGCATCGCCTGGGCGACCGCCGCGCCGCCGGTGAGGAGCTCGAGCGTCCTCATTGCCTTGCCCCGTTCTCCGAGAGCTCGGTCTCCTCGGCGACCATCTCGATCACGCCGACCGGACACACCGCCGCGCAGATCTCGCAGCCCTTGCAGAAGTCATAGTCGAACCCGGCGAAAACGGTGCCGTCGAGGCGAATCGCCGAGTCGGGGCAATGCAGCCAGCAGAGCAGGCAGTTGACGCATCCCTCGATGGCGACGGACGGCTTGAGCCCTGTGCGCCAGCCGCCGGTGTACGGCCGCGGCGCCTCTGCGGGAACGACCGCTCCACCCGGGGCGAGTTCTCTCCAGTCCTTCAGCCTCAGCTCAGCCATCGGTACCCCGCTTCCACCGAGGCGCGCACGGATTCGGCGGCCCGTTTCCTGCCGAGCGTCTCCACCGCCGCGTCCTGGACCAGCTCGAGCGGCGGTGCTCCGAGGACGGCCGCGACCGCGCCGAGCATCACGATATTTGCGAATCCCGACCCGTTCTCGGCCGCGAGGCGCGACGCCGGGACGAGCCGGACGGGCGCTTCGTCCAGTTCCGCCGGCGTCTCCTCGGCGTTAACAAGTACGACACCTCCCGGCCGGAGCCCCTCGGCGACGTCGGTCTCGTGGACGAGCGAGGGCTCGATCACCACCACGAGATCGGGATCGGTCACGCCGTCGTGCCGGCGGATCGGCCTGTCGGATAGACGCGTGAACGCGCGCAGCGGCGCACCGCGCCGCTCCGGCCCGTACTCCGGGAACGCCTGGACGCTCTCGCCGTCGACCAGAGCTGCGAGCGCGAGCACCTCGGCAGCGGTCCTGGCACCCTGACCGGCGCGGGCATGCCAGCGGATCTCGGTCAGCTTGCGCATGAGAGCCACCTGTCGATCGAGGCCGCCGCACGTTTGCCCTCGGCCACGGCCTCGACGACGCTCGAGCCGCCATTGGCGACGTCTCCGCCGGCGAAGAAGCGCGGATTCGACGTGCGCCCGGTAGCGGGATCGATCCGCAGGGCACCGTGGTCGAACTCGATCCCATCTACCCATTCGGTCACCTCGGTGCGCGGGCGCTGGCCGATCGCCTTGACGGCGGTGTCGGCCTGCAGCACGAACTCGCTGCCCGGGATCGGCTCGGGGCGTCGTCGGCCGGACTCGTCCGGATCGCCGAGGCGCATGAGTCTGCACTCGACCGCCTCCAGCCGGTGCTCGCCGATGAAGCGGACGGGGTCGGAGAGCCACGAGAAGCGCACGCCCTCCGAGTCTGCCTCGTCGATCTCGTGGGAGTAGGCGGGCATCTCGGCGCGCGTACGGCGGTAGATCATCGTCACCCGGTCCGCACCGAGCCGCAGGGCCTCACGCGCGACGTCGATCGCGGTGTTGCCGCCGCCGATCACGACCACGTCCCGTCCGACGTGGGGCGCTTCGCCGGTCTTCAGCGCCTCGATGAAGGGCAGCGAGTTCCAGACGCCCGGTAGCTCGTCGCGGGGAAACGAGACGTCGCTATCCGGCCCGAGGCCGACTCCGAGGAAGACGGCGTCGGCCTCTGCGATCGCAGCTCGCGCCTCGGGGGCGGTGCTCGGCGTTCCCAGCCGGAACTCGACTCCGAGCCGCTCCAGCGCCGCCGCCTCGGCAGGCAGCGGATCGCGCTGCTCGCGGTACGGGGCGATCGCATAACGGACGAGGCCGCCCGGCTCGTCGTGCTCGTCGAACACCGTCACGCGGTGTCCCAGCGCCGCCAGTTCGCCCGCGCAAGCCATCCCGGCCGGACCGGCGCCGATCACGACGACGCGCCTGACGATCGCCTGCGGCACGGGGCTGCGCATCGGCGGCTCGCCCAGGGCAAGCGCCCTGTCGGTCGCATACCGCTGGAGCGCGCCGATCGCGATCGGCTTGCGACCCCCGTGCGCGAGAACGCAGGCACCCTCGCAGAGCACCTCGACCGGACAAACCCTGGAGCACGTGGCGCCGAGCAGGTTCTCGGCGAAGATCGTCTTGGCGGCGCCCTCGGGGTCGCCCGCGGCGATCTGGGAGATGAATCCCGCGACGTCGATCCCTGCGGGGCAGGCGACGGCGCACGGCGCGGGCGAGTAGGGCCCGCTGCAGGCGAGGCAGCGGTCGGCCTCGACCAGTGCTTCGGAAGCGGTGAGCGCCGGCCGCAACTCCTCAGGTAGCTCTGGCACCGGATGGAGGGCCGTGCTGGTCATCGCTTCGATTGTCGATGGCCTCGAACCCGCGTGAATCAGCGCTTCCGCGGAACGGCCTGCGGGTAGGCCGCAGCTACCAGCTCTTGAGCCGGTGCTCCGGCGCGTGCGTTCGCACGCGAGCTCGGACGTCGACCGCAAAGCATCCCTCGGGCCCGGCGAGCACGGGATTGAGGTCGAGTTCGACCACCTCGGGCACGTCCTCAGCGAGCCAGCCCAGGCGGGTGACCAGGTCGGCGAGGGAAGACAGGTCGGCAGCCGGCGCCCCGCGGAAGCCGGCGACGAGACGACCTGCCTTGCCACCCGTCACGAGCTCTCCGGCGTCGAGGTCGGTGAGGGGCGCCAGTCGGAAGGAGGCGTCGCCGATCAGCTCGGCCAGGGCGCCGCCGGGCCCGAACGCGACGAGGGGCCCGAAGGTTGGATCCTGGACGATGCCGGCGAGAAGCTCGACCCTGCCGGCCAGGTAGGGCTGCACGATCACGGGGGGGCCGATCCTGTCGACCGCGTCCCTCACCTGATCCTCATTGCGGAGATCGAGCGCGACGCCCCCGATGTCGGTCTTGTGGACTCCCGGCGCTGCCGTCTTCACGACCGCCGGCAGGCCGAGCGCGACGGCCGCCTCGACCGCCTCATCGGCCGAGCGGGCGACGCGCTCCCCGACCACGGGAATCCCGTAAGCGTCGAGAAGAGCACGTGCCGAGTCCGGATCGAGCCAGACGTCGCCGGCCTGCTCCAGGGCCGCGGCGACGACGGCGCGCGCCGACGCGACATCGACTCCCGATACCTCCGGGAGCAACCCCTCGCCCTGCACGAGCCAGTCGGCGCGCGCCGCGGCGAATGCGAGCGCTCGGGCGGCAGATTCGGGATAGGGAAGAGCGACCACGGGCGAGCCGGGCTCACGCAGCACTGCCGGCACCCCCTCGGCACTGACGACCACGGCAATCACCGGCTTGCGTCGCTCGGAGCGCTCGACCGCGCCCCGGATCGCCGCCGCGACTTCCTCGGCTCCCGCGACGACAGGGGGGACGAAGAGGACGACGAGCGCATCGATGTTCGGGTCTTCGAGAACCGGGCCGACGACGGCCGTGTAGGTGGCTGCGGTGGCGGAGCCGAGCAGATCGACCGGATTGGCGAGGCTCGCCTCTCCCGGTACCAGGGCCGAGAGTGCGGCACGCGACTCCTCGGAAAGCCCCGGCAGCTCGAGCCCGACCGACTCGCACGCGTCAGCGCAGAGAATCCCGAGCCCCCCCGCATTCGTGATCACGCCCACCCGCCGCCCCGCCGGCAGCGGCTGGCTCGACAGGAGAGCGGCGGCGTCGATCAGCTCCTCGAGGGTCGTTGCGCGGAGCACTCCCGTCTGCCTGAACAGGGCGTTGACGGCCGTGTCGGAGCCCGCGAGCGCAGCGGTGTGGGAACCGGCGGCGCGCGAGCCCGCCGCAGTCGAGCCGGCCTTGAGGGCGAGGATCGGCTTGCGTCGGGCAACCCTTCGCGCGACGCGCGAGAACGTCCGTGGGTTGCCGAACGACTCGAGATAGAGCAGCACGAGATCGGTGGCTTCGTCGTCCTCCCACCACTCGAGCAGGTCGTTCGACGAGACGTCGGCCTTGTTCCCGATCGAGACGAACGCCGAGAAGCCGAGACTCCGCTCGGCCGCCTTCTCGAGCAGGGCCAGCCCTAGCGCCCCGCTCTGGGACGAGAACCCGATTCGGCCCGCCGGAAGCGCACGAGGCGCGAACGTGGCATTGAGCCCGCGCGGCGGCACTGCGATCCCGAGGCAGTTAGGCCCGACGAGCCTCGCACCGTGAGCCCGCACGAGCGCGAGCAGCTGCTCCTGCCGCGCACGGCCCTTCAGCCCGGTTTCGGCGAATCCCGCCGAGATCACGCAGAGTGCGCGGACCCCGTGACGCAGCGCTGCACCGACGGCCTCGAGCACCTGCTCCCCCGGAAGGCAGACGACTGCGAGGTCGACCGCCTCGGGGATCTCCTCGACCGACCGGTACGCCCGCACGCCGGCCACCGGCTCGCACTTGAGGTTAACGGGATACGCGACGCCACCGAAGTCGGCGTCGAGGATGTTGCGGAAGAGCTCGCCGCCGATCGATCCCCGGCGACGGGATGCCCCGACCACCGCGACCGAAGCCGGCTCGAAGAACGGACGGACCGAGGCCACCACCGCCGTGTGGTCACGCTCCTCGACCCGGGCCTCGAACTCGCTCGTGGACGCGATCGGAAAACGAAGCTCGACCTCGTCGTGATCCCGCTCGCGGACGACATCCCAACCTGCGTCGGCGAACACGGTCAGTGCGACCGTGTTCGAGGCGAGGACGTCTGCGACGAAGCGCGAGACGCCGTTCTCGCGGGCACGACCCGCGAGCTGCTCGAGCAGCCGGGTGCCGATACCGCGACCCTGCTCGGAATCGGCAACCGCAAACGCCATCTCGGCGGCTTCGCCTCCCCCCGACGGCAGCTTCGCGTAGCTGGCGACCCCTACGATCCGCTCACCGCCGTCGGAGTCGAGGCAGCCCACCAGGGCGCCGCGCATGACCCAGTCGGGTTCGAGCAGCGGCTCGACCAGGCTGCGGTCGACGCGACGGTAGCCGTGGAAGCGAAGGAAGAGGCTCCGCTCGGAGAGCCTCTCGAAGAACGCCACCAGAGCGCCGGCATCGGTCTCGGAGGGCGGCCGAAGCCGGAGCGTTCCTCCATCGCGCAAGATCACGTCGACCGCATCGGCCACAGCCTCGACCATATCGACCTCCCGGTTTCTCCTTGTCGGGCACAGCCTAGGGCCACACGAACCACCGGCGAGGGGTAATCAGCCCTATCCGCGTTTCGGGTTCCCCGCAAGAACACCACGGCGGGGCGGCGCTCTCTCGCGCGCCGCCCCGGTCACCTGGAGCTCATTTCGAGATCGCGATCCTGCGCGGCTGCAGTATCTCGAGCTTCGGCGCGTGCACCTTCAGCACGCCCTTCTCGAACTCGGCCCTGATCTTCTCGCCGTCCACCTCGGTGGGAAGCGTGAACGTGCGCTCGAACCTGTGCTCGAGTCGCTCGTGCAGACGGTAGGTCTTCTCGACCTCCTCCTTGCTCTCCTCCCGCTTGCCGGTCACCGTCAACCGGTGATCGGAGAGCTCGATCCCCAGCTCCTTCTCCTCGTAGCCCGGAACTTCGAGCTCGACGACGAGCTCCTCCGGCGTCTCGTAGACGTCTGCCGCGGGCGACACCGGCTGCACGAACGCGGGCATCAGCGGGATGCCCTCGAACATGCGCCGGAAGCTGCGCTCGATCGCGTCGAGCTCTGGCGTCAACGACTGCTTTACGAGAGTGGGCATCTTGTCTTCACCTCCTCTCACCCGGCAATTGTCCACCCGGTCTTCCGGCGGCGCATCGGTGCGAACAACCCGATCGTTCCGCGGGGAAGTACCGAGAATCGCCTAGCGGCGGCAGGCGCAGTCGTAGCGGTCGGAGCGCCCGCAGGTCCGGCAGCGCGGCGGGCTCTCCTTCCGCCGCAGCAGCTTCTTCTGCAGGCCCGAGAGCGCCATCAGGAGACCGGCGCTGGCCGTGATGACGGTGAAGCTGAATGTCTGGAAGCCGTTGACGATCATGCCTCGAGCCTGACCCGCGGAGCCCCCTCGGGCATCGGTAGGAACCCGCATGGCTCCTCCGGGGTTCCCGCGGGTTTCCTAGGCCCCCGTCAGATCTCGCCGACTGAAGATCCCGAGCGAGAGCCCGGCCGCAGCAGCACCGATCCCGAGCATCACCAGGGCCGCTCCGGCACGGAAGGGCTCTGCCGGAACGAGGCCGATGTGCTGGAACGGCGTCGAGTCGATCAGCCACCGCGGCGCACCGAGCAACGAGCCGAGGAGCTCCCAGATGAACGACACCGCCACGAGGCCATACGCGACGGCGGTCCCGCCGCGGGGATAGAAGGCGTAGGCGAGCGAGCCGATTCCGAGGAAGAGCAGCGCTGCAGGAAGGCAGTTCAGCCCCGCGGCGAGGAGGTCTGTGATCGGGACGCCCGCGCCCTGCGCTGCTGCGCCGGACCACGAGCAGAAGCCGGCCGTGAGAGCGAGAGCGATCGCGGCGGCCGCGCCGAGCGCGAGCCGCCCACCGAGCCAGCGGGTCCGGCCGACCGGCAGGGCGAGCAGCGTCTCGAGCTGCTGCTCCGCCTCCTCGCGCCGAGCGGCACCGACCTGGGAGCAGCCGAACAGGCTGATCGCGACCGCAAAGAAGAGGAAGTAGAAGCTGAGCGCCCCGGCCGGAGTGACGATCGAGGCGCCGCCGAGCTTCGCCAGCGTCTGCTGCAGGCTCTTCGAGATCGTCTTGACCGAGAAGCTGGTCGAGAGGAAGCCCACGACCAGGCCGAAGAGGCCGATTCCGGCGAGCCACCCGGCAAGGACGCCCGCCTCGGAGCGAGCCGCCTGTGTAGCCGGAGACGAGAGTCCCCACAGACGCGGCCGTGCGGTGTCCGCCGTGGCGAGCACTCCCCTCCCGACGTCCCGGCGCACCGAGAGCGCTGCCGCCCCCGCGAGCAGCGACGCCCCCGCCGCGACCGGTAGGAGGAGCACGAGCGGCCTCGGATCGGCGAACGCACGCATCTCCTCTGACCAGCCGAGCGGGGTCATCCAGCGTACGGCACGGAAATCTCCGATGTCGGCGACGACCCGGAGTACGAACCCCACCAGCAGCACGCCGATCGAGAGCTGGAGCGCGAGCCGCCTTGTCGAAGCAAGCTGACTCGCCAGCGCCGCAACGCCCACGAACACCGGCACCGGTGAGATGGTGACGAGCGCGAGGTACGCCGAGCCGTCCACTTGCAGCCGCGCGGCAACGAGAGCAGC
>DATIYE010000043.1:0-9796 GCA_035517795.1 Gaiellaceae bacterium | reverse complement strand
CGCCTCGTTCCGTCGTTCACTTGCGTACGCAACCAATATGGAAGGAATGCTGTGAAGACATCGATCCACCCGGAGCTGCGTCTCGCGACGGTGACCTGTAGCTCGTGCGGGAGCGAACTCGAAACACGCTGGGTTGCCGGTGACGCGACCGTGGAGGTCTGCTCGCGGTGCCACCCCGCCTACACGGGTCGGGCAACGCAGCCGACCGTGGGCAGCCGGATCGAGCGTTTCGATCGCCGCCGACGGCGGTCAACACGCCCGGGCCGGGACGTCTGACCCGATCTCAACCCCCGGTGTCTGACACCGAAGTCGAGAGCCAAGACCCAGCGTTTCCAGCGGCTCTTGACTTAGTGAGACCGGTGTCACCTGTTGTCTGACCCCTTTTCCACAAGTGGGAATGCCGACCGCACTTCAAGAGTTGAAGTTACTATGACTGGCATAGCTTCCAACGGAAGGGTGATCGCATCGTGAGCACACTGCTCCTCGTACCGCTCGACGACCTCGTCGTCTTCCCGAATATGAACGTCACCATCGCCGTCGACGTCGGCGACGAGGAGCGCGTGCTGCTCGTGCCGCGTCACGAGGGCGCCTATGCGAAGGTCGGAACGGTCGCCGAGGTGGGCGACCGCGTCCGGATGCCCGGCGGCGGCAGGGCCGTGAACCTGGCGGGCCTGCACCGCGCCGAGCTCGGCGCAGCCCACACCGACCCGCAGGGAAACCTCCGGGTCGAGGTCCTCGAGCGCCCGGACGACGAGCCTCCCAGGGTTCAGACCCGGGAGCTCGAGACCGAATACCGCGCCACGGTCGAGGAGATCCTCGAGCTGCGCGGCGACGACGGGCGCATTTCGGCCTTCGTACGCGGGATCCGCGAGACAGGCGCGCTGGCCGACACCGTCGCCTATGCGCCCGACCTCAGCTTCGATCAGAAGATCGAGCTGCTCGAGACGGTCGATATCATCGAGCGCCTGAGGCTCGCAGTCCGCCTGCAGCGCGAGCGGCTCGCCGAGCTGCAGGTGCGGAAGCGCATCCGCGAGGATGTCGAGGAAGGCGCCGCGAAGCAGCAGCGTGAATACGTGCTCCGCAAGCAGATGGAGTCGATCCGCAAGGAGCTCGGCGAGGACGACGCCTCGGTCGCAGAGGACTATCGAACGAAGATCGCCGAGGCCGGCATGCCCGAAGCGGTCCGCGAGCAGGCCGAGCGCGAAGCCGCACGCCTCGAGCGAATGGGCGATCAGAGCGCCGAGTCGTCGATGATCCGCACCTACCTAGACTGGCTGCTCGCGATTCCGTGGTCGAAGCGATCGGAGGAGCGGCTCGATCCGATCTACGCTCGCGAGGTGCTCGACGCGGACCATGCGGGTCTCGAGGATGTCAAGGACCGGATCGTCGAGTACCTGGCCGTGCGCAAGCTCCGGCAGGAGCGCGGCATCGCCGAGGACAAGCGCTCCGGCGCGATCCTCACCCTGATCGGGCCACCCGGCACCGGCAAGACATCAGTAGGCGAGTCGATCGCGCGCGCCCTCAACCGGGAGTTCGTGCGCATGTCGCTCGGCGGCGTTCGAGACGAGGCGGAGATCCGCGGCCACCGCCGCACCTACATCGGGGCCCTTCCCGGCCGGCTCGTCCGAGCTCTGCGCGACGCCGGGACGATGAACCCCGTGATCCTGCTGGATGAGGTCGACAAGGTCGGAGCCGACTGGCGCGGCGACCCGTCGGCAGCCCTGCTGGAGGTGCTCGATCCGGCTCAGAACCATTCCTTCCGCGACCACTACCTCGATGTGGAGCTCGACCTCTCCGAGGTCGTCTTCCTCGCGACCGCCAACGTCGCAGAGACGATCCCCGGGCCGCTGCTCGACCGCATGGAGGTGATCCGGTTCGACGGGTACACGGTCGACGAAAAGGTCGCGATCGCCCGCGGCTACCTCTGGCCCCGCCAGCGCGACCGCGCCGGGCTCCTCGAGGACGAGGTCTCGATCGACGACACGATGCTGCAGCTGATCGTCTCGCAGTACACCCGGGAGGCCGGCGTCCGCCAGCTCGAGCGCGAGCTCGGAAAGCTCCTACGCAAGACGGCGACCAGGCTCACGACCGGAGACCTCGAGGCGCCGATCGCGGTCAACGAGCCCGCGCTGCGCGATGCGCTCGGCAAGCAGCGCTTCTACCAGGAGGCGGCCGAGCGCACGGCGGTGGCGGGAGTCGCGACCGGCCTGGCGGTGACCGGCACCGGCGGGGACGTGCTCTTCGTCGAGGCGACCCGGATGCAAGGAAACGAGGGACTGGTCCTCACAGGTCAGCTCGGCGACGTGATGAAGGAGTCGGCGCGGATTGCACTCTCCTACGTGCACTCGCACGCCGGCGAGCTCGGCGTCGACGAGGAGGCGTTCGACGGCTCGAGCTTCCATCTCCACGTACCGGCCGGGGCGATCCCGAAGGACGGCCCGAGTGCCGGGATCACGATGACGACGGCGCTAGCCTCGCTGCTCACCGGCCGTCCGGTGAAGCACACGGTCGGGATGACGGGCGAGGTGACTCTGCAGGGACGAGTCCTTCCGATCGGCGGGCTCAAGCAGAAGGCCCTGGCCGCGCACGCCGCAGGGCTGACGGACGTGATCATCCCCGAGCGGAACCGCGCCGACCTCGAGGACATCCCGGAGGACGTTCGGCGCGAGCTGGCCTTCCATCCGGTGATGAGCCTCGACGAGGTGCTTTCCCTCGCCCTCGAGCCGACTCGCCCGGCCGCGCATGCGCTGTCGTAGCTGTGCGCCACTGCCCGTGGAGGTCCGCCGGGTGGCGGGCCTCCTCGAGCGGCGCTATGCGGTGTCGATCCTCGTGGCGTCGAACGAGGGCGCCGTCCGCTTCAACGAGTTCCTGCAGATGCTCGACCCTGTGTCCCCGGCGACGCTGGCAAGCCGCCTCACCGAGCTCGAGCAGGCAGGAGTCCTCGAGCGCGCCGTCGTCGACGCACGCCCGCCGCGCGTCGAGTACCGACTGACACCGGTCGGCCACCGGCTCGGGGCCGTCGTTGCCGCCCTGCAGAGCCTCGCGCTCGCCGAGTAGAGCCTCTCAAGACCGGGCTGAAACCTCAGACCGAGGCGAGGCCGACGTAGTTCTCGGCCAGTGAGGTCGCGGCCGCCGTCGACGAGGTCACGTACCGGAGCTGCGAGAGCTGGAGCTGCCGGCCGAACTCGCCCCCGTCGTCGTCGCGATGGAGCATCGTCGTCATCCAGTACGAGAACTGCTCGGCGCGCCAGACGCGGCGCAGGCAGGCTTCGGAGTAGCCGTCGAGGCCCGAGCGGCTCCGGCTCGCGTACCAGTCGATCAGCGCCTCGGCCAGGATCGCCACGTCGGCGATCGCCAGGTTGAGGCCCTTGGCGCCCGTCGGCGGGACGATGTGGGCCGCATCCCCGGCCAGGAAGAGATTCCCGTGCTGCATCGGCGCGGCGACGAAGCTCCTCATGCCGGTCACGCCTTTCTCGAGCACCGGCCCCTCCGCCAGGGTCCACCCGTCGATCCCGAGCCGGGCCTGGAGCTCGGCCCAGATCCGGTCATCCGGCCACTCGGCGATGGCTTCGTCGTGCCGGCACTGGATGTAGAGCCGCGAGAGCTCCGGCGAGCGGAGGCTGAGGAGGGCGAACCCGCGCTCGTGGTTGGAGTAGATCAGCTCGCCGTTCGACGGGGCCACGGCGGCGAGGATGCCAAGCCATCCGTACGGATAGTCTCGTTCGTAGGTCCGGATGACGCCGGCGGGGACCGAGAGCCGGCAGATCCCGTGGAAGCCGTCACAGCCGGCGACGACGTCGCACTCGAGCTCCTCGCTCACGCCCCCATGGGTGAACGAGATCGTGGGGCGGTCGCTGTCGAGGTTGGCGACGGCGACATCGTCGACCTCGAACAGGAGCGGCGACCCCGTCTCGATCCGGGCGGCGATCAGGTCCTTGACCACCTCGGTCTGCCCGTAGACGACGATCGCGCGACCGCCGGTCAGATCGCTCAGCGGGATCCGGTGGCGCTCGCCGTCGAACTGGAGCTCCACTCCGTGGTGGACGATCCCCTCGCGGACCAGCCGCTCCCCGACTCCTGCCCCGTTCAGCAGATCGACCGTCCCCTGCTCGAGCACGCCTGCACGGATCCGGTGCTCGACGTAGTCCCGGCTTCGGTTCTCGAGGATCACAGACTCGATCCCGGCCTGCTCGAGCAGCCGCCCGAGCGTGAGCCCGGCAGGCCCGGCGCCGACGATCCCGACCTGCGTGCGCATCAGGCGACCCGGCGCTGGAACAGTGCCGCCTGCCCCTGGCCGACGCCGACGCAGAGAGTTGCGAGCCCGTAGCGGCCGCGCCGGCGGCGCAGCTCGTGGAGCAGCGAGACCACGAGTCTGGCCCCGCTCATCCCCAGCGGATGCCCGATCGCGATAGCGCCGCCGTTCACGTTCACCCTCGCCGGATCGAGCCCGAGCTCGCGGATGACCGCGAGGCTCTGCGAGGCGAAAGCCTCGTTCAGCTCGACCAGGTCGATCTCCTCCAGTCGCACACCGGACCGCTCGAGGAGCTTGCGGACGGCCGGTACCGGCCCGATCCCCATCACGCGCGGGTCGACGCCCGCTGCGGCGCTCCCCTCGAACGTCGCGAGCGGCTCGGCGCCGAGCGCGCGTGCCCGCTCCTCGGAAGCGACCACGAGTGCGGCCGCGCCGTCGTTGATCCCGCTCGAGTTGCCGGCGGTCACCGTGCCGCCCTCACGGAACACCGCTCTCAGCGCCGCGAGGCGCTCGACGCTCGTGTCCGGCCGCGGATGCTCGTCGTGCTCGAGCTCGCCCGCACGCACGAGCTCGTCCGCGAAGCGGCCGGCCTCCTGCGCGGACGCCCAGCGCCGCTGTGACTCGAGTGCGAACGCGTCCTGGTCCTCACGGGAGACCTGCCACCGGTCGGCGACGTTCTCGCCCGTCTCTCCCATCGACTCGAGCGGGAACAGCGCTTCCAGCCGCGGGTTGGGGAAGCGCCAGCCGAGGACGGTGTCGTACACGGTTCGGTCGCCGCGCTCGAAAGGCGACCCCGGCTTCGCCATCGCCCACGGGGCCCGCGTCATTGATTCGACGCCGCCCGCGACAAGCAGGTCGCCGTCTCCGGACATGATCGCGTGGCAGGCGCCGACAACGGCCGACAGACCCGACGCGCACAGCCGGTTGACGGTCACTCCGCCGACGCTCTCGGGCAGCCCGGCGAGGAGCGCCCCCATACGCGCGACGTTCCGGTTGTCTTCCCCCGCCTGGTTGGCGCAGCCCATCCAGACGTCCTCGATCTCCGCTGCCTCGACGCCGGCCCGCTCGACCGCGGCTTCGATCGCGATCGCCGCGAGATCGTCCGGCCTGACGGACGCGAGCCCGCCTCCATAGCGCCCCACCGGGGTCCGCACCGCCGAAATGACGACCGCCCTAGGCACCGGGATCCTGCTCCTCGAGTACGCGCTGGGCGATCTTGAACGCCGAGTTGGCGGCGGGGACCCCGCAGTAGATCGCAGCGTGCAGCAGCACCTCCTTGATCTCGTCGTCGCCGAGGCCGTTGCGACGGGCGGCGCGCACGTGCATGGCGATCTCCTCGTCGCGCCCCAGAGCGACCAGCGCGGTGAGCGTGATCGCGCTGCGCATCCGCCGGTCGAGCCCGGGCCGACTCCAGATCTCACCCCACGCGTAACGGGTGATCAGGTCCTGGAAGTCGGCCGTGAATGGCGTCGTGCCGGCGATCGCACGGTCGACGTGGTCGTCGCCGAGCACCTCGCGCCGAACTCTCATCCCGCGTTCGTACCTCTCCCCGCTCATCGCGCCGCCTCCTCGCGATAGACGGCGAGCGCGCGGTCGATGAAGTCCGATGCCGAGCCGAGATAGCCATCGGGCTCGAATGCCTCGGCCGGAAGCTCGCCGGCGAGCTCCTCGCCGAGGGAGCGGCCGGACCCGATCGCCGCCTTCAGCCGCGACAGCGCCTCCTCGCGACCGATCTGCGCCGTGAGCAGGAACACGAGGCGCTCGCTCATCACCGCCCCACCGCCGAGCTCGAGGTTCGCGCGCATCCGTGCGGCGTCGACCTCGAGCCCGCCGAGCACCCCGCCGATCGCAGCGGCGGCACCGCCTGCGGAGGCGAGGGCGTCCGAGAGCGCACCCCATTCCGCGTGCCAGGCACCGACCGGACGCTCGTGCTCGGCGACGAGCCCGGCCGTGAGCATGCTCGCTGCGGCGGCCGCGCGCCGCGCGCACGCGAACGCCAGCGCAGAGCCGACGGGGTTTCGCTTCTGCGGCATGGTCGTGGAGCCGCCGGCCGCGGCCTCGCGCAGCTCACCCACCTCGATCTGCTCGAGGAGCGCCACGTCGAGACCGATCTTCGCGCATACGCCCGCGCCGGTTGCGAGCGCCGAGCCGAGCTCGGCGATCCGCGTGCGGTCGGTGTGCCAGGGCAGCACGGGTTCTGGTAGGTCGAGCTCGGCGGCGAAACGCTCGATCACTGCCAAACCGTCGGCACCGAGCGCCGCCAGGGTCCCGGCTGCGCCGCCGAGCTGAACGGCGAGCCCCGTATCCCGAATCGCCCGCAGTCGCCCGCGGGCAGAGACGACGGCGACGAGCCACCCGGCGGCCTTGAGCCCGAACGTCGTCGGAACGGCCTGCTGGAGCAGCGTCCGGGCAGCCATCGGTGTCGCCCGGTGGGCCCCCGCCAGACCGGCGCAGGCGTCGGCGACGCGGTCGAGCTCCTCGAGGAGGAGCCCGAGCGCCCGGCGGGCGACCAGCATGGCTGCGGTGTCGATGATGTCCTGGCTCGTCGCGCCGAAGTGGACGTAGTCCGCCGCCTCGCCGCCGACCGTCTCGCGCAGGGCGCGGACGAGCGGCTCCGCAGGGTTGCCGGATGCACGGCCAGCGGCGAGGACGCGCTCGGGGTCGATCCGCTCGATCCGGCAGCCCTCCGCGATCGCCGCGACCACGCCCGAGGGGATCACGCCCGCAGCAGCCTCGGCGGCCGCGAGCGCCCGCTCGGCCTCGAGCATCGCCTCGAGCCAGGCGAGATCCGACACGGCGCCGCGGATACCGTCGGGCACGAAGATCGCATCGAAGGTCATGTGCGGAACGTACATCCGGGCCATGAGGGGCGCAGCCGGGACGACTGTGCCGGTGGCGAGGTCGGCGCGCCAACGCTACGCTTGCCTCGTCCCACTTGTCAAGACGCCGTTCCGTTTATCAGAACAATGGCAGCCATCGACACCCCGACCCGTGACGGCGGCTTCTCGCAGTCGCTCGAACGCGGCCTCGCGGTGCTCTCCGCCTTCACCTCGACGAGGCCGCTCGTCGGCGTCAGCGAGCTGGCGCGCGAGGTCGGCCTGAGCCGTTCGAGCGCCCACCGCTATATCTCGACGCTCGCCGCGCTCGGCTACCTCGAACAGGATCGCTCGACGCGGAAGTACCGTCTCGGCCCCCGCGTCCTCGATCTCGGGTTCTCGGCGATCAACTCCATGGAGCTCCGCCAGATCGCGCTGCCCGACCTCCAGGCTCTCTCGGACACGACCGGGCACACCGTGAACATGGCCGTGCTCGACGGCATCGACATCGTCTACGTCGAGCGCTGCCGGAGCACGAGCATCGGCCAGCGGGAGATCGACCTCAACCTCCACGTCGGCTCGCGCCTGCCCGCCTACTGCACCTCGATGGGCAAGGTCTTGCTCGCGGGGCTCGCCCCCGAAGAGCTCGACAAGCGCCTCGCGCAGATCGAGCTCAGCCGGCGCGGCCCGAATACGATCGTCGCCACCCGCGCCCTGGTCGACGAGCTCGCACATGTGCGCGAGCAGGGGCTCGCAGTGAACAACGAAGAGCTCGCCTACGGGCTGCGCTCGATCGCCGTGCCGGTTCGCGACCAGGAGGGCGCCGTCGTCGCAGCGATCAACCTCGCCGTGCACCGCTCGCTCGTCTCGATGGAGAACCTCGTCGTTCGACTGGGCCCCGCACTCAGGGCGACCGCGCGCGAGATCTCGGCGAGGATCGGGTTCCGCCCGTCGCCGACACCTGGCTAGCAGTCGTTATCGTCCCGTTATGGCAGTAGCCGCGGGACACGAGGAGCAACTGCTGATCGGCGGCCGCTGGCTCGAGGCCGCAGGCGGCGGTCGCTTCGACGTGATCGACCCCGCAACAGGCGACGTGGTCGGCTCGGTCCCGGATGCGACGGCCGACGATGTTCGGGCGGCGATCGAAGCGGCCGCGGGTGCGTTTGAGCCGTGGCGTTCGCTGGCCGCGATCGAGCGCGCCCGGATTCTGCGTCGCTCGGCCGAGCTGATTCGGGAGCGCAAGGGGGAGATCGCCGCGGTGATGACCTCCGAGCAGGGCAAGCCGCTTGCAGAGGCGGCGGGCGAGGTCGAGTACGCAGCCAGCTTTCTGGAGTGGTTCGGGGGCGAGGCCGAGCGTGTGTACGGACAGGTGGTTCCTGCGCTGAACCCGCTCAACCGGGTGCTCGTCCTGCGCCAGCCGGTCGGGGTGACGGCGGCGATCACGCCCTGGAACTTCCCGGCGGCGATGATGACGCGCAAGCTCGGGCCGGCTATGGCCGCCGGCTGCACGAGCGTGGTCAAGCCCGCGAGCGCGACGCCGCTGACCGCTGCCCTGGTGCTGCGGGCGATCGAGGATGCCGGCGCCCCGCCCGGGGTTGTGAACCTGATCACCTCTCGCTCCTCCGGCACGGTCGCAGAGACACTGTTTGCCGACCGGCGGGTACGCAAGGTCTCGTTCACGGGCTCGACTGAGGTCGGCAAGGAGCTGATCCGCCTATCGGCCGGGCAGGTGAAGCGGCTCTCGCTCGAGCTCGGCGGCCACGCTCCCTACATCATCTTCGACGACGCACCGCTCGAGGAAGCCGTCGACGGGCTGATCGCCTCCAAGTTCCGCAACGCCGGCCAGACCTGCGTCTGCGCCAACCGCGCCTTCGTCCAGCGCGGCGTCTACGACCAGGTCGTGTCCATGCTTGCCGAGAAGGTGAGCGGCATGGCCGTTGGTCCCGGTGACCGGCCGGGCGTCGAGATCGGCCCGCTGATCGACGAGCGCGCCCTCGACAAGGTCGCGGAGCACGTCGAAGACGCACTCGGCCACGGGGCCAGGCTCCTCACCGGCGGGGCCCGTCTCGACGGCGACGACTACGCCTGCGGCGCCTTCTATCAGCCCACCGTGGTCGCAGACGTCACCGCCGAGATGCTGATCTCGCACGAGGAGACCTTCGGCCCCGTCGCCGCGATCGCCCCCTTCGAAACCGAGGATGAAGCGATCGAGCTCGCCAACGACACCGTCTTCGGCCTCGCCGCCTACTTCCACACCCGCGACTACGCCCGCCTCTTCCGGGTCGCCGAAAGACTCGAATACGGCATCGTCGGCGCCAACTCCGGCCTCATCAGCGCCGCCAACGTCCCCTTCGGGGGGATCAAGGAATCCGGCTACGGCCGCGAAGGCGGCGACTTCGGCGTCGACGAGTACCTCGACGTCAAGTACGTCCTCGTCGCCGGCGTCGATCAGCGGGCTGTCGACTAGCGGAACTTCAGCAGCAGCGGAAGGTCGTGCGCGTAGTCGGCCGGCTTGAAGCCGCTCGCGTACACCACGTGCGAGCGGTCGTCCGGGCTGTAGACAAAGAGGATGCTCGAGTGCTCGACCGCGTAGCCCGAGCCGCCCTTGGCGCTCTTCTCGAGCACCGCCGTCGGTACGCCCGCCTCGTGCTCGACGAGGCCGATCTGCTCGAGCGATCCCGTCAGCCCGACGAAGCCTCGGTTGTAATGGTTCAGCCATCGCCTGAGC
>DATIYE010000042.1:0-7265 GCA_035517795.1 Gaiellaceae bacterium | reverse complement strand
CCGATCGTGCCGCCGCCGAACTGGAGGATGACGTCCTCGCCCAGGTAGGGGAGGAGCTGGTGCATCTGCCCGGCGTGGATGCCGCCCGAGGCGACGGGCATGACGCCAGGCATCGACGCCCAGTTCTGGTCGAAGAAGACGCCATAGCGGGGGTCCTCCGGGATGTCGTTCAGTCGGAGGATGTCGTAGAACCCCTTCGTCGTCGAAGGGTCGCCCTCGAGCTTGCCCACGACGGTGCCGGCGTGGATGTGGTCGACGCCGATCATGCGGCACCACTTCGCGATCACGCGGAAGCTGACGCCGTGGGTCTTCTGGCGGGTATAGGTGCCGTGGCCGGCGCGGTGGAGGTGCAGGATCATCCCGTTCGCACGCGCCCACTTGGCCATCGACTGCATCGCGGTGTAGCCGACGGTGAGGTCGATCATGATGATGATCGAGCCCAACTCCTTGGCGTACTCGGCCCGCTCGTACATCTCCTCCATCGTCCCGGCGGTCACGTTCATGTAGCTGCCCTTGACCTCGCCGGACGCGGCCTCGGCGCGGGAGACGGCCTCCATCACGTACGAGAAGCGGTCGTGCCAGCGCATGAACGGCTGCGAGTTGATGTTCTCGTCGTCCTTCGTGAAGTCGAGGCCACCGCGAAGCGCCTCGTAGACGACGCGGCCGTAGTTCTTCGCCGAGAGCCCGAGCTTGGGCTTGACGGTCGCGCCGAGGAGCGGACGGCCGTACTTGTCGAGCATCTCGCGCTCCATCACGATCCCGTGCGCAGGGCCCTGGAACGTCTTGATGTAGTGCGGCGGGATCCGCATGTCCTCGAGGCGCAGCGACTTCAGCGCCTTGAACCCGAAGACGTTGCCGATGATCGAGGAGGTCAGATTCGCGATCGACCCCTCCTCGAACAGGTCGATGTCGTAGGCGATCCTCGCGATGTACTGGTCGGTGCCCGGGACCGGGTCGACCCTGTAGGCCTTCGCCTGGTAGTGCTTGTGGTCGGTGAGCCGGTCGGTCCAGACGACCGTCCAGGTCGCGGTGGACGACTCTCCCGCAACGGCAGCGGCTGCTTCGATGTGGTCGACGCCCGGTTGCGGAACGATCCTGAATGCACACAGGATGTCAGTGTCCTTGGGGACGTAGTCGGCGTCGTAGTACCCCATTTCCGCGTACGGGGTGACGCCTGCGGACCAGCGATCCTTCTTCTCGAGACTGCCTGATCCCTTGGATGTCGGACTCATGAAATTTTCTCTCCCGCTGGGTCGATGGGCTTCCGTAGCGTACGCCAGGAATCAATAGAACGCCAATAAGAGTGTTGGGCATTTTTATCGATTAGATTCAATACTTCACGGTAGGGGTTCGATCTGCTTGAATCGGCCTGTGACCGCCCTCTACCGCAAGTACCGGCCGCAGACCTTCGCCGAGGTCGTCGGGCAAGAGGCGGTGGTACGGACGCTCTCGAACGCGATCGAGAGCGGGAAGATCCGTCAGGCCTACCTCTTCGCGGGGCCGCGCGGCACCGGCAAGACCTCGCTGGCGCGGATCCTGGCCAAGTCGGTGAACTGCAAGCTCGGCCCGACGACACACCCCGACAACACCTGCCACGCCTGCGTCGCGATCTCGAACGGCACCTCTCTCGACGTGATCGAGATGGACGCGGCCTCGCAGCGGGGGATCGACGACATACGCGAGATCCGGGAGCGCGTCGTGCTTCAGCCGGTCGAGGGCCGCTCGAAGGTCTACATCCTCGACGAGGCCCACCAGCTGACCGATGCGGCCTGGAACGCGCTCCTGAAGTTGATCGAGGAGCCGCCGCCGCACCTGCTCTTCGTCTTCTGCACGACCGATCTGGCCAAGGTACTGCCGACAGTGCGCTCCCGCTGCCAGACGTTCGTCTTCCAGCGGCCACGCCTGCCGGAGCTCGTTCGGAAGCTGCGAACGTGCGCCGACGGCGAGGGGATCACGGTGCCCGACGCGGCGCTGGCGCTGATCGCGCGGGGTGGGCGCGGCGCCTACCGCGACGCCGAGTCGACCCTCGACCAGCTCGCCTCGGCAACCGGCGGAACGATCACGGTCGCCGACGTGCTCACGCTGCTCGGCGCGTTCGAGGACGAGGTGCTGTTCCGCCTCTGCGACCACGTCGTCGACTCCGATACCGCTGGCGCGCTCGAGTTCATCGAGGAGCTTTCGGAGCAGGGCCATGACGTCGGGCGGCTGGTCGTCGACCTGCTCGAGCACCTGCGCCACCTGATGCTCGTCCAGGCGACCGGCGAGGTGCCGGACACGCTGCCCGTGACCGACGAGGCACGCGAGCGGCTTCGCGAGCAGGCAATCCAGCTGGGAGCGCCGACGGTGCTGCGCCTGATCGACCTCCTGCACGTCGCGGTCGAGGACATGCGGCAGGGCGGCGACCCGCGGCTGCCGCTCGAGCTCGCGCTGGTCAAGGTCACGCGGCCGGGCTCGGATCTCTCCCGGGAATCGCTGGCCTTTCGGCTCGACCGGTTGGAGGCGGGGAAGCCCGCTCCGGCCGAACGGCTGGAAGAGCCTCCTCACCAGGCGGACACGCCGGCTACGCACCCCGACCCGAGTGCGAATCCGCCTGGCCTCGAGCTCGAGCAGCTGCAGGAGGCGTGGCGGCGCTCGGTTCTGCCGGCCGTCGAGCATCGATCGATCCCTGCCTCGGCGATGCTCATCGAGGCTCATCCCGCCGCACTCGAGGGCGACACGCTGACCCTTGAGTTCCCGCCGGAGGCCGACTTTCACCGCAAGCAGGCCCAGGAGCCGAAGAGCGTCGCGTTGCTGCAGGAGGCTCTGTACGAGGTGACGGGCCGCCGGCTCGAGCTGGTCTTCGCGACCGGAGCGCGTCTCGCTCCCGAGGCTCGCGAGCCCGACCACCCGGCAACCGAGGAGGAGATCGTCGAGCTGATGAAGTCGACATTCGACGCGCAGGAGCTCGACGTCTAGAACCTACCGAGGGTCGGGCATGTCGAGGTACCAGTGGCGCGTGACGGCTGCGATCCAGCCGCTGTCGGTCCGCGGCGTTGCCGAGAAGCGCGTGACTATCCGCTGCCCGCCCTCGACGTCGCCGTAGAGGATCTCGACCGTGAACGGCCCGTGGTTGTCCACGACCGCTTTCGCCGCCTCGAATTGGGGACTGCTCGGATCCCGGAACGTGCCCTGCCAGAACCCCTCCTCACCGATCGGGACGTAGAGGTCGCGGGTCAGCCGCGTGAACTCGTCCGGGTTCGGCGACTCGCCATGGCTCCGTACGAGCTCGGCATCGAACCGCCATCCGTGCATGACCGCGATGCCCGTCCCGACATTCCGGACAGAGATGGCGAGCCAGACGGCATCGTTGCTCACCTCGGCCACTGCCTGCCCGCCCGGAAGGGCCAGCCAGTGCGAATCGGCGTATCCGACCTTCTGCGTCGCGTCATGGAGGCGCGACGGCATCAGCATCGGCCGCAGCCCGACGAGCAACGCCCGCTCCGCCACGCGGGCGGAGCGGGTGGCCGACCGCACCGCCGCAAAGGTGGCGAGCGCCAGCACGAGCGTCCCCCCTGCGGTCGCGAGCGCCGAGATCGTCACCCAGTCCACGTGCGCGAGTCTAGGCCCGAAAGACGGGGACAGACCCGTTAACGGTTGCAACATGCCCGCAACAGGCCATCCCCACCCCGTCGATCCCGGCGACCGCCTGTTGGGACGGTCGAGCGGAGGGCTCCGACCGGATGCGACGGGCACAATGGCGCCGTGTTCGGCCCGTCAGTCGAGAACCTCGTCGCGCAGCTGACGCGGCTGCCCGGGATCGGGCAGCGTACGGCGCAGCGGCTCGCCTTCCACATCCTGCAGCGCCCGCCCGAGGAGGCGCTCGCGCTCGCCGCCGCGATCGAGGAGGTGAAGGCGCGGGTCCGCTTCTGCCGCGAGTGTGGAAACCTGACCGAGGAGGAGACCTGCGATATCTGCCGCGATGCGCGGCGCGACCACGCGACGATCTGCGTCGTCGAGCAGCCCGTGGACGTCGTCTCGCTCGAACGCACGCACGCCTACCACGGCCTCTACCACGTGCTCGGAGGCGCGCTCAGCCCGATCGACGGCGTCGACCCGGCCGACCTGCGGATCGACGAGCTGATCCACCGCGTCGATGCGAACGGCGTCACGGAAGTCGTCCTCGCCACCAACCCGACGATGACCGGCGAGGCGACCGCCGCCTACCTCGCCGACCGCCTCCGCGAGAAGGTCACCGTCACCCGCCTCGCGAGCGGGCTCCCGGTCGGCGGCGACCTCGAGTACGCCGACGAGGTCACGCTCGGCCGCGCGCTTACCGGCCGCCGCGAGATCTGACCGGCGGGGCCCCGCTACCCTACGAGGATGACCCGCGACACCCGCATCGGCGTCGTCGGCGGCACCGGAGCCGTCGGCACGGTCACCCTCGGGCTGCTCGCCGAGCACGGCTTCGAGAACGTGCGCGTGTTCGCGTCGGCTCGCTCTGCCGGTCGCGAGGTCGGCGGCCGCACGGTCGAGGAGGCGACTCCGGACGCCCTCTCGCGGGGCGACGTCGACGTCTTCCTCTTCTCCGTCGGCACGAGCGCCTCGCGCGAGCTCGTCCCCCACGCGGTCGCGGGCGGAGCGATCGCGATCGACAAGTCGTCCGCCTACCGTCTTCAGGACGGGATCCCGCTC
This sequence comes from Gaiellaceae bacterium, assembly GCA_035517795.1. GTDB lineage: Bacteria > Actinomycetota > Thermoleophilia > Gaiellales > Gaiellaceae > PALSA-600. The sequence goes on along the minus strand of DATIYE010000042.1, from coordinate 2,594 downwards.
GTCGTACCCGAGGTGAACGGAGAGCGGGCGCTCGCCGGCGGCAGCATCATCGCCAACCCCAATTGCTGCACGATCCCGCTCAGCTGTGTTCTCAAGCCCCTCAACGACGCCGCTTGCCTGACGAGAGTCCGGGTCGCAACCTACCAGTCGGTCTCGGGTGCCGGCGCGCAGGCGATGGACCGGCTCGCCCACGAGACCCCCGGGGAGCACGACCTGCGGATGGACTGGGACTTCGACGGCGAGGAGTTCGACGAGGAATCGAAGCTGCGCGCCGAGACACGCAAGATCATGGAGCTCCCCGAGCTCCCGATCCAGGCGACCTGCGTGCGAGTCCCCGTGATGGTCGGCCACGCCGAGGCGATCTGGATCGAGACCGAGAACGAGCTCACCCCCGACCGCGCGCGCGAGCTCCTCGAGGCGGCGCCCTCCGTTCGTGTCGACGAGTTCCCGAGCCCCGGCAAGGCGGCCGGAATCGACGAGGTCCTCGTCGGCCGGATCCGCCGCGATCCGACCGTCGAGAACGGCCTCGCGCTCTTCCTCGCGAGCGACAACCTCCGCAAGGGCGCAGCTCTGAACGCGATCCAGATCGCCGAGCTGGTGCTGGACGGCTCCCGCGCCGCCGCGGCCTAGGGCCGCGGCGCCGGAACCGGATCCGGCAGGAACGCCTCCTTGACGACCCGCAGCACCCGCTGGCGCCGGCCCTCCTCGACCGGGACGAGGCCGCCGAGGTCGAGGCGTGCCATCCCGACCCGCCCCGACGTCCGCACGACCCGAAAGCCGAAGTCGCCGAGGAAGTCGGCCGGGAACACCGTCCGGTGCTCGCGGAAGCGGGCGTGGGACGACTCGCCCTCGTCGTAGCGGTACGCGAACGCCTCGACAGACGAGAAGCCTCGGTCGCGGCCCTCGCCGATCGCCGCCAGAAAGAGCGACTGCATGACCCACGGTGCCGACGCGTCCACGAGGTACGCGCAGGTGATGAGCATCGCGTCGTCGGACGGCGGCCCCGCCGGCAGCTCCCAGGCATGCGGGAAGAGCGGCGCGGGCCCGTACTGGATCACCCCGAGCGCCTTCGGTTCGTCGCCGTGGTAGAGCGTCCCGAACGCCCCGAACTCCTCTTCCACCCGCGACATCCAGCGCTCCTTGTCGACCTCGCGCCGGGAGGTCCGAGACTGCCACCAGACACATTCGTGGCAGACCGAGGGTGCCGTCTCGAGCGTCAGCTTCGTCAGCCCGTTGAGCCTAGCTCCGGCCATCGACCTCCTCGACCACGACGTTCACGGCAGCCGGCCTCATGTCGGCCATGCGCTCGAGGTAGTCGACGACCCGATTCTGCACCGCTGTCGCTACCTCGGGGATCGAGACCCCCCAACGCACGGACACGTGCAGCTCGATCTCGTCGCCCTCGACGCGGATTCCCTTCCGGACGCCCTCGACGATCCCCGTGACCCCGTCCACCTCGCGCGCCGCGTCGGCCGCGTAGCGCGCGACCACCTCGGGCGAGATGACGGCGTCGACCATCAGGCGTCGAGCTTCTCCAGTACGGGCGTGACCGGCACGACGTGCCGGCGGAACTTCAGCTCCGATTCGCCCAGACCGGCGGCGACGCCGATCAGCTGCGAAAGGTGGAGGATCGGCAGCGCGAAGTCCTTCCCGGTCGCGGAGCGCAGCTTCGACTGCCAGGCGTCGAGCGAGAGATGGCAGAGGGGGCACGGAGTGACCATGGCGTCGGCGCCGGCCTCGATCGCCTGCTCGATGGGCTGCACGAGCTCGCCGAGCGCCGTCTCCTCGCGTGCCTGGATGATCGGAAAGCCGCAGCACTTGAGCTTCGCTGGGTAGTCGACCGCCTCGCCGCCGCACGCCTCGATGATGCGCTCGAGCGACGAGGGCCGGTCGGGATCCTCGAACCCGAGAACACGCGAGGGCCGGAGGATCTGGCAGCCGTAGAACGGCGCCACCTTCAGACCCTTCAGCCCCTTGTGCGCGGCCTTCTGGAGCTGAGGGTAGCCCTCGTCGCCCGCGAGCTCCCAGAGCAGGTGCCGAACCTCGACGTCGCGCTCGTACGCGGGCACCCCGACCGCCAGCAGGTTCGCGTTCACGCGGGCGCGCAGCTCAGCGTCCCCCATCAGCTGGAAGTTCGCCTGGCGGAGGTTGAGCGTGCAGACGTTGCAGACCGTCATCAACGTGTCGGAGCCGGTCATCGCAGCGTAGGCCAGGATGCGCGCGTTCAGGTGCAGGTAGTAGTCGGGCTCCGCCTCCTGGATGTCCCCGGCGCCGCAGCAGGTCACCGACTCGAGCTCGATCAGGTCGAGCCCGACTTTCGGTGCCAGGGCCTGCGTCGAGGAGTCGAGCTCCTTCGCCGAGAGCGAGGCCAGGCAGCCCTTGTAGTACGCCACCTGCTTCATGCGGGCGCTTCTTCACCCTTGATGTAGGGCTTCGGGAACGAGCCCGGGCCGTACGGATCGCGGTCGCCCTCGTGGTAGCCGTGGGCCAGCTTCGCGAGCGCCGCCTCGCCCTGGACGGTCCCGGCGTAGCCGCGGCGATCCTGCTCGTAGAGCAGGTCGTACAGCCGCCGCGACTCCCGCACGTCCTTCGCG
>DATIYE010000041.1:0-13368 GCA_035517795.1 Gaiellaceae bacterium | reverse complement strand
TGCCTGAGTTGCCTCAGCGGAAGTGCGGTACAACCTGCTCGCCGAACAGGCGGATCTGGTCGTGCCGGTTCGCACCCCAGAGCTCGAGCATGATGTGCGAGCAGCCGGCGTCCCGGTACTCCTCGATCGCGGCGATGCAGTCGGCGGGGGTGCCGGCGATGGGCCTGCAACGATCGAGGAGCGAGTCGGTCACCTGCTCCTTGGCTGCGAGCCGACCGCCCTGCTCCATCGCCTCGGCGACCGGCTGCAGCTCGTCCATCCGGATCTCGGCCAGGTCGAGCAGCGTGTCGGCCGAGCCCTTGATGTTCTGGAACTTGTTGGCCAGATACATCCCGGCGATCTCCCGGGCCCCGTCACGTCCGTCGTCGCGGTCGGTGGCGTGGATCGAAGCGACGATGGTGCAGCCGAGGTCGACGTCCTGCCCGTCGCGGCCGGCGTTCGCGGCGCCTCGCGCCACGTTCTCACGCGTGTAGCGGACGAACGCGGGCGTCGTGATCGACGGGGTCAGCAGCCCGTCGCCGATCTCGCCGCCGAGTTCCTGCATCATCGGCGCCGTCGCAGCCACGTAGATCGGGACCTCCCAGTCGGGAGCGTGCGCCTCCGGCATCAGCGCAGGCAGGTCGGCGCTGAAGGCCTTCCCGTCGTACTCGAAGCGTCCGCCTCCGAACGCTCCGCGGACGATCGCGACCGAGTCGCGCATGTGGGCGAGCGGCTTGGTCTCCTTCGGAGACCCACCCTGCTTGGTGTTGTTGAGGAAGATCTTCGACGTCCCGAAGCCGACTATGAACCGGCCCGGGCCCGCCGCCTCCTGCACGATCCGCGCGTCCATCGCCACCTGCACCGGGTGCCGCGTGTAGGGCGAGATGATCCCCCAGCCGATCGTCAGCCGCTCGGTGTCGCGGGCCATCAGGGCCGAGAGCACCGTCGACGAACGGGCCTCCATGCCGTGCTTGCGCCACCACGGATAGGCCTCGGCAAGCCAGATCGTGTCGAAGCCGCCGCGGTCGAGCGCCTGCGCGGTCGCGAGCATCTGCGCGAGCGGCTCCATCGTGAGCTGCATCAGCCCGATCCGGAAGGGCGCCGCCACCCGGTCCTACGCGGTCGATGCCGGCGCTGAGCCGGACTCGGCCGCAGCCGCGGTCACGCGCCTGTCGAGCGCGGTCAACACCTGGTTGACCTGCTGCTTGACGATCGGCTGCAGCACCCGCTGACCCATCGCGCCGACCGGGCCGAGGACGCTCACCTCGGCGTTCCACAGCATCCTCGTGCCGCTGTCGACCGGCTCGAGCGCGAACGACGTCTGCATGTTCATGATCGCCCCGACTCCGTTGCCCTTCGCGTGCAGGCTCGAGTACTCGAGGGGCCGCACCTCGGTCTGCTCGAAGTCGATGGTCATCGCGAGCGAGCCGAGGCCCAGAGGGACCTTCACCGTCGCGGTCCAGTTGCGCTCGTCCTTGATCGTGAACGACTGCACGCCGGGCATCAGGTCGGCCATCTTGGCCGGGTCGTTCAGCACGTCCCACAGGATCTCGCGCGGAACCCGGAACTCTCGCTCGCCGTCGACCTTCATGCCCCGCCGTCCTGCTCCGGCGCCGGCCGAGCCGGCGCCTCCGTCCAGGCGGTGACGACCGGGCAAGCCGCGGCGTTGTCGGAGCCTCCGTCAAGCCTATGGCTCACGCGTCGACCACTGCGAGGCCCTCGCGGCTCGCGGCCGGGTCCCGGATCAGTTCGAAGACGCGGAACGGCGGGTTGCAGGAGTCGCGCACGATCGGCTTCCCGAGCGGCTTGAGCGCATCCTGGAGCGCGGCGCAGACGGCGTGGATTGCAGCGCCGCCGCCCTCGCCCATCCCCTTCGTGCCGAGCGGCGTGAACGGCGAGGGCGACTCGATCGCTCCGGTCCGGAGCGGCGGGATGTCCATTGCGTGCGGGACGTGGTAGTCGTAGAAGTTCGGCGTCAGCAGGTTGCCCTCGGCGTCGTAGGTGAAAGTCTCGTGAGTCGCGGCACCGAGCCCGTGCGCCAGCGCGCCCATCACCTGGCCCTCGACGATCTGCGGGTTGATCCGGGTGCCGCAGTCGTCGACGGCCGCGTACTCGACCACCTCGTACGACCCGGTCTCGGGATCGACCTCGACCACGGCGACATGCACCTGTGTCGCGTAGGTGAGGGTGAGGTTGCCGTACTTCTTCTCGATGTCCGGGAGCTCGAACGGCGGCACGTAGACGTAGCGCTGGTTGAGCGTGATCTCGCGGCCCTCGGGTGAGAGCACGGCGTTGTTCGCGTTCACGATCGCGCCGACGGCGAAGAACGGGAGCGCGGCCTCGGGGTCGTCGGCGCGCTTCGCAAAGCCGTCCTCGAGGAGGATGTCGTCGGGCGAATCGGCGCCGAGGACGCCCGCGGCAAGTGCGCGGATGTCTCTCGCCAGGTTGTCGGCGGCGCCCTTGACGGCCGAGAGGCCGGTGACGGCGAACTGGCTCGCATAGGTGCCGGAGAAGCCCGCGTGCGAGTTCCAGTACGAGTCGTGGCCCACACGGACGTTCACCGAGTCCGGGTCGACGCCGAGGATGTCGGCGACCACCTGCGAGGTGACGGTCTCGTGGCCCTGGCCCTGCGGGGTCGTTCCGAGTGTGACCACGATCTCGCCGAAGATGTCGAGCTTGACGGTCGCCACCTCGTTGTTGCCCGAGAACTGGAGCTCGGGGTTGATCAGCCGAGACTGACCGAAGTTGTTCGTGCCCGAGTCGAGGGTCGAGCCGATCCCGATCCCGAGCAGACGGCCCGTCGCCGCCGCCTCCGCACGCCGGGCGGCGATCGTGTCGTCGCCGATCAGACCCAGCGCCACGTCGAGCATCCCGGCGTAGTCACCCGAGTCGTAGACGCAGCCGTTCGGCGTCGTATAGGGCATCTCGTCGGCCCGGATGTAGTTGCGCTTCCGTACCTCGACCGGATCGAGCTCGAGCTCGCCCGCGACGATGTCGATCACGCGTTCGGTGAACCACAGGTGCTGCATGCGCGAGTAGCCGCGATTCGGCGAGCAGGGCGCCTTGTTGGTGACGACCTGCGTGAAGTCGAGGCGGATGTTCTTCCACCGGTACATCCCCGGTGTCACCTGGGCCCAGATCACGCCGCCGAGCGGCTCGTAGCGCGTGAACGCCCCGGCGTCGTCGAGCGCCTTCGTCCGGAAGCCGAGCAGCGTCCCGTCGTTGGAGACGGCCACCTCGGTCTCGCTGAACCAGCGCTCGTTCCCGTGGGACATCGTCATGTGGAACTCGGTGCGCCATTCCGTCCACTGGATCGCGCGGTTGAGCTTCCGCGCCAACAGGCAGATGGCCACGAGCTGCGGGTGGGAGGTGATCTTGTTGCCGAAGCCGCCGCCGATGTCCTGCGTGACGAAGCGGAGCTTGTCCAGACCGCAGCGGATCGCCGGGCCCATCATGATCGCCGCGAAGCCCGGGAACTGGTTGTTGCAGTAGATCGTCCACTGCCCGGTGCCCTGGTTGTACTCCACGAGCGCTCCGTCGCATTCGAGCGGAGTGGAGTTGAAGCGGTCGAAGTGGAGCTCGGGGATCTTCACGATCCGGTCGGCCTCGGAGACGGCGTCCTCCCAGCTGCCCCACTCGTAGGTGCTCTCCCAGACGAGGTTCGTACCGGCGTCGGGATGGAGCACCGGGGCATCGGAGTCGAGGGCGCGGCGGGCGTCGCTGATGGGGGCGAGGGGCTCGTAGTCGACCTCGACCAGCTCGGCGGCGTCGCGGGCCAGCTCGCGCGACTCGGCGACGACCACGGCCACCGGGTCGCCTTCGAAGCGCACGCGGCCGACGGCGAGGGCGTAGTCCTTGATCTCGTTTCCGGGAGGCGTCGCGAGCTGGAAGAACGGGTCGGTAAGCGTGGCGACCTCGTCGCCCGTGAGCGCTCCGAAGACCCCCGGCACGGCGAGCGCCGTCGAGACGTCGACCGACTTGACGACCGCGTGGGCATAGGGTGAGCGGACGAAGTGGGCGAAGCCCATGTTGTGGCGCTTGATGTCGTCCACGAAGACGCCCTGGCCCTGCAACAGGCGGCCGTCCTCCTTGCGCGGGACGCTCTGGCCCTTCCACTGCTCAGCCGGTGCCTCGATCTCGACGCGATCAGGGTGGATAGCGGTTTCGCTCACTCCACTACCTCCTGGCCGGACGCCGCCTTGACCGCCTTGATGATGTTCCAGTAGCCCGTGCAGCGGCAGATGTTGCCCTGGAGCCCCTTGCGGATCTCCTCGTCCGTTGGCTGCGGACTACGCTCGAGCAGCGCGGTCGCCGAGATCAGCATCCCGGGCGTGCAGAAGCCGCACTGGAGCGCGTGATGGGTATGGAAGGCCTGCTGCAGCGGCGAGAGCTCGCCGCCCTCGGCGAGGCCTTCGACCGTCCGGATGCTCGCGCCGTCCGCCTGGACTGCGAGCAGCATGCAGCTTTTCACGAGCTTGCCGTCGAGGATCACGCTGCAGGCGCCGCAGTTGCCCGTGTCGCAGCCGATATGGCTGCCGGTCAGATCGACGTCGTCACGGATGAAGTGAATCAGGAGACGGCGCGCCTCGACGTCGCGCTCGTAGGTGACTCCGTTCACCTCGACCGAGATCCGCCGGCTCGTCTCGACCGCCGTCATCGGCGGTCTCCCCTGGCGCCCGCCTGGACGACCGCGCGGGCGACGACGACCTCTGCGACGTGACGACGGTAATCGGCCGTGGCGTGGATGTCGTCGGGCGGGTCGAGCGTGGCGCCCAGCCCGGCCGCGGCCGCACGGGCGGCTTCGATGCTCGTGTTCCCGTTCAGCTTGGCCTCGACTCCGGTCGCGCGGTGCGGCACGGCATCGACGCAGCCGATCGCGACCCGCGGACCACCGTCGAGCGAGACGGCGGCGGAGACGATGCACGTCCCGTCGCGGCCGATCGTGACGGAGGCGAAGCCGTCGCGGCGACCGGGTGGGACGGCGATCTTCGTGAGCAGCTCGTCGGGGCCGACCGCCGTCATGTAGACGCCGAGGAAGAACTCGTCCGCGTCGACCGTCCGCTCCCCGCCGGATCCGGTAATCGTCATCCGGGCGCCGAGCGCGACCAGCAGGGGCGGCAGATGGTTGGTGGGGTCGTTGGCGCAGATATTCCCGCCCACCGTCCCCCGGTTGCGCACCTGGACGTCGGCGATCTGCGCGCAGACCTCGCCGAGGACCGGGCGGGCGCGCGCCTCGGCGCTCTCGACGATCTCGGTGTAGGTCGTCATCGGGCCGATCTCGAGCCCGCCGTCGCGCTCGAGCTCGATCCCCTTCAGCTCGTCGAGCCCGTTGAGGTCGACGAGCGCGTCAGGCGAGGCGACCCGCGCCTTCATCACGTTGACGAGCGTCTGGCCTCCCGCGAGTGCCCTGGCGCCGTCCGTCGCTGCGAGCACCTCGAGCGCCTCGGCCAGTGTCGAGGGCCGTGCGTATCCGACTTCGCGGGGGAGCACAGCGAGGTTCTAGCTGAAACGCGGAGGGGCCTGCCGGAGTAGTCCGCGGTGTCTCTCGAGCGCCCCGAGCACGGCGTCGATGTCTTCGTCGACGTTGTAGGCGTGGGCAGAGACGCGCAGGTTCCCGTCGCGCTCGGACGTGACGATCCCTTCCTCGCCGAGCACGCGCACGAGTGCGGGGGCGTCGGTCGAGCGTACGCAGACGAGGGCTCCTCGGCGCTCGGGGTCGCGCGGAGTCGCCACCGAGCCGCCCAGGTCGTCGACGCCGGCGATCAGCCGCTCGTTGAGCTTCGTGACGTGCGTGCGGGTCTCGGCGATCCCGATCTCCTGCATCAGCTCGATCCCGGCGATGCCCGCGTAGATCGCAGGGATCGGCGGCGTCCCCGACTGGAAGCGCCGCGCGGTCGGAGACGGCGAGTAGTCGTGGATGTCCATCTCGAAGATGTCGCGATCCGCGAACCAGCCGGTCTGGGTCGGGAGCAGCGACTCGGACAGGCCCTCGCGGCACCAGAGAAAGCCGAGCCCGGCCGACGCGAGCAGGTACTTGAGCGTGCCGGCACCGAGGAAGTCGACGCCGAGCTCACGGACGTCGAGCGGATAGCTGCCGATCGCCTGGTAGGCGTCGAGAAGGACGAGCGCGCCGCGGGCGTGGGCGAGCTCGACGACCTCTTCGACAGGCAGCCGGGCGCCGTTGCGGTAGCAGACTGCCGTCACCGACACGAGCGCGGTGCGCTCGTCGATCAGCCCGTCGAAGTGCTCGAGCGGGATCTCGCCGTCGGTTTGCGGCACGTGCACTACCTCCGCGCCGCGAAGCTCATGCGCGTGCCAGATCTGGCCGACGGTCGGGAACTCGAAGTCGCTCACCACCACGCGCGGGCGCTCCGCGTAGTCGAGTGCGCTCGCGAGCGCGCTCACGCCCGCCGAGAGCGAGGTGGTCACCGCAACCTCGTCCGGGACGGCACCGATCAGGCCTGCGAATGCTTTGCGGGCCGCCTCGGTGCGCTCGACCCAGTAGTCCCACGGGGCACCCTTCTCGTCCCAGTCGGTGAGGTAGGCGTCGTAGGCGGCGCGCACGGCATCCGACAGCGCTCCCTGCGAGCACGAGTTGAGGTAGACGAGCCGCTCGAAGATCGGGAACCTCGGCCGGCAGTTCGCGACCGAGTCGCTCATCTCCCGAGGTAGGCCTTCCTCAGGTCGTCGTTCTCCATCAGATCGGCGGCCTTGCCCTCGAGCACCACCCGACCGGTCGAGAGCACGTAGCCTCGATCTGCGATCGAGAGGGAGACGTTGGCGTTCTGCTCGACGACGAGCACGGCAACGCCGGCCTCGTTGACCTGCTTGATGATCTCGAAGCTCCGCTCGACCAGGATGGGCGCAAGGCCCATGGAGGGTTCGTCCATGAGCAGCAGCTTCGGCTGCGACATCAGCGCACGGCCCATCGCGACCATCTGCTGCTCGCCGCCCGAGAGCGTGCCTGCAAGCTGGTCACGGCGCTCGTAGACACGCGGGAACAGCTCGTAGACGCGCTCGAAGTCGGCCGGGTCACCGCCCGAGCGCAGGTAGGCGCCCATCTTGAGGTTCTCGAATACCGTCATCGGGGCGAAGAGGCGGCGGTTCTCGGGCACGATCGCCATCCCCTTGCGGATCCGGTAGTTGGTAGGTCGCTCGGTCACGTTCTCGCCTGCGAACTCGACGCTGCCCCTCCGCGGCCGCACCAGGCCCAGGATCGTCTTGAGCGTGGTCGACTTGCCTGACGCGTTGCCGCCCAGCAGGCAGACGAGCTCGCCCGGGCCGACCTGCAGCTCGACACCCTGGAGGATGTGGATCGGCCCGTAGTAGGTGTCCACGGCAGACAGCTTGAGAAGTGGGGCTCCGTTGACGCTCATTTGGTGGTCGTACCCTTCACTCCGAGGTAGGCTTCGACGACCCGCTCGTTCGTTGCCACCTGCTCGTAGCTGCCCTCGGCGATCTTGATGCCGTGGTCAAGTGCGATCACGCGATCGGAGATCCCCTCGACCACGTGCATGTCGTGCTCGATCACGAGGATCGTGTAACCGCCTTCGACGCGGAGGCGACCGATCAGCTCGGTGATCTCGTGGGTCTCGACGGGATTCATCCCGGCCGCCGGCTCGTCGAGCAGGAGCAGCCGGGGCTTCGTGGCGGTCGCGCGGGCGATCTCGAGCCGTCTGCGGTTGGCATAGGAGAGGCTGTAGGCCGGCTGGCTCCAGCGGTAGCCCATCAGGCGGTCGCCGAAGAACGCGAGCCGCTCCTCGGCGAGCTGCGAGATCTCGCGCTCCTCCCGGCGCATGCCCGGCGTTCGCAGGATCGCCCGCAGGATGCCTGCCCGCGTGTGCGAGTACTCGGCCGCCATCACGTTTTCCTTCACGGTCATGTTCAGGAAGAGCCGAAGCGTCTGGAACGTGCGCGCGATCCCGCGGCCGACGATCTGGTGCGGCTCGAGACCCAGAATGCTTCGCCCCTCGAACTCGATCTCCCCGGCATCGGGGGCATAGATGCCGGTGATCAGGTTGAAGAGCGTCGTCTTGCCGGCGCCGTTCGGCCCGATCACGGAGACGATCTCCCCCTCGTCGACGTGGAGGTCGAGCCCGGAGACGCACACCAGACCGCCGAAGCTCTTCGAGATGCCGCGGAGGTCGAGCAGGCGGTCTGTCACACGATCTCCACTCTGGTCTCCCCCAGGAGGCCCTGAGGGCGGGCGTTCATGAGCACGATCAGGATCACGCCGATCATGATCAGGCGCGTGATGCTCGGCTCGAAGGCGAGCCGGGCGTCCCACGCGTAGATCGCGAGATAGAGCACGACCGGCAGCAGGAGGTTGCGCCAGAGCGTGCGCACGACCGTGAGCGCGAGGACGCCGGCGACGAGCGCGATGAACGCCCAGTTGCCGACCTTCATCGGATCGGGTGGGATCGGCAGGAACCTGTCGAGCCAGCGCCCGAGCTCCCCGCGGACGGCGCCGTGGCCGCTTGCCCACTCGGCGTTGATCGCCGTCACGACCGCGTTGACGACGAGCCCGAGCACGAATGTGCTCACGATCACCGCCCCGAGGACCCACCACGGCCGGAGCTTCGCAATCAGCGTTGCGAGGATCAGGGTGAAGAAGATCCAGGTGGCGTGGTTGGGGGTTCGGAGCACCTCGAGCGTGACGTTGACCACGAGCGCGCCGAGGATGACGCCGCCGAGGCTTCCGGCGCCGCCGAGGATGAGGATCGCGTAGACGGTGATCAGGGTCGGGGTGTCGAAGTCGCTCGAGAAAACGGCCGTGTTCAGCGAGGCGAAGAGGGTGCCGGTGAGGCCGGCCACGCCGGCGCCGAAGGCAAACGCGTAGAGCTTCAGCCGGTTCACCGGCATCCCCATCAGCTCGGCGGCGAGCGAGTCCTCGCGGATCGAGCGCCACGAGCGGCCGGTCCGCGAGTTGTTGACCAGATAGACCGCGGAGAGCACGACCAGGAAGAAGATCAGGGCGACGTAGTAGTAGCTTTCGAGCGTCTCGAGCTGGTGCCCGAAGATGCTGAACGGCGCGACGTCGGCGATCCCGTTCGGTCCGTTCGTGATGTTGTAGCCGCGGGTGAAGCCGAGGATCGTGATCCGGTCGCCGTTGTTGGTGACGGTGACGAAGAGCTGCCCGAAGAAGAGCGTGACGATCGCGAGGTAGTCGCCGATCAGCCGCCTGGACGGGAGCGCGACGATGAAGCCGAGCGCCGCGGTGGCGAGCGTGACGAGGATCAGGACGGAGACGGTTGGCCAGCGCTGGTGGAACTGGCTCGAGGACAGCATCGCGTAGCCGTAGGCGCCGAAGCCGAAGAACGCGACATAGCCGAGGTCGAGCAGCCCGGCGAACCCGACCACGATGTTGAGGCCGAGCGCGAGCAGCATGTAAATCAACGTGTCGAACCCGACTCGGATGATGTAGCCGTTCGAGGTGACGAGAGGCACCATCGCCGCCGCGAGGGTGAAAGCCACGTACCAGCCGAGTTTCGGAACCCGGTCGACGGCACGTTGCGCCGTTCCGACCGGACCGACGCCGCGGTCGCGGCGCGCATCGTGCGAGGCGACCCATTCGTCGACGCCGATCGCGGGCTGCGTCGTCGGTGCCGCTTCGGAGTCGCCGGTGGCCATCAGACCTTCGCCAGCGCCGGCTTTCCGATCAGTCCGTTGGGGCGGAAGATCATCACCGCGATCAGGATCACGAACACCATCGCGTCGGAGAACGTCGTCGAGACGTAGCCCTGCGTGAACGACTCGGCGAGCCCGAGGAGGAGCCCCCCGAGCACCGCGCCCGGAAGGTTGCCGATTCCGCCGATGACCGCGGCCGTGAAGCCCTTCAGGCCGGCCTGGAAGCCCATGTAGGCCCAGACCTGCTGGTAGACGATGCCGTTGAAGATTGCGGCCGCCCCGGCGAGCGCCGAGCCGACGAAGAACGTCACCGCGATCACGCGGTTGACGTCGATCCCCATCATGTCGGCGGCCTGCCGGTCGAACGAGACGGCTCGCATCGCGCGGCCGAGCTGTGTCCGCCCGACGAAGTAGGTCAGCGCGAGCATCAAGACGACCGTTCCGGCGATCACGATCATCTGGGCGAGCGACAGCCGGACGTCCCCGGGCAGCGTGATCCCGATCGCCCAGAGCTGGCCGACGCCCGACGAGTTCGGGTTCCAGCTGAACGAGTTGAAGCTCTGGTACTCCGCCCCGACGATCAGGAGCGCGGCGTTCTCGAGGAAGAACGAGACGCCGAGCGCGGTAATCAACGGTGCGATTCGAGGTGCGTCCCGCAGGCGCCGGTAGGCGAAGCGCTCGATTCCGACGCCGAGAAGCCCGCCGCCGAGCATTGCTGCGGCGAACATGATCACGAGCAGGAGCCAGATGGGAATCGAGAGGGCGGTCGCGCCGCCGAACACCGTGAGGATCCCGAACCCGATGAACGAGCCGACCATGTACACGTCGCCGTGGGCGAAGTTCAGCAGCTTCAGGATCCCGTACACCATCGAGTAGCCGAGGGCGATCAGGGCATAGACGCATCCGTGGACGGTCCCCGCCACGAGCTCGCTGACGAAGAGGTTCCAGTTCACGGGATGAACTGTTGTGGAGGCACGGCGGTCGCCGTGCCCCCACAATCCGTCCTACGCGACGGTGACGTACTTGCCGCCGCTCTCGATCTTGAAGATGTGGAACTTGGCGCCGACCACGTCACCGTTCGGGGTGAACGCAACCGGAGTGCCGAGGATGGTGGTGCTGAGGTCCGTCTTCGCAAATGCCGCGCGGAGGGCGGCGCGGGTGAGCGTGCCCTTGCCGGCCGCGCAGGCCTTCGTCGCCGCCTGGGCCCAGGCCTCGGCGAGCACGTAGTTCGGGGCACCGAACGGCGTCGTGCCGCCGGGGAAGACCTTGTTGTACGCGCTGACGACGGCGTTGTCGGCCTTGATCGTCGTGACGTCGGGTGCGAAGAACGAGACGTAGCTCCCCGGGACGTTGAACGTCTTCGAGTCGAAGCTTCCGTCGCTCGCGAACACGACCGCGGTCTTGCCCTGTGCCTTCAGCTGCTGGGCGAGCAGCTGGGTCTGCGACGCGAGCTGGAACGGAGTGAAGACGACCTTCGTCGAGCTCGTCACCTTGGCGACGATCGACGAGAAGTCGGTGTCCTTCTGGTTGATCGACTCGCGGTCGACGTTGACGCCGGCCTTCTTGAGGGCGCTCTCGACGATCCCGGCGAGACCGGTGGAGTACGACTCCTGGTCGTCGATGATCATCACGCTCGATCCCTTGCTGACGCCGAGATGCGTCTGCATGTACGCCGCATCGGTCGGGCCCTGGACGCCGTCGTTCGGCACGTCGCGGAAGAAGTAGCCCTTCAGCGAGCCGTTGGTCAGGGCGATGTTCGTCGCCGAGCCCGAGGAGAAGCCGAGCCCCGCCTTCTTCAGGATCGGAGCCGAGGCGGTGACCTCCTGGCTGCCCGCCGGGCCGATCACGCCGACGATGCTCGAGTTCGACGCGAACGACTGCGAAACGGTCGAGGCGATCGCCGGATTCAGCTGAGTATCGCCCTGGACGAGGTTGATCTTCAGCTTATGCGTCGCGTTCCAGATCTGTTCGAAGTACTCGCCCCAGTGCAGCTGATCGTCGCCGATCGAGGCCGCCGGGCCGGTGAACGGTCCCATGAACCCGATCTGGATCGGGTTCTTGCACGAGACCGACGTGGGTGACTTCGCGGCGGTCTTCGCCGCAGCCGAGGTCGCGACGCCGGCGAGCACGAGCGCAGCGGAGACGCACGCGCCTCCGACCGCGACCGTGATTGCCTTCTTGACCATGGAGCCTCCTTGGATTTTCTCTTTCGCCATGCGAAGCAGGCGGTGATCCTACGCTCTTGCCGTGGCGAAGACGAGCGAACTCGCCGCGGTCGCGGTGCTGGACTAGCGATGAGACCCTCTTCTGTACATTCGAGCCGTGCGGTACTGGCTGAACCGGTCGGGGGCTGTTGCCGACGAGACGTCGGGTGACAGGGTCGGGGTTCTGCCTCTCTTCGATGACGCTCAGGGGTGCGAGAAGTTTGCGCAGCGGGTGTTGAGGTTCGGCGCCGGGCGGTCCGGGGCGCGGGCCGACGAAGAGGCAGACGAAGTCCTCTTCGTCCTGGAGGGGAGCGGGACGGCATCGGTCGGCGAGGCGACCGTGCCGCTCCGACCGGGTGTCGGGCTCTTCGTGCGCCGCGCCGTCGAGTGGTCGGTCGAGACCGAATCGGGGCTCGAGCTGCTGTCGGTGCTCGTTCATGACCCGGAGCCGACGGCGAGCGAGCACGCAGCCGTCGACCTGGCGGGTGAGGAGCGGCGGAGCGCCACCGCCGCCCGGCAGTTCGTGATCGGCGTCTCGGCCGAGAACGGCTGTTCCTCCGTGACGCAGTTCATCGGCTTCGTCCCGCCCGGCCGGGCGCCCGATCACTTCCACCGCTACGACGAGGTGATCTACGTCCTCGACGGCGAAGGGATGCTGCACGTCGGCGGCGAAGACGCGCCGCTCGGCGCCGGCGCCTGCGTTCACCTCCCGGCGAGGCTCGTCCACTGTCTTGAGAACACCGGCGAAAGCGAGCTGCGGCTGCTCGGCGTGTTCCGGCCCTCCGGCTCGCCCGCCGAAGCGTACTACCCGGATGGAACGCCGGCCGTTCACACCGACGACTGATCAGGAAGGAGAGCCGGGGTGCCGAGAATCGAACGCGTCGCCGAGGTCAGCTGGGAAGGCAATCTCGCCCGCGGGCAGGGCCGGATCTCCGCTGCCTCGTCGGGGGCTTTCGCCGGTCTACCGTATTCGAACGCCTCGCGTATCGCGCAGCCCGAAGGCAGGACCAGCCCCGAGGAGCTGCTCGCGGCGGCCCACGGCGGCTGCTTCACGATGTCGCTCGCCGGCGAGCTGACAAGCCTCGGCTATCCGCCGGAGCGCCTCGACGTCTCCTGCCGGATCGTCATGGACGAGGTCGAAGCACAGGGGCACCAGATCGTGGGTTCCCAGGTGACCGCCGCCGCGACCGTTCCCGGGATCGACCGAGGCACCTTTGACGAGGCCGTGCGGCTCGCCGACGACGGCTGTCCGTTCTCGGCGCTCCTGAAGCGCTCGGGAGCGACGGTCGAGATCGAGGCGCGGTTGACCTGAGCACGTCGAGGGCCGGTCCCCGTCCGGCCCTCGCGCGCTGTGTGTCGTCCCTACGAGCTCGCCCGCGGGGAAGGGCGTTGCGCTCGGCGGCATTCTCGATCGAGCTGGATGAAAGAACGGTTATGCGCGTGTGAAGCGTGAGCCGGGTTAATCCGACCGGGTCGCCCGGGCGTAGTGGAACCTGCTCACGACCGAAAGGAACGAGATGCCCAGGATCAGGACGACCGCTGCCGCCGCCACGCTCGC
>DATIYE010000040.1:0-4358 GCA_035517795.1 Gaiellaceae bacterium | reverse complement strand
GGGCTACGTCACGGAGCTCGCGGCCGACGGCGAGGAGGCACTCCTGAAGCTCCGCTCGCACCCGAACGCCTTCGAGCTCGCGATCGTCGACATTCTGATGCCGAGACTCGACGGCCTCGAGCTGACCCGGCGGCTGCGCGGCGACGGCAACGCGCTCCCGATCCTGATGCTCACGGCCCGCGACCAGGTAGCCGACCGCGTCGCCGGCCTGGAGGCGGGCGCCGACGACTACCTGGTGAAACCCTTCGCGCTGGAGGAGCTGGTCGCTCGCGTCCGCGCGCTGCTGCGGCGGCTCGGCTCCGACGACGAGCCGACCACGCTCTCGTTCGCCGACCTCGAGCTCAACACCGGCACGCGAGAGGTGACCCGCGGCGACGAGCAGCTCGCGCTCACCCGCACGGAGTTCGCGCTGCTCGAGCTGTTCCTTCGGAACCCGCGGCAGGTGCTCACCCGGTCGGTGATCTTCGACCGCGTCTGGGGATACGACTTCGGCTACGGCTCCAACTCACTCGACGTCTACATCAGCTACCTGCGCAAGAAGACCGAGGCCGGCGGCAGGCCGCGCCTCATACATACCGTGCGGGGAGTCGGATACGCGCTGAGGGAGTCATGAAACGCGCACGGTTTGCCGGCGCAGGCTCGACGGAGCCGGCCAGGAGCGGAGGCGGCGGCTCCGCCGGCGCCGGAGCGGGAGCAGCGCGGGGCCTGGGATACGCGCTGCGAGAGACGTGAGCTTTCGCGCGAGGCTCGCGGTCGGATCGGCAGCGGCGGTCGCGGTGGCGATCCTCCTCGCTTCGGTGGTCGTGTACTTCCTCGTGCGCAACGAGCTCCGGTCGCAGGTCGACGGCAGCCTCCGGTCGCAGGTGACGCAGATCCCGCAGCTTCCGGGGACGGGCCTCCAGAACCTGATCGCGCCGCATTCGTATGCGATCTATGTCCAGGCCGACCCGTTCGGGGGCCTGTTCCAGTACGTCGACAGCCTGGGCAACACCTACCGGCCGAAGGAGTTCAATCGGATCAACCCCCTCCTCCCGGGCGTGGCGGCCGCGCGCCGGGTCGCTCTGGGGACGCAAGCAGGAGGGTTCCACGACGCCTTCCTGACCGGAACGCACATCCACGTGCGGATCCTGACCAAGGAGGTGATCTCGCCCTCGGCGACGGAGCCGGGCCTCGCTCTGCAGGTCGCCGCACGACTGACCGACATCGACAACGAGCTCGCCAAGATCCGGCTCTGGCTCTTACTCGTCGCGGCGTCCGGGATCGGCCTGGCCGCGCTGGCCGGCTTCCTCGTGGCCCGCGCGACGCTGAGCCCTCTCCGCAAGCTGAGCGAGACGGCCGAGCGCGTTCGCGCCACTCGCGACCTCTCGCAGCGAATCGAAGTCGAGGGTACCGACGAGCTCGCGGACCTCGCCCGCACCTTCAACGCGATGCTCGGCTCTCTGGACGAGGCTCAGCAGCGACAGCGGCAGCTCGTGCAGGACGCCTCGCACGAGCTCCGCACGCCGCTCACGAGTCTGCGCACGAACATCGAGGTGCTGGCGAGCGCCGATGCGCTGCCGGCCGGCGAGCGCGCCCAACTCCTGCGTGACGTGGTCGCGCAGCTGACCGAGATGACGCAGCTGATCGGTGAGTTGACGGAGCTGGCGCGGGGGGAGGAGCAGGCTGCGCCGCTGGAGGACGTCCGCCTCGATCTGGTCGCGGGGGAGGCTATCCGCCGCACGATTCGCAACCATCCGGACGTTCCGATCGAGGCCGAGCTGACGCCGACCACCATGGTCGGGCGACCGGCGAGCCTCGAGCGGGCGATCGCCAACCTGCTCGACAACGCCGCGAAGTGGAGCCCGGCGGGCTCCGCCGTCGAGGTCAGACTCGCGGACGGCGAGCTGACCGTGAGAGACCACGGCCCCGGGATCGCCGACGAGGATGTCCCGCACGTGTTCGAGCGCTTCTACCGGGCGACCTCGGCACGGAGCATGCCCGGATCGGGCCTCGGGCTCGCGATCGTGCAGCAGGTCGCCGAGGCTCACCAAGGGACGGTCACGGTCGAGCGCGCCCCCGGGGGGGGCACGCTCATGCACCTGCGCCTCGACGCCCGCCCGAGCGCGCCGGCGGAGCCTCGCGAGCCCGCGGATGTGCGGGCCTAGCCGTCTCACGTTTCTTACCCAGGTCTTAGAGGCCGCTGGTCGAATGGATGACCGTGCGCCGACCGAGCAGACGACTGATCGCCATCGGCGCGGGCGCCGCGCTCGTGCTTACGACTGCCGGGCTGTCGGGCAGCGCAACCGCCGGTGCGCATGAATCTCTACGCTACGCCCCGCTTGCTTCCGCCGCCTCGGCCGAGGTGAGCTCGAACTGGTCCGGGAACGTCGTCACGGGACCGTCCACGACGTACACGAGCGTCACCGGCACGTGGCGTGAGCCGAGGGTTACTTGCGGAGCCGGCGACGCAGGCGCCGCCTCCGCGTTCTGGATCGGTCTCGGGGGCTACTACACGAGCTCCCAGGCGCTCGAGCAGGTCGGGACGTCGTCCGATTGCGACGACACGACGGGCCGGCCGAGCTACTACGCCTGGTACGAGCTCGTCCCGGCGGACTCCGTCACGATCAAGAGCCTCACGATCGCCCCCGGAGACGTCGTGACCACCTCGGTCAACGTCATCGACGGCACCACGATCGAGCTCCAGGTCAAGGACCGGACCCGGCACACCCAGTACACGACCAAGCTGCAGTACGCGAACCCGGACCTGAGCTCGGCCGAGTGGATCGCCGAGGCGCCGTCGGGCTGCGACCAGTACCGGTGCAGGCCGATCCCGCTCGCGAACTTCGGCTCGTTGAGCTTCACCAAGATTGCGGCGCTCGGCAACGGCGTCGGGGGCACACTCACCTCGAACCCGGGCTGGACGACGACGTCGATCACGCTCGAGCCCAGTGGCGGCCGCGGATTCTTCCCCGGGCCCGACACGTACGCGGGCATCGCGAGCTCGACGGCCGGCGCGGTGCCGTCGGCAACCTCGGCCGACGGCCGCAGCTTCACCGTCGACTGGACGGCGAGCGCCGGCACCGGATAGCGTCCCGGCACCGGCCCCCGTCCGTTCCCGTCAGCGGAAAGCCACGACCACGACGACGACGCCGACCGCCTCGAAGACGGCGAAGGCGACCAGCCCCGCCCGCAGGCCTTCGCGCCTTGCCCGCTCCGGCGGGAAGCGGCGCGACCACTCTCCGTACACGATCGCGAAGGCACATCCGGCCGCCAGCGCGGCGAGCCCGGTGACGAGGATCGCGATCCCCGTCACCGCAGCGCCGGCGCCTTCCGGGCAACGGACGTGAGAGCCGGGAAGCGGAGGAGGAGCCGGTCGGGCATCGGGACGCTGCTCGTCCTCCGGCTCCTCCTGATCGCGAACGGACTCACGCTCCTGGCCATCGGGGCGCTCTACATCGTGTACGGGTCGAGGCCGGGCGGGTACATCGTGGGTGGCGTGCTGATCGGCATCGCCGCGGTCCTCTTTTCGTGTCTCCCGCTCACGGAGCCGTATCGCCGAAGGCGACGGCGCTCCTGACCGGCCGCTAACCGGTCGTCGTGGTGCCGCCGGTGGAGGTCGATCCCGAGCCGGAGCCCCCATTCGGGAGCAGCTTGCGGCAGAGAGCGAGCGCCGCAGCCGTCTTCGCCGAGCTCTGACCGCCGGCGGCGCCCGCCTGCACACCGTGCTGCCGCAGGCAGGCCTGGAATTTTGCAAAGGTAGAGGCGTTCGCCCCACCACCCTGACCCTGGCCGAGGCCCCCACCCGCGCCGCCGCCGAACGCGCCTTGCGGCAGCAGGCTCCGGCACGCGGCGAGCGCCGACTGGTACGCCGGTGAGCTTCGATCGACCCCCGACCCGGAGCCGGTCTGGACACCGTGCTGCTGCAGGCAGGCCTGGAACTTCTGGAAAGCCGGGTTGTTGGCGAAGCCGCCGCGACCGCCGGGGCCGAAGCCGCCCGACGGACGCAGGCTCGCACACGCCGTGAATGCCTTCTGCTGTGCCGCCGTCAGTGCAGGCCGGCGGAAGCCGGTTCCCCCGGTTGTGCCGGTCGGGCCGGTGGTGGTCGTTCCCGTGCCGGTCGTGTCCGTGCCACCGCCACCACCAGCGCCACCGCGGAAGAATCCTCCGCCCCCGCCGAACGTAACGCCGTGGGACTGGAGGCAGCTCTGGTAGGCGGCGAAGCTGCCGCCGGCACTCGTCGAGGTCCCGGTCGTTGCGGTGGTGGTGGCAGCGTCGGAGGTGGCCGGAGAGCTCGACGCCGAGCTCGACCCGCAGGCCGAGACGAGGAACGCGCAGGTCACCCCGAGCCCCCCGAGGCCGAGCCCGAGCCCCGCGCGACG
>DATIYE010000039.1:0-4039 GCA_035517795.1 Gaiellaceae bacterium | reverse complement strand
TCATCGTGGGTGTGAGGTCTGCGGTCGGCATCGTCATCGATTTCTCGTTTCGCCCATTCTCTTCGGTTAAACGACCAAATGGGTTCTCCCTACGGTGGGGGATTCGCAACCTTTACGAAGCGCTAACCCTTCGGACGCAATTCCTCCCCCGTTCACACGCAACGAGCGGGTTTTCCGCAGCAAATGGCGCTATGCGATCGCCGACTCGCCGAGCAGCATCTTGACCTCGGCGTAGAAGTCGGGCGCGGGCCGCACGCGGTGCTGCGGGCCGAAGGCGTAGGTCTTCGGGCCCTGCGAGGTGGCACAGTCGACGTAGACCGGCGACTCGCCGGGGAAGTCGCGGATCACCTGGGCCAGCTCGCGGATGATCCCGGCGCGGATCGTGGTCGCGTCGACCTTCAGCCGCACCTCGCGCTTCTCGGGCACCGCCTCGAACGCGGACACCTCCATCGCGACGAGCTTCGTGTCCCCCTCCTTACGGTCGACGCGGCCCTTGACGATCAGGATCCGGTCGGCCGTGCAGAGCTCGCGCGCGTTCGCGTAGGTCGAGTTGAAGACGACGGTGTCGACGCCGCCGGTGACGTCCTCGACGCGCAGGAACACCATCGCCTCGCCGCGCTTGGTCGTCATCTGGCGCACGGCGGTGACGATGCCCCCGACGGTGACGACCTCGCCGTCTCTCCGACGATCGAGCTCGGCGATCGTCGTGTCGGCCTTACGGCGGAGCTGGTCGCGGATCGCCGACAGCGGATGCTCGGTGACGTAGAGGCCGAGCACCTCCTTCTCCATCGCGAGCAGCTCGTTCTTCTCGAACTCGTCGGGCGGGATCGGCGCGTGCTTGCGCGGCTTCTCGTCGGCCATGTCGAGGTCGAAGATCGAGCCCTGGCCGGCGAGCCGATCCTGTTGGTACTTCTGCCCGGCGGCGAGCGCGCGGTCGAGCACCTCCCAGGTGCCCTTGCGCGGTCCGGGGATCGCGCCGCACTTGACGAGCGCCTCGACGACGCGCCGGTTCGCGATCCCCGAGTCGACGCGCTCGGCGAAGTCCCAAATCGAGTCGAACGGGCCGTCCTCGGCGCGCGCGTGGATGATCGCGCGGCACGCGCCCTCCCCCACCCCCTTGACGGCGTTGAGGCCGAAGCGGATCTTGCCGTCGACGACGGCGAAGTCGGTCTGCGACTCGTTGACGTCGGGCGGCAGCACCTCGATCCCGAGCTCGTGGCACGCGTTGACGTAGTACGGCACGCGGTCCTTCGTGCTCATCACCGAGGAGATCAGCGCCGCCATGTACTCGCAGGTGTGGTTCGCGCGCAGCCACGCGGTGCGGTAGGAGATCAGCGCGTAACAGGCGGCGTGCGCCTTGTTGAAGGAGTAGTCCTGCGCCTTCTCGAGGTCTTCCCAGAGTTGCTTGGCGACGGCTTCGGAGGTGTTGTTGGCGATGCAGCCCTCGATGAACTTCGTCTTCAGCGAGGCCATCAGCGAGTGGATCTTCTTGCCGATCGCCTTGCGCAGGTCGTCGGCCTCGGGGAGCGTGAACCCGGCGATCACCTGGGCGATCTGCAGGCTCTGCTCCTGGTAGACGCTGATCCCGTAGGTGCTGCCGAGGATCGGCTCGAGGCGCGGGTCCGTGTAGGTGACGCGCTCCTTGCCGTTCTTGCGCGCGGCGTAGGTGGGGATGTACTGCATCGGCCCAGGCCGGTAGAGGGCGCCCAGCGCGACGAGGTCGTCGAACTGCGTCGGCTTGACCTGGCGCAGCGCCTCGCGCATGCCGGACGACTCGAACTGGAAGACGCCCGCGGCCTCGCCGCGCGCGAGCATCTCGTAGGTCTTCTTGTCGTCGAGCGGAATCGCCGAGATGTCGAGGTTGCCGACGAGCTCGCAGGCCTTGTCGATCACGTCGAGGTTGCGCAGGCCGAGGAAGTCCATCTTGAGGAGGCCGAGCTCCTCGATGTCCTTCATCGTGAACTGGGTGACGAGCTCCTGGTCGGCGCCCTTCTGCTGCAGCGGCACGACGTTGATCAGCGGCTCGGCGCCGATGACGACGCCGGCAGCGTGAATCGAATCGGCGCGCGTCAGCCCTTCGAGCGGGACCGCGAGCTCGAGGATCTCCTTGGCGACCGGGTCGTCGCGGACGGCCTTCTGCAACTCGCCCGAGTCGGCGAGCGTCTGGCCCGGGCCTTCGGGGATCAGCTTGGCGATCTTGTCGACGACGCCGTAGGGGACCTCGAGCACCCGCCCGGCGTCGCGCACGGCGGCGCGAGCGGCCATCGTCGAGAAGGTGATGATCTGCGCGACGCGGTCGGAGCCGTACTTCTCGCGCACGTAGTTGATGACGCGCTCGCGGCCTTCCACGGCGAAGTCGATGTCGATGTCGGGCATCGACTTGCGGCCGGGGTTGAGGAAGCGCTCGAAGAGCAGCTCGTGGCGGATCGGGTCGAGGTCGGTGATCTCGAGGCAGTAGGAGACGAGCGAGCCGGCGGCGGAGCCGCGGCCGGGTCCGACGCTGACGCCGTGCGTCTTCGCGAAGTGGATGAAGTCCCAGACGATCAGGAAGTAGTCGGTGAAGCCCATCTCCTTGATCGTCTTGAGCTCGTACTGCAGGCGTTCGTTCAGCTCCGAGGTCGCCTTGCCGTAGCGCTTTTGCAGGCCTTTTTCGCAGAGCTCGACGAGGTAGTCGAACGCCTCGCGACCCTCCGGCGTCGGGTAGACGGGCAGCAGGATGCGCCCGAGTGAGAGCTCGATGTTGCAGCGCTCGGCGACCTCGAGCGTGCGGAGCATCGCGTCTGAGTGGTCGGGGAAATCGAGCGCCATCTCGCCGGGCGCCTTGAAGTAGAAGTGGTCGGTCTCGAACTTCCAGTGGTCGGGGTTCTTGAGCGAGTCGCCGGACTGGATGCAGAGGAGCGCCTCGTGCGCGCGTGCGTCCTCGTGGCGGAGGTAGTGGACGTCGCCGGTTGCGACGGTCGGCATCCTCAGTTCGGCGGCGAGAGAGACGAGCTGCGGGAGGATGCGCTCCTGGACGGGGAGGTGCGCGTTCTGCAGCTCGGCGTAGACGTTGCCGGCGCCGAACACCTGCTGCAGCCGGTCGAGCTCGGCGCGCGCGTCGGTGGGGCGGTTCTCCTCGAGCGCCTTGCAGACGCGGCCGCTGAGGCACCCGGAGAGCGCGATCACGCCGCTCGAGTGCTGCTCGAGCAGCTCCCAGTCGACGCGCGGCTTGTAGTAGTAGCCCTCGAGGTAGCCGAGCGAGGAGAGCTTGATCAGGTTCGCGTAGCCCGCGTTGTCAGCCGCGAGCAGCGTGAGGTGCGCGTTGCCCTTCTCGTGGGCGCGGCGATCTTCGGCGACATAGACCTCGCAGCCGACAATCGGCTTGACGCCGGTGCCGCGCGTCGCCTTCCAAAGCTGGACGGCGCCGGCCATCGAGCCGTGGTCGGTGAGGCTGACTGCGGGCATCTGGAGCTCGGTGGCCCGGGAGACCAGGTCGGGGATCCGGCAGGCTCCGTCGAGGATCGAGTACTCCGAGTGGACGTGCAGGTGGACGAACTCGGCAGGACTCGAAGCGGCGGTGGCCATTGGAGGAGGTCAGTCTACGGAGGGGTCCTGACGGGTCCGGTTCGGGCAGCGATCAGCATTTTCGACCGGCTCAAGCTCCCTGCAAAGCGTGCCGAAATGGGCTCATATGGCAAGCGACCCCGTCCCAGTCGAGATGCGTGGTGAGGGCGCCCGCCGGCGGCTCCGACTCCGCTACCCGACGTCTTGCGTGCTCTGCCACATCAGTCTCTCGCGGGGCTCTGAGGCGATCTGGGACAACTCCACCAAAGAAGTGACGTGCCTTGCGTGCGGAACCGCCGAGGCACCTATCCATCCAGGGGTTCCGGGCGCGTCGGCATCAGCCGAGGCGGATAGGCGACGTGATCGCCGAGTCGAGCGAGTCCGCCATCAATACGGTGACCATGCGGCGGCCGTCGCGCAAGAGATGGCTGAGCATGACGTTGCCGGGTCGTGGCGCAAAGGAAGCGACGGAGAGAGCAGACTGGCTACTTACATT
>DATIYE010000038.1:0-29578 GCA_035517795.1 Gaiellaceae bacterium | reverse complement strand
CATCTTCTCGCCGGCGCGTGACCCGACGAACTCGATCTCGACCTCCGCCCGGCCCGAGAGCTCGATCATCTGCCTCGCGAGATCGACGATCTTGACCGGCTCGCCCATGTCGAGCACGTAGACCTGCCCCCTGCCGCCCATCTCGCCTGCCTGGATCACGAGCGAGGCCGCCTCCGGAATGGTCATGAAGAAGCGCGTCATCTCCTGGTTGGTCACCGTTACCGGCCCCCCGCGCTCGATCTGACGGCGGAAGATCGGGATCACGGATCCGGAAGAGCCGAGCACGTTCCCGAAGCGAACCGCCACGAGCCTCGTGGACACGTCGTCGCGGCGGGCGAACGACTCGACGATCCACTCGCACACCGCCTTCGACTGTCCGAGCAGGTTCCTTGGCTTCGCGGCCTTGTCAGTCGAGATGAACACGAAGCGCTCCACGCCGAACTCGACCGAGATCTCGACGATCACCCTCGTTGCGAGGACGTTGTTCGTCACGGCCTGCATCGGGTTCGTCTCGAGCATCGGAACATGCTTGTAGGCGGCGGCGTGGAACACGACCTGCGGCGTGTACTTCTCGAAGATGTCACGCATCTTCGGCGCATCGCCGCAGTCGGCGAGCACCGGGATCACGGCGGTGAAGTGGCGCTCGTCGACCAGCTCACGCTGCATCTCGTACAGCGCCGACTCGGCCTTGTCGACCAGCACGAGCCGCTTGGCGCCGAGCTGCACGACCTGGCGACAGAGCTCCGAGCCGATCGAGCCGCCCCCGCCGGTGACGAGTACCACGCGGTCGCGGATGTAGGAGGCCACCGCCTCGAGGTCGACCTCGACCTGCTCGCGGCCGAGCACGTCCTCGATCGCCACCGGTCTGATCTGGTGCGCGAGATCGATGTCGCCCGCGATCAGCTCGTGCAGACCGGGGAGCGTCTTGACGGCAACGCCTTCCCGTCGGGTCGACTCGACCACCTTGCGACGCAGCTCGCCCGGCGCCGACGGCATCGCGATCAGTACCTCATCGGGCCGGTGGTCGCGGATCAGCCGGCCGAGATCGTCGGTCGTGCCGAGCACGCGGACGCCGTGGATGCGCAGGTTCTTCTTGCGCGGGTCGTCGTCGACGAAGCCCACCGGCGTGTACGGAAGCCGGCGGTTGCGCTGCATCTCGCGGACGAGCAGCTGACCCGCGTCACCCGCGCCGACGACGAGCACCTCGTGTCCGCGCGAGACGATCCCGGCCCGCGGGCGCTCGATCAGCGTGCGCGCGAGCAGGCGTGTGCCGGCCACGAACGCCAGCAGGAGCAGGTAGTCGAGCGCGACGATCCGCTTCGGGAGGTGCGCGGTGTGCTCGGGCGGAAACGCGTAGAGGATCAGGTCGGCGACGAGGCAGGCGGCCGTTACGCCCTGCACCGCCCGCCACATGTCCTGGGTCGACACGTAGCGCCACCAGCGGTTGTAGAAGCCGAAAAGCACGAAGATCCCGAGCTTGACGCCGATCACGAGCGCGAACACCTGCCACGAGAGAAGATGCCGGTAGTAGACGGGCACCTGACGGTCGAAGCAGAGGAAGAACGCGAGCCACCAGGCCACTCCGATCAGCACGGCATCGGCGGCGAGCTGCCACAGGCGATGCCGGGTGACCGGGAGCGCGATCATGCCTGGACGAGACTCGAGGCGCGGCGCAGCACGGCGACCACCTCGGCCTGCTGCTCTTCGGTTATCCCCCCCCACATCGGCAGGCACAGGTTCTCACGCGCCGCCTTCTCGGTCTCCGGAAGGTCTCCTTCGGCGTACCCCAGATGGCGCAGGGCCGGTTGGAGATGCAGGGGAGGCTCGTAGTACGAGGCGAAGCCGATCTCGGCGTCGGCGAGCGCGGCGGCGAGCCGGTCTCGCTCGAAGGAGCGGACGCAGTACATGTGGTACACGTGGCCGGGGTCGTCTGCGGGCAACTCGGCCACGTCGGCGAGCCCGAGCTCCTCGTAGCGCGACGCCGCCTCGCGGCGCGCGGCGTTCCACCCGTCGAGGTGAGGCAGGAACACCCGCAGCATCGCCGCCTGCACCGCGTCGAGCCGCGAGTTGTAGCCGATCAGCTCGAAGTCCTTCTTTGCCCGCGAGCCGTGGAAACGGAGCATGCGGATCCGGTCGGCGAGCTCCGCGTCGTTGACCGCGACGAGACCGCCGTCGCCGAGCGCGAACAGGTTCTTGGTCGGGAAGAAGCTGAAGGTCGACGCGACGCTCGTCGCGATCCCGGACGCCCCGAACGCCTGCGCGGCATCCTCGACGATCGGCACGCCGAAAGTCCGCAGCTGCTCGATCGGCGCCGGCCGGCCGAACAGGTGCACAGGCATGATCGCCCTGGTACGCGGGGTGATCCTCTGCGCCACGTCCGCAGGGTCGATGTTCAGCGTCACAGGGTCGATGTCCGCGAAGACCGGCGTCGCACCGGTGCGCACGATCGCCTCGGCGGTGGCGAAGAACGTGAACGACGGACAGACCACCTCGTCCCCGGCGCCGATCTCGAGCGCGTCGAGAACGAGCACGATGGCGTCGGTGCCGTTCGCGACGCCGATCGTCTGCTCGACGCCGAGACGCTGCGCCGCCTCGCGTTCGAACCCGTCGACCTCGGGGCCGAAGATGAAGCGGCCGCTCTCGAGGGTGCGCTCGAAGGCCGCCCTCAGCTCGGGAATGAGCGGCGCGTACTGCGACTTGACGTCGACGTGAGGAATCGGCATGGCTAGGAGGGACCGCTGCCCGAAGCCATCGTAATCGACCGGCGGCGCCTGATCAGCAGGACCGCAGCGAGCAACACGATCGCGAGGACGACCACGATGTCGACGTAGAGAAGATCGTGGTGTGCCGAGTGCCAGCTCGACCCGACGGCCCAGCCGATCCCCGCGAGCACGAAACAGAAGACGGCGATGCCAACGACGGCCGAGAGGATGAAGCGGCGGAAGCCCACTTCCAGAATCCCGGCGGGGATCGCGACGAACGAGCGGATGAGCGGTGTCGCGAAGCCGAGCGGCACCGCGATGCCCTCGAAGCGGTCGAACCATCGCTCCGCGCGGGCGATTCGAGCGGGGGT
The DNA here is from genome assembly GCA_035517795.1 of Gaiellaceae bacterium. Classification (GTDB taxonomy): domain Bacteria; phylum Actinomycetota; class Thermoleophilia; order Gaiellales; family Gaiellaceae; genus PALSA-600. The sequence continues at coordinate 26,505 of DATIYE010000038.1, read as the reverse complement.
GATGTGGACGTAGCGACCGTAGCACTCGAGCAGCGGGTTGCCGCCGCGAACTCCGATCCACCAGCCGCCGGCGGCGCCGAGCGTGTTGCCCGCTATCCCCGCGGCAACGACCGCCAGGTAGGCGGGCAGGCCGGAGGAGAAGTCGTCGCCGAAGAGCGAGATCTGGCCGGCGAGCGCCCCTGATGCGAGCGCGCCGCCGTAGAGCATCGTCACCTCGCTCGCCGCCGGCAGCACTGCTGCGACCGTCATGAGCAAGAAGACCGCCAGCAGGCCGTGGTTGCCGATGAACGAGGTGATGGGCGGAGGCTATCTCGTCAGCGTGAACTGGCCCGCGTACGAGGCCGTGCCGATCGAGCTCGTCTCGGTCACGGTCGCGACGTACGCCCCGAGCGGGGCGCTCGCACCGGTCGAGGTCGTCCCGTCCCACGTCAGGGTCTGGGCTCCGGCCGGCAGGCTTTGCGCCGGAAGGGTTTCGACGGGAGTGCCGTTCAGCGACTCGATCGCGAGCGTCACCGAGGCCGGTCGCGCGAGGGTAAACGCGACACCGAGTCCCGCACCCCGGCTGACCGTCTTCGGAACGGTCAGTTCGGAGAGCGTCAGGTCGTAGACGAACGTCTCATCGGCGGTCGAGGTGCGGTTCTGGTCGTCGGTCGCCTGGACGCTCCAGTGCCAGGTGCCTTCGGTGTCGAATGCGTTCCAGGTGAACGTGTAGGTGCCGGGCTGGCGAGGCCCCGAGTCGACCTGGTGCACGGTCCCGTCCGGCGCGACCACGTTGGCCGTCACCGTGGAGGGACTCGTGATCCGGTACGAGAGGCGCTCACCGCCCGCCGCATCCGTCTTCCCGACGACGGGCAGCGAGGGAGGCGGCAGGTACACCCCGACGTACCCGACGATCAGCGCCTCCTTGACCGGCGCCTGGCGCGCCTGGCTGAGCCTGTTCAGCACCTGACCCTGGAAGGCTGAGGTGACGTAGCGGCCGAACTGGAGCCCGGCGGCGGTGACGGCCCCGAGCTTCGCCATCGTCTCGGCGAGCTCGTAGTTGGTCATCCCGACGCTGTAGCCGGGCCGCCCGCCGTCGACCGTGACGAGGATCACCCGGCCGTCGGAGAGCTGCCCCACGGCCGCTCGCGGCTGACGCGACGTGAGGTCGACGGTGCTGAAGTTCTCGCCGGTCGAGAACACGGGCTTGCCGCCCTTCACGAGCTGGGGTCCACCGCCGAGCGCGGAGACGATCGAGCTCCACGAGTCCGGGAGGACCAGGCGCACAGTGGTCGAGGTCCCTTGCGGCGCCTCCGCCTGGAGCTTCGCAGCCTCGCTTCCGTTCGAGACGAGGACGGCGCCGTCGGACGGGATCGCGGCCGACCCGCTGCCGACCGCCGACACCGTCGCGTTCAGGTCGGTGTCGACCGCCGCCGCCGGGAAGGGCTCGAGCACCGCATACGAGTCGTTCGGGAGGCTCGGCGTCGCCGCCCCCCACGCCGGCGTGAAGAGGACTGTCTGGCTCCCGTGCGGCTGCTGGTTGACGCCGGCGAGCGGGCGTCGCTGCCCTGTGCCCTGCCACGTGCCCGTGAACGAGATCCTGCCGACGTGCATCGCGCCGTTCGCGTCGAACCCGATCGACGAGCGCGCCGGGGTCGGGACCCGCACGAGCGCGCCTCCGCTCATGACGATCCCGGAAGGGGTCGAGTTGGCGCCGCTGAGGTTGAAGAAGTCGCCGTTGACGCCGGCGACCGTCTCGATCGAGTCGACGCTCTCCTCGAGCTGCGTCACGGTCTCGCGCGGCCCCGTGATCGTGCCCTCGCCGAGGACCGGGGCGATCGTCTCGAGGCCTGTCGGCGGCGGAGCGGTGATGACCGAATAGGCGACCGGGCCGTGAGAGGTGAGCTCCGAGTACTGCTGATAGGTGACGCCCGGCATCAGCGGCGTCACCGCCGACGGACTCACCGGTCCTTGCGCGGAGGCGAGCGGCGCGACGAGGAAGGCCGCGGCGAGCGGGCAGGCGAGAAGGCGACGCATGACTGACCCCATCCGAGGGTAGCCGATGCCCTGCAGGGTTCCGTCAGTTCCAGACGCGGACTTCGCGGTACAGCGTGTCGCGCTGCACCGGGATCTTTCCCAGGCCCTTGATCGTGCGCACGAAGTCCTCGGTCGAGGCACGGTAGGTCGTTCCGGCGGCCGAGACCACGTTCTCCTCGATCATGATCGAGCCGAGATCGTCGGCGCCGAACTCGAGCGCCACCTGCCCGATCTTCATCCCCTGCGTCACCCAGCTCGACTGGATGTGGTCGACGTTGTCGAGATAGATGCGCGAGACGGCCTGGGTGAGCAGGTAGTCGAACGAGGTCGGCATCGTCTCGCGCGGGACCTTCGAGCCGAGGCGGTTCCCGTCGTCCTGGAACGTCCACGAGATGAAAGCGCGGAAGCCGTGGGTCTCGTCCTGCAGGTCGCGGATCTTTCGCATGTGCTCGACCCGCTCCTGGATGGTCTCCACGTGACCGTACATCATGGTCGCGGTCGTCGACATGCCCAGCCGGTGCGCGTGGCGCATCACGTTCAGCCATTCGGCCGACTTCGTCTTCTTCGGCGCGATCACGTCGCGAACGCGGTCGACGAGGATCTCGCCGCCCCCGCCGGGGATCGAGTCGAGGCCGGCGTCGCGGAGCCGGGTCAAGGTGTCGGGGATCGAGAGCTTCGAGCGTCGCGAGATGTGCTGGACCTCGGGGGGCGAGAGCGCGTGCAGGTGGATCGGGTAGCGCGCCTTGATCGAGCGGAAGAGGTCCTCGTAGTAGTCGATGCCCAGATCGGGGTGGTGGCCTCCCTGCATCAGGAGGCCGGTGCCGCCGAGCGCGAGCGTCTCCTCGATCTTCTTGTAGATGACCGGCTTCGGCAGCAGGTAGCCCTCGCGCCGGTCGCCCGGTCGGCGGTAGAAGGCGCAGAAGTCGCAGTCGGTGACGCAGACATTCGTGTAGTTGACGTTGCGGTCGACGATGAACGTGATCCGATCAGGATCGGTACGGCGCCCGCGCAGCTCGTTCGCGGCGCGGCCGACCGCGAGCAGGTCGCGCGACTCGAGCAGCGCCAGGGCCTCGGCGTCGTCGATGCGAGCACCGTCAAGTGCCTTACCGAGAATGAGATCGGTCCCGGCGCCAGGCTTCAGTCTGGCGCGGGTCGTTCCCGACGCCGACAGCACAGATGGCTTTGCAGGCGGCGTCACGTCACGGCCGCCCCGGCGGTGACGAAGCGCAGCTCGGGCACCTGGTCGAGCTCGCCGGCGTCGCGCGCCAGCTCGAGGAAGGTGTAGAGACCGGCCCGCTCGCGCGGTCCGAACCGGTAGCGGAGCTTCTCGAAGTAGCGCGCAAGGAACCCGGGCGGGTAGCCGTAGAGCTCCGACGACTCGAAGGCGAGCGTCTCGGGCTCCGCCCGAGCGGCTCGAACCGACGAAACGAGCGCCTCCTCGAGCTCGAGCAGGTCCGGGTGGGGCGGCATTGCGACCGCCCAGACTGCGAACACCATCGGCAGCCCGGTGCGCTCGAGCCACAGGCGACCGAGATCGTGGTGCGGCGTCGGGTCCTCGAATGCCGAGGCGAGCGCCGCGTCGCCGATCAGGAGCTTCGCGTCGGCCTCCTCCCCGAGCGGCACGTGCTTCGCGTCGGGCAGGAGCACCCTGGTCAGCACGACCGAAGTCGCCGACTCGGGCGTCACGGCCACGGTGCTGATCCGCTCCAGCGGGAACTTCGAGACGAGCTGGATCGAGTCGACGGCGCCCTCGCTCGAGACGCAGAGTCTCGGCAGCAGGAGCAGCGTGTCGGCGTGCCGCGCGTACTCGATCGACGAGATGGGGGCGGTGTCGATCTCGCCCGCGACCAGCCTCCGGTTCAGCTCGGTCGGGACGCCGGTGACCTCCTCGTACTCGGCGTCGACCCTGAAGAAGACCGGCGCCATGTTGGCGTACGAGATCCTGCCGAGGCGGATCACGCGGCCCACCGCCGCAGCTCGTTGTAGAGCGTGTCGCGCTGGACCGGGATGCGGCCGGCGGCTCGAACGGCGCGGACGAGCTCTTCGGTCTTCTGCTCGGTGCCGGCCGTCGACCCGGCGGCGCGGAAGATCTCCTCCCGGACGATCGTGCCCTGGACGTCGTTGGCCCCGAAGTGGAGCGCGACCTGCGCGACCGGCATCGTGAGCGAGATCCAGTACGCCTTGATGTTCGGGATGTTGTCGAGCATGAGCCGCGAGACGGCGAGCATCTTCAGGTCGGCGGCGCCGGTCTGGAAGGTGAAGCCGCGCCGCTCGAAGACGGTGTTCGCCGGGTGGAAGGCAAGCGGGACGAACGCCAGGAAGCCGCCGGTCCGGTCCTGCTGATCGCGCAGGCGGAGCAGGTGCTCGATGCGCTCCTCATAGGTCTCGACGTGCCCGTAGAGGAGCGTGCAGTGGGTCGGGATGCCCAGCCGATGAGCCGTGTCGTGCACGTGGAACCAGATGTCCGGGTGCTCCTTGCCTGGCGCTACGAGCCGACGCACGCGATCGGCGAACACCTCGGCCCCGCCGCCGGTGAGCGCACCGAGCCCGACCGACTGGAGCTCCCGCAGCACCTGCTCGTGCGAGAGGCCCGAGAGCGTCGTCATGTGGTGGATCTCGGAGGCCGTGTAGCACTTGAGGAACACGTCCGGAAGCGCCTCGTGGAGCCCCCGGATCGTGTCGCGGTAGAAGTCGAAGTCGACGTGAGGGCTCTCGCCGTTGACCATGTGGATCTCGGTGAAGTGCAGCCGCTCCCATTCCGAGATCGCGTCGGCGACGAGCTCGTCGGGCGGGACGGTGTAGGCGTGAGCCTGCTTCTGCGTCGCGGCGAAGGCGCAGAACTTGCACTTCACGCGGCAGACGTTCGTCTGGTTCAGGTAGACGTTCTGGACGAAGTAGACGAGGTCGTCGCCGCCGCGCAGGCGGCGGGCGAGATCGGCGAGCCCGCCGACCGCGAGCAGGTCGTCGGACTCGAGCAGCGCGAGACCGTCGTCGAGGTCGAGGCGCTCGCCGGCTTCAACCTTTTCCCGGACGAGCTCGAGCACGGTGTCATGGGCGAGCGCCGTCACGAGGCGCGGTCCACCACAGCGTAGGTGAGGGCCTCGAGCTCCTCCCGGTGCGGCGCAGAGCCGACGCACGAGCGTGCCTTGGCCGCGTAGTCGAGCGCAGCCTCGCGCGAACGCGCCAGCGCGTCGGTTCCGGCCACGCGCACGAGCGCGCCTTCGAGCGGGCCTCCGGCGAGAGCCGAGCGGACGATCGCGTCCTGCTGCGCGGCGAGTAGGAGCGGCATGGTCGGCGTGCCCTCGCGCAGGTCGGTGCCGGGGATCTTGCCGGTCTCCTGGGTCTGTCCGGCGCAGTCGAGAATGTCGTCGGCGATCTGGAAGGCGATGCCGAGAGCGAGGCCGTACGCGCCCAGGTCCGGATCGCCGCCGGAGCCGAGCCGGCAGGCCGCTTCGAACAGCTTCCCTGTCTTCAGCGCGCAGCGCTCCAGGTAGTCGTCGATCGTCGTCTCGGGCTTGCGCGTCTGGCTTCGCTGCATCGCCTCGCCCCGCGCGAGCGCGAGGCAGGCGTCGGCGAGGGTCCCGACCGCCCTCGAGTTCTCGGTCGCCGCGAGCTCGGCGAACGCGCAGGCGAAGAGATAGTCCCCTGCCGAGAGTGCAGCGCCGGGACCGAACACCGACCAGGCCGCCGGTACGCCTCGGCGCATGCGTGCGCCGTCGACGAGGTCGTCGTGGACGAGGGTCGCCATGTGCACGAGCTCGGTCGCGGTGCCGGCTGCGAGCAGGAGCTCGTCATCCCCGTTGCGCGAGGAGAGGAAACAGAGCAGGGGCCGAAGCCTCTTACCGCCGGCCGAGAGCGCCTCGGCGGCGACCTCCGACGCGAACCCGGGCCGGCGACCGACGGCCTCGGCAAGGCGTACCTCCAGCTCGGCCATGTACGGCGCAAGGCCCGGCGTCGAGTCGACCGAGAGCGCGTTCAGGCGGCCGCCCTCCCGGCTCCGGCGCCGGCAAAGCCGGCACCTTCGCCTGTCACCGGTTCCGTCGAGACTACACCGGTGTGGAGCGCGACGATCGAGCCGGCCAAGAGGCGGAATCGAACATCGGCGAAGCCGGCGCGCACGAGGAGGCCCTCGAGCTGCTCGGCTGCCGGGAACCGCTCCACTGACGCCGGCAGGTATGCGTACGCGGCGCCGCCGGGCAGGAGCCGCCCGAGGAGGGGAACGACCCGATCGAACCACACTCGGAAGAACGGGAGCAGGAGCCCGCGAGGCCGGGTCAGCTCGAGGATCGCCAGCCGGCCGCCGGGCCTCAACACCCGCCGCAGCTCCCCGAGGGCGAGCTCGAGATCGGCGACGTTTCGGATGCCGAAGCCGATCGTCGCCGCATCGAACGCGCCGGCCTCGAACGGCAGCGAGAGCACGTCTCCCTCGATCCACTGGAGCGCCGGAGCCTTGCGGCGCGCGCAGGCGAGCATGCGAGGCGAGAAGTCGAGCCCGGTCACCCGTGCCGCGCCGGCCCTGTGGTCGGCGAGGGCGAGATCGCCCGTTCCGCAGGCCGCATCGAGGACGACGTCACCGGGCCGAACGGCAGCGGCTGCGGCGAGCCGGCGCCAGCGCAGATCGAGGCCTGCGGTCATGACCCGGTTCATCGCGTCGTAGACCGGTGCGATGCGGTCGAACATCGAGCGGACTGCGTCAGGGGCGAGCGTCATTCCGATGCCGACAGCCTATGTGCGCGGCCGCCTCGGCCGCGGCTACTTGGGTCCCTTGGAGGCCTCGAGGAAGGTGGCGAGCCGCGTCAGGTTCACCGTCCCCTGGCTCGCGAAGCTGGGCATCGGGCTGCCCTTGTTCACGCACGACGGGCACTTGAGGTGCGCGATCTGGAAGGCGATCCCCAGGTTCTTCGCGCCAATGGCACTGAGGTCGGGCGCACCGAGGTTGTGGTTTCCCGAGCCGAGATAGGTGTGGCAGTTCAGGCAGCCGATCGACGCGAACAGCTTCGCTCCCTGAACCGCGACCGGATCGTGCTCGAACCCCTGGGTCTTCGCCCATCCGGGCACCTTGAGCAGGAGCTCGGGCCCGAGCGCCTCCTTCGCGGTGGCGCCCTTGTAGGTGAGAATGCCCATCGAGAGCACGACGAGAACGGCGGCGACCATCGCCACCGGCCGCTTCAGGGGATGCCGCTCGGGCCTGATGTCGATGAACGGCATCGAGATCAGGAGCAGGATCAGGATCGTGGGGATCCCCACCGTGCCGAGGATGACCGAGTTGGGCCATTTGAAGATCCGCAGCAGGTAGAAGAGGAAGTAGAAGTACCAGTCAGGTCGTGGGACGAAGCTGAACGTCCCCGGGTCGGCAGGTGTGTCGTAGAGCTTCCCGAGCAGACCCGAGCTCGTGTTGGCGTGGTTTCCCGGGACCGACCACTTCCAGACCACCGCGAGTGCGACGATCACGAGCACGGTGACGCACGACATGATCGTGTCGTGCCACATCGCGAACGGGAAGAACGGCTTCCCGCGCTCCTTGACGTCCTCCTTGTACTGCTTGAAGACGCGCTGGCGCTCGGCGATCCGGTCGTTAGCCACTTGCCGCTCGTTCCACTGGCTGCCGCGGCTCCGTGCCGGACGATGGCCCCGACCCGTTGGAGGAATGCGGCGGCAGCGGCCCGGTTCCCGCCGCTTCCTTCGACCACGGAGGCGAGGTGACGCCGAGACGGATCACGAGGTAGAGGTGCAGCGCGATCAGCCCCCCGATCGCGGCAGGCAGCAGCAGCATGTGGATCGCGTAGAAGCGGCTGATCGTGTCCGCGTTGATGTAGGTGCCGCCCTGGAGGAACTGGGCTATGAAGGGCCCCAAGAAGGGTGCCGTCCCGTTCAGGTTGATTCCGACGGTCGTGGCCCAGTATGAGGTCTGGTCCCACGGGAGCAGGTAACCGGTGAAGCCCTCGGCGAGACCGAGCGCGAGCAGCAGCACGCCGATGATCCAGTTGAGCTCGCGCGGGTACTTGTAGGCGCCGAACAGGAACACGCGGCCCATGTGCAGGAACATCAGGATGATGAAGACCGAGGCGCCCCACTTGTGCATGCCGCGGACGAGCCAGCCGCCCCAGATGTCGTTCGTGATGTGCTGAATCGACGGGTACGCGGTCGTCGGGCCAGGTTGGTAGTACATCGCGAGCACGACGCCGGTCGAGGCCTGGACCAGGAACGCCGTCAGTGTCGCCGAGCCGAGCGTCTGGAACCAGTTGACGTCGGCGGGGACGTTGCGGAAGAGGAAATAGCGGATCCCGCCGACCAGCCCCGAGCGTTCCTCCAGCCAGTCGACCGGATACAGGATCCGCTCCTGCGTGGTCGTCTTCTTCGCCATCAGTGCGGAGGCTGGATCGGGTAGAGCCAGGACTCGATCCCGCTCACGTGCTCGCCCGGGAACGAGAGTCTCGTTGCGTGGATCTGCGCGTTCGCACCGGTGCCGACGACGTAGGCGACCGAGAACGGCTTGCCGACCATCAGGTGGCCGTTGACGATCGAGAAGGCGTAGCGGTCGAGCCCGCGCACGGGCGGGCCGGCGATCCTGTTGCCCTCGGTGTCGTACTGCCCGCCGTGGCACGGGCACCCGAAGCCCGAGGGCAGAACCGGGATCATCGTCACGTCTCGGAACCTCTTCGTCTCCTTGTACAGAGGCACCCCGTTCGGCTCGACCGGACAGCCCAGATGGGCGCAGTGGTTGGAGATGACCGTGAAGCTCGGTTGGGTCCCGAGGAAGCCGTTGTTACGGACGAACGCCGTGCGCCGCGAAACGGTGCCCTCCTGGGCATTCGAGGTGAACGTCGTGATCAGGAACTGGCCTTCCGGAAAGTCGGTGATCGGCCCCAGATCGGAGAGCTTCACGCCCTGCTTGAGGAACGCGGGGCCGATCATGAAGCCGAGCACCGGCAGGGTGACGAGGCCGCCGATCACCGCGCCGAGTCCCAGGGTCGAGGCCTCGAGGAACACGTTACGCGGATAGCGGTCGTGCACCAGATCGGTGCGCGCCGGCCTCGGAACGGCGGCGGCTCGCGGCGGCCGCTGCTCGGGCTGCACCGCCGGCGGCTCCCCCGCGAGAGCCCGACCGTGGATCAGCTCCCTCAGCCAGAGGAACGCGAAGAAGACCGTGACGAAGATGCCGACTGCAACGATCGCCCACGAGACGACGAACCCGACGAGCATGACGACGACCCCAACGGCAAAGCCGACCGGCCAGAGGCTGGGGCCGGGAGTGTGGTCGTGTCCGCGGCTCGAATCCAAGTCGCTACCAACAAGTATCACAGCTGACTGCCCAGTGCGGAAGCGCAGTCCGGAGCCCGAACTAATACCGAAACACGGCAGGTCGCGCTCCGATAACGGTCAGGCAGCGAAGCCGGGGAACCCGTATTCGGTCCATCTCCGATCGACGAGAGCGCGGATCTCGGCGCTCATCTCGATCTCGGGCGGCCACGCGCGGGCTCCCTCCTCGGGGAGCTTCGCGGTCGCGTCGATCCCGAGCTTGCCTCCGACGAACTGCCGGGCGGTCGCGTGGTCGAGGTGATCGGCGGGGCCCTCGCCGAGCACCACGTCGCGCGACGGGTCGACGTTGGCGCCCGCGTAGAACGCGACCTGCGCGTAGTCGTGGGGGTCGACATGCTCGTCGACCACGATCACGGTCTTCGTCAGCGACAGGAGCCCGAGCCCCCAGATCGCGCTCATCACCTTCCGCGCCTGAGCCGGGTAGCTCTTGCGGATCGACACGATCGCACAGTTGTGGAAGGCACCTGCGACAGGAAGGTCGTAGTCGACGATCTCGGGCACCGAGGCCCTGATCGCCGGCAGGAAGATCCGCTCGGTTGCCTTGCCGAGCCAGGCGTCCTCCTGCGGAGGCTTGCCGACCACGATCGACGGGTAGACGGCACCGCGCCGCATCGTCATCGCGGTCACGTGGAAGACCGGGAACGGCTCGGCGGGCGTGTAGAAGCCCGTGTGGTCGCCGAACGGCCCCTCGAGCGTGAGATCGCCGCGCTCGACGTAGCCCTCGAGCACGATCTCCGCCGAAGCCGGCACCTCGAGCCCCACGCTCACGCACCTGACGACGTCGACCGCCTCGCCGCGCAGGAACCCGGCGAACATCAGCTCGTCGATGTGCTTGGGGAGGGGCGCGCTCGCGCTGTACGCGGTCACCGGGTCGAGCCCGAGCGCAACGGCAACCTCCATCCGGCCGGTGCTCCCGTGGAAGTCGGCGCGACCATCCTTGTGGAGTTGCCAGTGCATTGCGGTCGAGCGCGGCCCGAGCACCTGCATCCGGTACATGCCGACGTTCCGCCCGCCGGTCCGCGGATCGCGCGTGAACACGGCCGGGAGGGTGATGAACGGGCCGACGTCGAGCGGCCAGCAGGTCTGGATCGGGAGCAGGCCGAGGTCGACGTCGTCGCCACGCAGGACGACCTCCTGGCAGGCGGCCTTGCGCACCGTGTCCGGCAGCGAGTCGGCGATCGACTTCAGCTGCCTGAGTCCGCGGAGCTTGTCGACGAGCCCGGACGGGGGCTGCATCTCGAGCACGTCGGCGAGCCGGGCACCGACGTCGTCGAGGCTCTCGACCCCGAAGGCGAGGCACATCCTCCGCTCGGTGCCGAACTGGTTGACGAGCAGCGGATGCTCGCTCCCGGCCGGTCGCTCGAAGAGGAGCGCCGGGCCGCCCGCCTTGACGGTCCGGTCGACGATCTCGGTCACCTCGAGGTGCGGATCGACCTCCGCGGAGACGCGGACGAGCTCGCCCTCGCGCTCGAGGAGGGCGATCCACTCGCGAAGGTCGGCCGGCGAGCCCAACGACTCATCCAGGTCAGTACGAGCTCGGGCGGCGGGCCTTGCGCCGGTGCGATGCCGCCTTCACTGCCTCGCCGACGGCGATCACGGCCAGGAACACGAGACCGACGATGAGCATGCCGACGATGATGTGCAAACCGTCGCTCGCGGCGTCGTAGATCACCGCGGGATCGTACCGGCCGGCCGCGAAGCGACCCGTCCGCAAAGCGGTCCGCGGGAAGCAGTCCGCGGAAACCGGGACAGTTCCCGGGAGACGACAGATTCCCTCACGACGCGACTCCCGCTCCCGTTCTCGCGGCATGACGGCGCAGCGCGGTGGCTATGTCTTCACCGGACGGGTCGCCGCCGAGCGACCGGGCCGCATCCACCCACGCATCGCCGTCACCGGCCTCGCCTGCGGCCCGCAGCGAGGCGCACCGCGAGATCAGCTCCGCCATCGCAGCCACGGCGTCGACGCCGCCGGCCTCCGAGATGCGGACGAGGCCGTGGGCGTAGAGGTAGTCGCCGAGCAGGATCTGCTCGCTGTCCTCGCGAGGCTCGAACAGTCGTGAGGCGCCGTAGTGAACGAGATAGGCCTCGTAGACGGTCTCGAGCCCGAGCGCGAAGGGCTCCGGTGCGAGAGTCGAGAACACCGGCAACCGGTCGCGCTGGGAAGGCACCCGGAGAGCCGCCGCCCAGAGCGGACTCTCCGCCCCGGCCCCGGATGCAATCGCGTCGAAGACATTCACAGCCGAAGTGTCTCAAACCTTCCGGGGATCGCAGTTTGCTAGCCCTGCTGTGCGAAGGCGGCCACGGCCTCGATGGTCCGGTCGATCTCGTCGTCGCCGTGGGCCACCGAGGGGAACAGGCACTCGTACTGGCTGGGCGCGAAGTAGATCCCGCTCGCAAGCAGGTGGCGGAAGAGCGCGGCGTAGCGCCCCGACTCGAGGCGTTGCAGACGCGTGACGACTGTTGAGGGGTCTGTCCCCCTCAGGAAGAGCGTCAGCATCGCGCCGACCCGCTGCACGAGCCCGAACTGCGAGAGCCCGGCCTCGAGCCGCGCGCCGCGGCGCTCGAGCTCGTCGTACACGGCGGGATCGCGCAGCCGGCGGAGCACGGAGATCCCGGCGGCGGTCGCGAGCGGATTGCCCGAGAGCGTCCCCGCCTGGTAGACGTCGCCCACGGGAGCGAGGCGCGACATGATCTCGGTGCGGCCGCCAAAGGCAGCGAGCGGCAGGCCGCCGCCGACGATCTTGCCGAGCACGGTCAGGTCGGGGCTGACTCCGTAGCGCTCCTGCGCTCCACCGCGCGAGACGCGGAAGCCCGTGATCACCTCGTCGAACACCAGCAGTGCCCCCGAGGCGTCGCAGAGCGCCCGAAGCGCCTCGAGGAACCCAGGCACTGGCGGCACGCAGCCCATGTTCCCGGCCACCGGCTCGACGAAGATCGCAGCCAGGTCCTCGCTGTGCCGCTCGACGGCGGCGGCTGCGCGATCGACGTCGTTGTAGTCGACAACCACGGTCTCGGCGACGACGGCCGACGGAACGCCCGGGGAGGCGGGGATACCTAGCGTGGCGAGGCCCGAGCCCGCCTCGGCGAGGAAGGAGTCGCCGTGCCCGTGATATCCGCCCGCGAACTTGATCAGCCGGCTGCGGTGCGTGAACGCCCGGGCCAGGCGCAGCGCCGACATCGCCGCCTCGGTGCCCGAAGAGACGAGCCTGACCTGCTCGACCGACGGGACGGCGTCGACGATCTCGGCCGCGAGGTCGACCTCGCGCTCGGTGGGCGCACCGAAGCTCGTCCCGGCGTCGGCGGCGGCCCTGACTGCTTCGATCGTCTCCGGGTCGGCGTGGCCGAAGACGAGCGGGCCCCACGACTGCACCCAGTCGAGCAGACGGCGCCCGTCGATCGTCTCGAGGTAGGCACCCTCGCCTCGCGCGACGAAGAACGGCTCGTCGACACCGACGGCGCGCATCGCCCGGACAGGTGAGTTCACGCCGCCCGGGATGAGCTTCCGGGCCCGGTACCAGAGCTCGGAGCGGTCTAGATCCAGGCGGCGAGCTCCTTGGCCCAGTAGGTGACCACGACCCCGGCTCCGGCGCGCCGGATCGCGGTCAGCGACTCGAGCGCAGCCGCCCGCTCGTCGAGGTGCCCTGCCGCGGCCGCAGCCTTCACCATCGCGTACTCGCCCGATACGTTGTACGCCCCGACCGGAAGATCGAAGCGCTCGCGCACCGCCCGGATCACGTCGAGGTAAGGAAGCGCCGGCTTGACGAGCAGCACGTCTGCGCCCTCGGCGGCGTCGAGCTCGCACTCGCGCAGCGCCTCGCGCACGTTCCCGGGATCCATCTGGTAGCCACTCCGGTCGCCGAACGCCGGCACAGAGCCGGCGGCCTCACGGAAGGGACCGTAGAACGCCGAGGCGTACTTGGCCGCGTACGAGACGATCGGCGTCTCTGGAAGCTCGGCCCGGATCGCCGCCACCCGGCCGTCCATCATGTCGCTCGGGCAGACCACGTCGGCACCCGCCTCGACATGCGAGACGGCGGTACGAGCGAGCAGCTCGAGCGAAGAGTCGTTGTCGACCTCGCCGTCGCGAAGCACACCGCAGTGGCCATGCGCCGTGTACTCGCAGAGACAGACGTCGGTAAGAAGCACCAGCTCCGGGAAGCGCGGTCGAAGCGCGCGCAGCGCCTGCTGGACGATCCCGTCGGCGATCCAGGCGCCCGACCCCTCGTCGTCCTTCTCCTCCGGGATCCCGAAGAGGATCACCGACTTCACACCGGCGCGGATCAGCTCCTCGCACTCCCTGACCACGCCCTCGACCGTGTGCCGCGACATGCCCGGCAGCTGCTCGTTGGGGAGAGCCTCCGGCGCGACGAAGAGCGGCATCACGAGGTCGTCGAGCGAGAGCGTCGTCTCGCGAACGAGATCGCGCAGGGCGCCCGTTCTGCGCAGCCTCCGGAGCCGGGTCTCGGGGAAGGTGCTCACGTTAAAAAGGGTACGGGACGCCTGGCCGGCGGTGGGTCAGCGCCCGGCAAGGGTCTCGGAACGCGCCTCGGTGATGTCCTCGACCTCGACCGGGATCGTGCCGCCCCCTGTCCAGGACTCGAACGAGATCCGCTCGGAGAAGAACTCCCAGGCGGCACGGCCGACGGCGAGCAGCGGCAGCGCCATCAACGCTCCGATCAGCCCGTCGATGTTGGCACCGGCGAGCAACCCGAAGATCACGAGCAGAGGGTGCAAGCGCAGGACGCTCCCCATCACCTTCGGCACGACGACGTGGCCCTCGATCTGGTGGATCCCCAGGAAGAGGAGAACGACCCAGATCACCGAGAATGGATGCACGACGAGCGCATAGATCGCGGGCGGGATCGCACCGAGCCACGGCCCGAGGTACGGCAGCACCTCGGTGATCGCGACCCAGCCTCCGAAGAGCAGCGCGTAGGAGTCCATGTTCGGAACGAGGCCGGTCGCACCGAGGATCCAGAGCCCGAGTCCGGCGCTGGTCCCGATGATCAGGCTGAGCGCGATCTGGCCGCGGACGTAGGAGATGAGCGCGTGCTCCATCCGTGAGATCAGCGGTCTCCCGCCGCCGGGCGGGAAGCGACGGTCGACGGCCCGCGAGAGTCGTTGCATGTCGAGGAGCAGGTAGATCGAGACGACGAGGATCAGGACGAAGTCGAACAACGCCTTCCCGATCGAGATCGCTGCGCCCTCGACGAAATTGACGATCCGGTGGGTGTACCGGCCGACGTCCCTCTGGCGGATCCGCTTCACCAGGCGATGGCCGCTCTGCTCGACGTTGATGTTCCGGAGATGATGCGTGTCGAGCCAGTGCTGCAGACGGTTGATGTCGCGGTCGGCCGAGCTCTGTCCGTGCCGGACGGTGAAGTAGTCGTTGAACCGCGCGGCAGCCGTCTTCGTCTGGCTGACGACGACCGTGCCGAGCGCGATCAGAATCAGGAGGAGAGCCGCCGCGAACGTCAGGTACACGAGCGCCACCGCGAAGCCGCGGCGTAACCTGAACGCGCCGAGCGTGAGCACGATCGGGTCGAGCAGGAGCGCGATCAGCGTCGCCACGAGGAAAAGGAACACCGTGTGAGCTGCGGCCTGACCGAACACCCACGCGAAGAACACGGCCACCGGGAGCCCGACCAGCTGTACCCAGCGTGGAATTACGACTCGCGGCGGCCCGGCCTGCGCGCTCACAGCCCCGATCGTACAGCTGTGCTCGGCGCAGCCAGGTGCAGCTCCCGGTTGATGCCCCAGGGGCCTTCCGGTACGGTCCGGCCATGACGCCGCCCCGCGGCAACCGGCGGGTTGCGCGCCCGAAGCGCCCTCGTCGGGAAATCCGGAGGCGCAGAGTCGCGCTTCTCGTCGTCGTGCTGACGATCGTGACGGTGACGCTGCTCGTCACCGCGTTCGGCGGCGGCGACCATCCCGCCCCCGCGCTGACGGCGCCCGCGAGCGCCTCGAGGCTGCTGCCGGCCGGACCGCCTGCGTTCGAGCCCCTGGCGAAGGTCGGAGCGCTCACCATCGAGCTGCCGGTGAACCAGAGCCGGATCACGGCGATCGGCTACTACGCTGCCGACGACGGCGCGCTCGGCCTGACGCCCCTCGGGACGCAGGCCAACCAGGGCCTCCTCAAGCGGCTCGCCCACGCGATCTTCGGCGGCGGCTCGGGCTCGCCGCACTGGTACCTCCTGCCGGGCGGAACCGGCCCCTCGACGTCGGCGCTGGACGTCGGCGCTCCTCCCGGGACCGACGTCTACGCACCGGTGAGCGGCACGATCGTCGGGATCGAGAAGGTGATCCTCGACGGCGCCGTCCACGGCCAGCGGGTCGACATCCAGCCGACCTCGGCGCCTTCGCTCGTCGTCTCGGTCGAGAACATGGCGGTCGACCCGTCACTCTCGGTCGGTTCCTCGGTAACGCAGGGAAGCTCCAAGCTCGGCGAGCTGATCGACCTCTCGAAGCTCGAAAGGCAGTCGCTCGCCCGCTACACGAATGACGCCGGCAACCACGTGCTGATCGAGGTCCACCCGGCCGCCACTCTGGCTCTCGGTTAGGGACACTCCCGTGAAGATCCTCTTCGTCGGCGACGTGTTCGGCGCCCCGGGGCGCCGCGCGGTCGAGTCACGGCTGCCCGGGCTGCGCGAGGAGCTCGGCGTCGACTTCTGCATCGTCAACGGCGAGAACGCAGCCGACGGACGCGGCATCACCGCGAAGATCGCCGACCGGCTGCTCGGAGTCGGAGCCGACGTGGTCACCCTCGGCAACTGGGTCTGGGGGCAGAAGGGGTTCGCCCCCTACCTGAGCTCGACCGACCGGGTGCTGCGCCCGGCAAACCTCTCGCCTCACACGCCCGGGGTCGGACTCACCGTCCACGACGGGGTCGCCGTCATCAATCTGCTCGGGCAGATGACGCTCAACCCGTTCGAGAGCGCGTTCCTGGCCGCAGACCGGCTCGTCGAGCAGGCGGCACGTGAGACGCCCGTGATCGTGGTCGACTTCCACGCCGAGGCGACGAGCGAGAAGGTCGCGCTCGCCTACTACCTCGACGGCCGCGTGACGGCGGTGCTCGGCACCCACACGCACGTACAGACGGCCGATGCGCGCGTGCTGGCCGGGGGCACCGCTGCGATCACAGATGCCGGGATGACCGGGCCGCACGACTCGGTGATCGGAAGCATCCCAGACGGCCCCATCAAGCGTTTTCTCACCGGCTACCCGGTGCGGCTCGAGACCGCCGAGAACGGCGTGCGGATCGAGGGCGTGCTCGTCGAGTGCGGACCTGACGGGCGCGCGACGAGCTGCATGCCGATACGCGTCCCCGTCGGCTGAGCCTCGTGGCCGCTGTTCCAGCTCTAAGTCGCGACTGCGAGCGGCCCGGCCAGCTCGTCCTCGACCGGAACCGGAACGGGAGCCTCCGCCGTCCGCGGAGCGAGTACCGCGAAGGCGACGAACGGGAAGAACCAGGGCAGGTACAGGTAGAACCAGTGGGTCAGCACCATCTCGAAGCCGACGAGGAGCGCGCCGGTGAAGGCCGCCATCTGCAGTGGAGAGCGTCGCCGGGGCCAGCGGTAGAGCGCGATCGCTCCCGCGATCAACAGCGCGTCGAGCACCCGCTGCACCCAGCGCAGGTCGGGGATCCCTTTCGCGTGGTACTGCCGCCAGTCCCAGAGTGAGAACGGCGACGAACGGCCGAACTGATAGCCGAAGGTGTGGTGGATGAACACCGAGGCGGCATGCCACGGCCTGGGATCGAAGAGCAGGATCGAGAACGCCGCCGCGGACGCGATCAGGGCGCCGACGATGAAGCGGCGGCGCGAGCCGCGATCGCGCGAGTCCGGGTAGCCGGACCAGAGCGGCAGGACGAGGAGCGGAGAGAACTTGACCAGTGCGCCGAGCGCGCCGAAGGCGCCCCGGAGCGCCGGCGAGCTCAGGAAGTAGAAGCCGAACACGAGCAGCGCCGGCTGGATCACGTCATTGGTGTTCGAGCTCGAGGCGTACTGCGAGAACGGCCAGGCAACCCAGGCGAATCCGAGCGTCGCGGCGAGCTTCGCTCCTCCGAAGCGCCAGCCGACGAGCCAGAGCCCCACGAGGCAGAGCAGATCCCACAGGATCGAGGTGGCGTGCGCAGTCGGCAGCGTGTCCCACTTGCCGCTCCAACCGAAGACGAGATAGGCGGGGACGTAGGCTTCGTAGGAAACCGGCCCGTAAGTGTCACCTTGGGCGTCGGCCGCCTCGCAGCGGCCGTTCGTCTGTATCCGGTCGCGGATCTCCCCGTTCGCGTCCGCCGGGCCACAGGCGGGACGGTCCCCCTCGATCGGGAAGTTGCCGTAGGGGTCGACGAAGTTGGCAATGCGGTTGGCCCCGATCACGCCCGAGAGGCCGACGTCGATCACGTTCGAGTCGCGGACGTTGAGCCCGATCCGGAAGCCGGCCAGGAACACGGTTGCGCCCACGAGGAGCCATACGGGCCACACCGTTGAGCCGCGGGGCGAGCGATCTCGCCGCCCGATCCAGACGCAGCGGAGCAGGAGCCAGGCCATGCCCGGGTAGGCAAGCGGCATCGCGGCGAAGATGTGCCCGCGGTTGAAGAACCAGAGCGAGACCGAGAACGAGAGCATCATCAGCAGGTCGAGCGACCGCAGCGAGAAGATGCGCCTCCAGTCGACGAGGCCGATCAGAAACGCGGCGCAGAAGCCGAGCCACACCGTGCGCGAGTTGATCTTCGTGCCGCCGAAGGCTCCGGGCCCGCCGCGCGCCATACCCCAGGCGACCTGCGGGCCGGTATAGGCGGTCAGGACGGCGCCGGTGGAGTCGTCGACCGTGCCGGTGGCGATCTCCCCCGCCCTGCCGGAGAACACGTTCACCGTCCAGGTGCCCTTCGAGAAGCTGGCGTCGATCGTCGGGTTTCGAGGGTAGCGCTCGAGCCAGGAGGCGACCTTGGGGAAGTTGAGGACGATCTTCTCGACCTCGGCGGTGGTCAGGCGCGGCTTGGTCGAGACCGCCGGGGTCGAGCTCAGCGGGGACGTGGTGGTGACGGCGTAGGTCGTCGTCGTTGCCGGGTTCCCGGCGTGAGCAGACTGAGCCAGCGCGGCCGCAGCGAGAAGCGCGAGCACCACCGCGTGCTTCAGCGACGGAACGACCAGAGCTTGTTCCCGAGGAAGTTCAGCGGCGTGACGACCACGATCGCGATCGCCTGCGCGACGATCTTGTCGACGCCGAGGGTGACCAGGAGCGAGAGGACTCCGAGGTTGGCGAAGTAAACCGTGGCGGAGACCGCGAAGAAGCGCATCCCCTGGAGGGTGAAGCTTCCGCGCTCGGCCCGGAATGTCCAGTGCCGGTTGAACCAGTAGTTCCAGCTCGCAGCAACCACGAACGACACCGTCGCAGCCGCGAGGTAGTGGAGCCCCGCGCCCTTCAGGAGCGAGCTGTAGACCAGGAGGTTGACGACATAGCCGCTGGCCCCGACCACGCCGAACTTCGCGAGCTGGATCCAGTTGGCGGGACGCCTCAACGCCTGTACGGCCCGGTTGTCGAGCATGGCCACTAACCGATCGAGGCTAGCAGCGGGTCCTGCCGGTTTTGTTAGGGGTCTCCTGACGGACCGTGAACGAGCGGTACGTACCGGGCCGGAATCGAGGCGAGAAGGCGCGGGCCGCGCGCCGTGCGTTCGAGCACGCGCAGGTGCTGCAGGTGCCGCCCGATCAACGGAATCGCGATCCGGCCGCCCTCACTCAGTTGCTCCCAGAGTGCCTGCGGCACCTCGGGCGCGGCCGCCGCGACGGCGATCGCGTCGAACGGCGCGTGATCGGGCACGCCGAGCGCACCGTCGCCGACATGAACCTCGACGCGCTCGTATCCGGCAGCGTTCAGCGCGGCACGAGCCGCCTCGGCGAGCGCTGGGATCCGCTCGATCGTGTGCACCTCGGCGGCGAGCTCGGCCAGGACGGCGGCCGCATACCCGGATCCCGTCCCGACGTCCAGCACGCGTTCACCCCCCTCGAGACCCAGCGCTTCGCACGTGACGGCAACCATGTACGGCTGCGAGATCGTCTGGCCGAAGGGCAATGGAATCGGGCCGTCCGCGTAGGCGAGGTCGCGGTACTCGGGCGGAGCGAACAGCTCTCGCGGGACACGCTCCATCGCCGCGAGCACACGCCGGTCGGCGATACCGCGTCTCCTCAGCTGCCGGTCGATCCACGACGGCGCCGACGCCACCAGACGAACTCAGGCGGCTTCGGCGACGGCGACGCCGAAGTGCTCGAGGACCAGGCCTTTGATCCCCGTGATCGAGTCGGGCGGCGGCCCGGTACCGACGGTGAGCATCGGCACCTCCGAGTCGCGGGCGGCCAGAGAGCCGTGGCTCCCGCCGCCGGCGTGGTGGCGACCGGCGAGGTCGACGAACTCCCAACCCGGAGTCGCAGACACGATCACCTCGCCGGCGTTCGGGTTGCGAAGCGCCCCTTCGGCACGAGCGCGGCCATCGGGATACTCGTCGAGGATTCCCGGGTCGTCAGCCCCGTCGCGGCGAGCGACGACCTCGCCGTGCTCGAGGAAGATCGCGACGTCCACCGAAGGCTCACCGTCGAGGCTCTCGGCAAGCCGCCTCGGGTCGTCGCCGTACACCATCCCTGCCCGGTTGGAGGCGGTGACGAGCGCGCCGTCGACTTCCAGGCGAGACGCCTGCTCGACCGTCGACTGGCCGTGATCGGAGCAGAGGACGACGGCGTAGCGCTCGAGGAACGCCTCCGGGCCTCCGGCCGCGTCGTAGAGCGCCGAGATCGCCTCGTCGGCCCGCCCGAGCGCTTCGTGCGCCGTGTCGGGGCCGAGCACGTGGGATGCGTAGTCGTAGTCGGGGAGGTAGTGCACGAGCAGGTCGAAGCCGTTGCGCGTCACGAGCCAGCGGCCGATCGCCGCCGCGTAACCGTCGATCGACCCGAGCGAGCGGTTCAGCCAGGCGATCGGCGCACCGGTCCGGTCAGACTCGTAGACGCTGTAGAAGAAGAAGCGCTTGGGGCCGTAGACCGGCGGGAATCCCGGCAGCGGAGAGAGGTGGCGGTGCCGGCCGCGGTAGGTCGTGATGTTGATCGCGGCCGTGGTCAGCCCGGCCTCCTCGAGTGCCTCGTACACCGTCTGCGCGGTGCGCAGTAGATGGCGCTCGTTGAGGTTCACGACGGAGTCGCGGAGTCCCTGGACGAGCCCGGAGGCGCGCAGCGCGGCGAAGGAGGAGCCGTATTCGACGATGCGTCGCTCCTCCCGGTTCCACCACACGAGGTGCGGGATCCCGTGGACGCTCGGATGACCGCCGGTGGCGATCGAGGCGAGGCAGACCGGGGTGAGCGAGGGGAAGGTCGAGGCGGCGCGCCGATAGCTGCCGTGGTCGAGCAGGAACCGGAGCGCGGGGGTATCCGTCGCCTCCAGCATCGACGGCGTCAGGCCGTCGATGACGATCAGGACGACCGGCTTCGGGGCGCTGTCCGTGCTAGTCACGTGCGAGCGTGCGCAGCCCGGCGTGGCGATCGGGCATCCGGTGGCGCAGCCTCGATCCGACCACCGGTGACGCAATCGCCTCGAGGAAGCCGATGACCGGGATGAAGGCGAGTGCCAGCGCGGCGAGCGCGCCGAGAAGGACGAACACCGCGAGCCCGAGCCTCGTGCCGCCGCGTCGGAGCGCTCCGTTCACCACCGGCGAGGCGCCGAACGCGCCTGCAACTCCGCCGACCGCGCCCGCCACCGCCTCGCCCCAGGCGAAGACGGCGATGCCGATCGCGGCCGCCACCACGGCTGCGAGGACCGCCGCGAGCGGCCAGCGCAGCAGGACTCCGGCCGCCGCGATCCCGAGAGCGGCGCCGACACCGGCGAGCACGCCGATCCAGTACCAGGTGCCCATCGGTCCGAGTGTACCCCTGTGGTGGGGTCGACCCTTTGGGCAGATAGGCGATGATCGTGCCGTGCGTGCCCTCGACGCGCTCCGCCGGATGCCTCGGTACCCGCTCGAGGCGTTCTTCTGGACGCGCGTGCTCATCTGGGGCGGCACCCTGCTCGCCTATCTCGTGTTCGAGGCGCAGTACGCGCAGCCTCGGCCCACGGGCGGCGCAGAAGACGTCGTGGAGCACGACGTCGGCTGGGCCGTCGATGTCTGGGGCAGATGGGACAGCGGCTGGTTCCTGGACATCGCCCGTCACGGTTACACCGACCCTTCGCATTCGACGGCGTTCTTCCCCGCCTACCCGCTGCTCGTGCGCGGCGTGGGCTGGTTGTTCCTCGGACACGACCTGCTCGCAGGGGTGATCGTCTCGCTGGCGGCTTCGGCGGTGGCGTTCGTGCTCATCTGGAAGCTCGGCGAGGAACTGCTGGACGCAGGGAGCGCGAACCGGACCGTGCTCTACCTCGCGCTCTTCCCGACCACCCTGTTCCTGTTCGCGGTCTACAGCGAGTCGCTCTACCTGCTGCTCTCGGTCGGGGCGTTCCTCGCTGCGGTGCGCGGTCGCTGGACCTGGGCCGGAGTTGCGACCGGGTTCGCAGCGCTGACGCGCGTCTCGGGTGTGATGCTGCTGCCTGCCCTGGCGGTACTCGCCTGGAGGGCTGCCGACCGGCGAGGGGCGTTTCTGCGGCTCGGGCTCGCCGTTCCGATCATGGCTCTCTGGCCTCTCTACCTCGGCTTGGACCTCGGCCGCCCGTTCGTGTTTCTCTCCGCTCAGCGCTCGGGCTGGGACCGCCACCTCTCGGGCGCGGGCCCGCTCGGCGGGGCCTGGGACGCGCTCGTCGAGGGCTGGCGCGGGGTCCGCCAGCTCGTCGCCGGCTCGGGACACGACTACTTTCCGAGCCCGGATCACGGCGCGATGTACGGCGCGGGGCTGAATCTGGAGCAGCTCGCCTACGCCGTGCTCCTGATCGTGCTCGGTATCTACGCCTGGCGCGCGCTCGGGGCGGCCTACGGCATCTTCGTGCTGGGGAGTCTCGCGCTTCCTCTCTCGGATCCGGTGCCGAGCTTGCCGCTCCTCTCGATGCCGCGCTTCGCGCTCGGGGTCTTCCCCGTCTTTCTCGCGCTCGGTGTGGTCGGGGCCAGGGCGCGCCTGCACACGGCGATGCTCGTCGGGTTCACGCTGCTCCTCGGGATCAACCTCGCCCGCTGGGTGCTCTGGATCTGGGTGGCCTGAAGGGGTTCAGAGCAGCACGGCCAATGCCCCGCGCTCGGCCGTGAAGCTCGCCTCGGTGACGTCGCCCAGGTCCTCGCCGTCGGCCTGGAGCGGTAGCGGCCGGTCGCAGCGCACCTCGAACCCGTCGAGGTCGTGCCCCGAGAACACCCGCGGATCGGACGCCAGGGTGCCGCGGATCCCCCGGAACGCCAGAGCCGGGGCCAGCGACGGCGAGATCCGGCGCGGCGCGACGAAGTCGAGCCCGCCCTCGAACTCGGCCTCGGCGGCGATCGTGACCGCGAACGGCCCCGCGTAGGTGTAGGGGTGCCCGTTGGCCACGAACAGCGCGGCCGCCTTCCCGTAGCCCTCGACCACGATCTGTGGCGGGATCCGCAGGCGGCTCTGGACGAGGACGCCGACGACGGTCGCCGCGAAGACGCCGTTCCCCGCTCGCCGTCCGTCCTCGTCGCGTCCCCGCCGGTCGACGCGCCGGACGGCCTCGGCGTCGAAGCCAATTCCGGCCGAGAAGCAGAACAGCCGCCCGTTCACGCGGCCCAGGCTGATCGAGACCGTCCTGCCCGTCTCGAGAGCGCGGCCGACGCGATCGGCCGCGGCGACGGGGTCACGGGGAAGTCCGAGCGCCCGCGGGAAGACACTCGCGCCGCCGCCTGGCAGAAATCCGAACGGCAGCTTGCCGGCCGCGCCGTTGATCGCCTCGTTGTAGGTTCCGTCGCCCGAGAGAACGACCACCGCGTCAGCCTCGCCCGCCGCCTCGCCTGCGAGCTGGACGGCATGGCCCTTGGCCTCGGTCTGGCGAAGGATCACCTCGGCGTGACGCGCGAGCGCGGCCGTGACCTCGGCCACGCGGCGTCGCGTGACCCCCGTCGAGTAAGGGTTGACGATCAGGACGACTCGGCGCACGCGCCGAATCGTAAGTGGCGCTAGACGTCCCCGATGAGCCCGTTCGTGTCGGAGCTCATCGCGAGCCACACGAGCACGAGTATGTCCACGACGATCGCGGCGATCGCCAGCCCGAGCCACCAGGTATGGCCGGTCCCGAAGGTCAGGCCGACGAAGAGCGCCGCCACGAGGGCCGGAAGGCCGAACCAGATCATCCAGCGCTTCTGCTCGGCCGCGTGCATCTCGTACTCCGCCGACAGCTCCGGCCCGGCCGCATGCAAGCGCGCCGGGGTTTCTTGGGCCATCCTTTCGGCAGTCGCGACTGCGCTCATAGAATTTCCTCCATGGATAGGGGCGCAGCCCGCGCCGGTTTTTGGTTGTGGACTTGTAGCACAACGCCGCGGCGCGGGCGCTTTTGGCCGCCTCGATATCGTGCCGAAATACACGAACCTTTCGGTTCAAGTTACGAAACGCACAAGTGGCTAATTCGTAACGAATTGCACGATCGGAACTGTCGCGAAGTCGCCGGCTTACCGACCGCCCGCCACTGTCCCTCGCCGCATAGAGTTGGCCTCGTCCGTTTCGCGACCCGCCAGGAGGCCACGATGTTCCCCGAGCCCCGGATCGCCGTCACTACGGGGCCGCGGCTCCCCGGGATCGCGCTGCCCGCTGCCGGAGCGGCACTCTCGCTCGCCCGGTGAGCCACAGAGCCAAGGTGTGGACGGCGCTCTGGGCCGTCTACATCATCTGGGGATCGACATACCTCGCGATCGCGGTCACGATCGAGACGATCCCGCCGCTGCTCGCGGTCTCGACGCGCTTCATCGCCGCGGGTGCGATCATGGCTGCGGTCGTGGCCTGGCGCGGCGGCACGCTGCGAACCACCCGGCGCGCGCTCCTCTCCTGCGTTGTCGTCGGCTGCCTCCTCCCGGGCGCAAACGCGGTGCTGTTCTTCGCCGAGCAGAACGTCCCCACCGGGCTCGCATCGCTGATCATCGCCTCGGTGCCCCTCTGGGTCGTGCTGATCCGCCTGGGCCTGCACGAGCATCAGTCGAGCGCGGTGCTCGCAGGTGTGGGAGCCGGCTTTGCCGGAGTCGCGATTCTGCTCAATCCCGAGGGCGGGACGACGACGGTCGGAGTCGGGCTCTGCATCGTCTCGTCGCTGATGTGGGCCACCGGGACCGTCGCCTCGGCGCGACTACCGATGCCGGCGGATCCGTTCGCCGCCACGACCTGGACGATGCTGGCAGGCGGCTTCGCAATGCTCCCCTTCGGCCTCGTATCGGTCGGTTCCGTCTCGCCGTCCGCCTCGTCGGCCCTGGCCTGGCTCTATCTCGTGACGATCGGCTCCGTCGTCGGGTTCACCGCCTACACGTGGCTGCTCGCGACGGCGCCGCTGGCGCTCGTCTCGACCTACGCCTACGTGAACCCGGTCGTGGCGATCCTCCTTGGCGTCTTCTTCCGCAACGAGAGCATCTCCTCGCGTGAGCTCGTCGGTGCCGCGATCGTCGTCTCGTCCGTCGCACTCGTCGTCCGAAAGCAGCCGCCGTCGGCCACCCAGGCCGAGGAGGGCGTTCGCTGATCAGAGGCCCGCCGCAGCCTCGAGCGTGACCGGAGCGCGGGTCAGCTCGCGCCCGGTTGCGGCGCGAAGAGCCGCCACGACCGCCGCCGTCGAGACCACCGTCGGCGGCTCGCCGACGCCCTTGACGCCGTAAGGGGCATCCGGATCGGGTTCCTCGATCAGTACCGTCTCGACCTCAGGCATGTCCAATGCGGTCGGGATCAGATAGTCGGTGAAGCTCGCGTTCGTGATCAGGCCGTCCCGGGTCTGGATCTCTTCCATCACGGCGAGGCCGAGACCCTGCGCGATCCCGCCCTCGATCTGCCCCTCGACGGCCCTCCGGTCGACGGCCCGCCCCACCTCCTGGGCGGCGCCGACCCAGACGACCCGCGTCAGGCCCAGGTCGACGTCGACTTCGGCGACGACACGCAGCGCCGCGACGGCCAGGGCGACATGGGCGCGCTCGCCGGTCACCTGTCCGGTCTCGGGATCGAGCGGCGCCGTCCCCGGATGGCGGAAGATTCGCTCGACCTCGACCTCGCCGCCTCCGCGAGACTCCTGCTCGGCGAGCGCCGCTCTGCAGGCGTCGCGAACGGCGCCGCAGACCATGTACGTCTGGCGCGAGGCGGAAGTCGAGCCGGCCGATTCGACGGTCGACGTCGAGGGCGTCGCAAGACGGACGTCGTCGACCCCGAGCTCGATCCTCGCCACGCGGAGAATGACGTCGGACACGCCCTGGCCGACCTCGGCCGCGGCACAGTGCACCTCGGCGCTTCCGTCTGCGAGCAGGCGGACACGGGCCGCGCAGTAGTCGTCGAACCCCTCCGAGAAGCAGATGTTCTTGAAGCCGACCGCAAAGCCGGTGCCGCGCCGGATCCCCTCGCCGCGCGTCGTGTTGCCCGCGCCGCCGGGAAGCCTGAGCGGGTCTCGAGGCAGAGGCTCCGCCGCCGGCGGCTCGAGCGCCGCGGCGGCACGGATCACCTCGGCGGTCGGCAGCGAGCAGTCGACGACCTGCCCCGTCGGCAGCGTGTCGCCCTGCGCCAGAGCGTTGAGCAGCCGCAGCTCGACGGGGTCGATCTCGAGCGCGGCTGCGAGCTTGTCCATCTGCGCCTCGCCGGCGAAGCACGTCTGCACCGCACCGAAGCCGCGCATGGCACCGCAGGGCGGGTTGTTCGTGTAGACGACGGTCGCCTCGAGGGTTGCGTTCGGGACGTTGTACGGGCCGCACCCGAAGCAGGCCGCGTTGGAGGCGACGGCAGCGGAGCTCGACGCATAGGCGCCGCCGTCGAGCAGAATGCGCATCTCGACCGAGACGATGCGCCCCTCGCGCGTCGCGGTGTGCCGGGCCCAGATCCTCGACGGATGACGGTGGACGTGGCCCGTGAACGACTCCTCGCGGCTGTAGACGATCTTGACCGCCCGGTTCGTGTGCAGGGCGAGCAGCGCGGCGTGGATCTGCATCGAGAGGTCCTCCCGGCCGCCGAACGCTCCGCCGACGCCGGCGAGGTGGATCCTGACCTGGTCCTCCGGTAGACCGAGGCAGGGAGCGACCTGCTTGCGGTCGAC
>DATIYE010000037.1:0-8221 GCA_035517795.1 Gaiellaceae bacterium | reverse complement strand
GACTCGGCCGAAGCGGACGGTGCGCGCCCGGACCGTTCCGTTCGAGTCCGGGGTCTCGACGGGATCCCCGCCGAAGCAGCGCTTTACCGTCAGCTTCTACCTCACCGCGATGCTCTTCATCCTCTTCGACATCGAGATCGTCTTCCTTTACCCACTTGCAGTCATCCTGCACGAGCTCGCGTGGTTCGGCTTCGTCGAGTTCCTCGTCTTCCTGGCGATCCTGCTCCTGGCCTACGTCTACATCTGGCGTAAGGGAGCGCTCGATTGGCGATAGAGAGCGACAAGCGACTCAGAGATCACGGGCTCCATTCCGAGAGGCTCCTGTGGCCGACGAAGGGGCCCGGAAAGTTCGAGACGGAGGTCGACGAGCTCGAGAAGAAGGTCGGGCTGACCACGCTCTCGAAGGCGGTCGCCTGGGCGCAGACGAAGTCGATGTGGCCGGACACCTTTGGCCTCGCCTGTTGCGCGATCGAGATGATGTCGATCGTCTCCGCCCGCTACGACATCGCCCGCTTCGGGATGGAGGCGTTCCGCTCCTCGCCGCGCCAGGCCGACCTGTTGATCGTGTCGGGACGCGTCTCGCACAAGATGGCGAAGCCGCTCCGACAGATCTACGACCAGATGCTCGAGCCGAAGTGGGTGATCGCGATGGGCGCCTGCGCGAGCTCGGGCGGCATGTTCAACAATTACGCGATCCTCCAGTCGGTCGACAAGATCGTCCAGGTCGACATCTACGTCCCCGGCTGCCCGCCGCGGCCGGAGCAGCTGATGGAGGGCATCATCCGGCTGCACGAGGCCGTGCAGGCCGGCGTGCCACCCGCATACGACCTCCGGAGCCTGGCCCCATGAGCTGGGCGGGAGTCCCGGGTGTGACCGCCGTCGAGGAGGCACACGGCGAGACGACCCTGGTCGTCGAGCCCGGCTCTCTGGTCGAGGCGTGCACCCATCTCCGCGACGCAGAGGGCTTCAACTTCCTGTCCGACATCGCGACCGCCGACTACCTCGGCTGGGGCGGCAAAGGCGTCTCCGGCTACATCGGGACGGCGTCGGGCCGTGACCTGAACCTGCCGATGACCCAGGGCCTGCAGCTGACGGCGAAGCCGAAAGCCAGACGCTTCTCGGTCAGCTACCACCTGCTCTCGGTGTCCGAAACCCCGAGGCGGCTGCGGGTGCAGACCTGGGTCGACGACGGAGAGCCGGTGCCGACCGTGATCGAGGTCTGGCCGACCGCCGACTGGCACGAGCGCGAGGCGTGGGACATGATGGGCATCCCGGTCGAAGGCCATCCGAACCTGAAGCGAATCCTCACCGATGACGACTGGGAGGGCCATCCGCTCCGCAAGGACTACCCGATCGGCGGCGAGCCGGTCCGGTTCTCGGAGGCCGAGTAATGACCGTCGCACCGGAGCGCACGCGTGCGACGATCTACGAGGGCACGCGGATTCCGCGTCCGATCCCGACGGTGCTGCAGGT
The DNA here is from genome assembly GCA_035517795.1 of Gaiellaceae bacterium. GTDB lineage: Bacteria > Actinomycetota > Thermoleophilia > Gaiellales > Gaiellaceae > PALSA-600. The sequence continues at coordinate 6,748 of DATIYE010000037.1, read as the reverse complement.
ATCGGACGAGATCGCGGCGACCGGCGACGTGCTGCCGATCAACTTCGGACCGAACCACCCCTCGACGCACGGAGTGCTGCGGCTGATCGTCGACCTGTACGGCGAGGACGTGGTCGGGCTCGAGGCCGTGATCGGCTACCTGCACACCGGCTTCGAGAAGAACATGGAGCAGAAGAGCTGGTGGAAGGCGATCACCTATCCCGAGCGGATCGACTACCTGTCCTTCCAGGCCAACGAGCTCGTCTTCGTGCTGGCAATCGAGAAGCTGCTCGCCCTCGAGACACCGCCCAAGGCGAACTGGATGCGCACCTGTCTGTGCGAGCTGAACCGGATCCACTCCCACCTCGTCTGGCTCGGGACGGCGGCGCTCGAGCTGGGCGCGATCTCGATGTTCTGGTACTGCTTCCGCGAGCGCGAGCAGATCCTCGACCTCTTCGAGATGGTCTGCGGAACGCGCATGCACACACGGTATTTCCAGGCCGGCGGCCTCGCCGAGGACATCCCGCGCGGCTTCTTCCCCGAGGCGCGCCGCTTCGCGACCTGGATGCCCAAGGCTGTCGACGAGTACGAGGGCCTCGTCGACAAGAACAAGATCTGGCTCGAGCGGACGGTCGGGCTGGGGCTGCTCTCTGCCGAGGACGCGATCGCGCTCGGCCAGTCGGGCCCGGTGCTGCGCGGCTCGGGCGTCGACTGGGACCTGCGCAGGGTCGAGCCCTACCTCGCCTACGGGGACTGTGACTTCCGCGTCCCGGTGCATCACGAGGGCGACGTCTACGCCCGCTACCGCGTGCACATGGAGGAGATGCGGGAGTCGGTCAAGATCGTCTCGCAGTGCCTCGACCGGCTCGAGGGCATGGAGGGCGAGCCGTGGATCGCCGACGACCGCAAGGTCGTGCTACCGCCACGCGAGGAGCTGCACACCTCGATGGAGTCGCTGATCCACCACTTCAAGATCGTCACCGAGGGCTACTGCGTCCCCGAAGGGGAGGTGTACGTGACCGTCGAGTCGCCGCGCGGAGAGCTCGGCTGCTATGTCGTCTCCGACGGCGGGCCCCGCCCGTGGCGGGTGAAGTTCCGCGCCCCCTCGTTCGTCGCGCTCGAAGCGACCGCGACCTGCATGAGCGACGCGCTCGTGGCCGACATGATCGCCATCGTCGGCTCCCTCGACACCGTCATGGGCGAGGTCGACCGCTAGTGCTCACGCCCCTGACCGCCCCCCGCTCCGGAACATGAGTCTCCTCACTCAGATCCAGGCTGTCCGTGAACGTTTCCCCGAGGGGTCACGCTCGGCGACCATCCCGGCGCTCAGGCTCGCGCAGGAGCAGTACGGCTGGCTGCCGCCGGAGGCGATCCGGGAGGTCGCCGACGCACTCGACCTCACGCCCGCCTACTGCTACGCGGTCGCCTCGTTCTACGACATGTTCCATCTCGAGCCCGTGGGCGTGCATCTGGTGGAGGTGTGCACCAATCTCTCGTGCGCCCTCGTCGGGGCTCAGCGGGTGGTCGAGGCGTTCGAGGAGGAGCTCGGCGTGCGGGCGGGTGAGACGACCGGGGACGGAAGGGTCACCTTCCGGACGGTCGAGTGTCTCGGCGGCTGCGGGTATGCGACGGTGGTCGCGATCGACAGCCGCTACCGCCACGGCGTGAGACCCGACGAAGTGCCGGAGATCGTGAGGGGGATCGATGGGCGCTCGTAGCATGCTCCTCGCCGGCGCTGACGAGCGCGACCTGACGAAGCTCTCCGAGTACGAGGCGATCGGCGGTTATGCCGGCGTGCCGAAGGCCCGGAAGCTGAAGCCCGACGCGCTGATCGAGATGCTGCTGGCCGCCAACCTGCGCGGCCGCGGCGGCGCCGGCTTCCCGATGGGCAGGAAGGCGTCGCTGATCGACCGCGGCAGCTCGAAGCCGAAGTACCTGGTCGTCAACGCCGACGAATCCGAGCCGGGGGCCTTCAAGGACCGCGAGGTGATGGCACGCGTGCCGCATCGGCTGATCGAGGGCTGCCTGATCGCGGCGCACGCGATCGAGTGCCGCGACGTGTTCATCTACATCCGCGGGGAGTATCTGGCCGAGTACGAGATCCTCGAGCGCGCCGTCGGCGAGGCGCGCGACGCGGGGCTTCTCGGCGACGTCGAGATCACGGTGTACCGCGGCGCCGGCGCCTACATCTGCGGCGAGGAGACGGCGCTCCTCGACTCGCTGGAGGGCAGGCGCGGCCAGCCGCGGCCGAGACCGCCGTTCCCACCGGTGCAGGGCCTGTTCAACGCTCCGACCCAGATCAACAACGTCTGCACGGTTGCGACGGTGCCGTCGATCGTCGAGCTCGGACCGGAGCGCTTCGCGGAGATCGGCGTGGAGAGCTCGCCGGGAACCGCGATCTTCTCCGTCTCCGGAAACGTGGCACGGCCCGGCAACTACGAGCTCGAGCTCGGCACGCCGATGCGGGAGCTGATCTACGACTGGGCCGGCGGCATCGCAGACGGGCGGGAGCTGAAGGCGGTGATCCCCGGTGGCTCCTCGGTGCCGGCGCTGTCGCCCGACCAGATCGACGTCCCGCTCGACTACGACTCACTGGGCGCGCTCGGCACGTTCTTCGGCGCCGCCTCGCTGATCGTGGTCGACGACCGCTGCTGCATGGTGCAGCTGGCCGTCCGCTCGACGAAGTTCTACATGCACGAGTCGTGCGGCAAGTGCACGCCGTGCCGCGAGGGCACGCGGTGGATGGTCCAGATCCTCGAGAAGCTCGAGGCCGGCCATGGGAGCCACGAGGACATCGAGCTGCTGCAGTCGGTCGGCTCCCGCATCCTCGGCAAGTCGCTGTGCGCGCTCGGCGACTTCGCCGTCTATCCCGTCGCGAGCTACATCGCCAAGTGGGGCGAGGAGTTCGCCCGTCACGTCGAGCTCGGCCGCTGCCCCTTCGACGGTGAGTCGAGCATCGAGGGCATCGTCGCGCCGAGCGACAGTCATTCGCTGCGCGAATGGCCAGTGGAGGCACATGGCTGACGACATGGAAATGGTGTCCCTGACGGTCGACGGGCGCCAGGTGACGGTCCCGAAGGGGACCGGGCTCGTCGAGGCGGCGCTCGCGGCCGGGATCGAGATCCCCGTCTTCTGCTACGAGCCGCGGCTCGGCCCGCCCGTCGGCGCCTGCCGGATGTGCCTGTGCGAGGTGGCGCCAGGGCCGCCGAAGCCGCAAGCCGCCTGCACGCTCACAGCGGCCGACGGGATGGAGGTCAAGACCGCGCTCACCTCCGAGATGGCCGCCGAGGCGCAGAACGCGACGCTCGAGTTCATCCTCGTCAACCACCCACTCGACTGTCCGGTCTGCGACAAGGGCGGCGAGTGCCCGCTGCAGGACCTGACGTTCCGCTACGGCCCCGGCAACACGCGGATGACGTTCCCGAAGCGGACGTTCGAGAAGCCAATTCCGATCTCGCCGACCATCGCCCTCGATCGCGAGCGCTGCATCCTCTGCTACCGCTGCACCCGCTTCTCGGAAGGGGTCGCCGAGGACGGCCAGCTGGTCGCCGTCGAGCGCGGCGCCGCGTCGATGATCGCCACCTTCGAGGACGAGCCATACCGCGCCCCGTTCTCGGGCAACGTGATCGAGCTCTGTCCGGTGGGCGCGCTGACCTCGACGCAGTACCGGTTCGAGGCGAGGCCGTGGGAGATCCAGAACGTGCCGACCGTCTGCGGCCTCTGCCCGGTCGGCTGCAACATCAGCGTCACCACCCGCGAAGGGAAGGTGAAGCGGATCCTCTCCCGCAATCACCCGGAGGTCGACGAGGGTTGGCTCTGCGACAAGGGCCGCTTCGCGTTCTCGCACCTTCGGGCCGGCGACCGGATCCAGGATCCTCTGCGCAAGGCGCGTTCCGGGTTCGAGCCGCTCGACTGGAACGAGGCGATCGACGAGGCCGAGAAGCTGCTGCTCGCGGCCGGTCCGGCCATCGTCACCGCGCTGTCGGGATCGGAGACCGTGGAGCAGGCCTACGGGCTCGCGAAGCTCCTCCGCGTCGGACTCGGCGCGCACGAGGCGGTGCTCCAGGAGGAGGTCCCCGACGAGCTCGACTCCTACCGCGCGCCGCTCTCGGCGATCCGCGACGCGAGCACTGTTGTCGTTCTCTGCGACGAGCCGGTGGTAGAGCGGGCGCCCGTGGTCGATCTCTGGATCAAGGCGGCGCGCCGGAACGGTGCCTGGATCCTGACGGAGCTCCCCGACGAGCCGGTGGATGGCGCCGTACTGATCTGCGACGACCCGCAGGCGATCGCCTGGCTCGCGCACGACCTCGGCGCGGCTGCGGCTTTCTACCTGCCGCGCACGCCCAACGGCCGAGGGGTCGCCGACGCCTGGAGCGCCGCAGCCGACGGCGAGCCCCGCGACGTCGAGCCGAAGCTCGTCCTGATCTCCGGTGACGAAGCGGCTCTCGACCCGAGCGTTCGCGCGCTAGCAGAGCGTGCGAACGCGGTGATCGGCATCGGCATGTTCGAGGAGTCGTTCCGCGGCCTCGCCGATCTCGTCCTGCCCGGCACGAGCTACCTCGAGCGCGACGGCACGACGGTCAACCTGGAGGGCAGGCTCCAGCGGCAGCGGCGCGCGGTGATCGCGCCGTGCCCCGACGAGCTCGCCTGGATCGCCAAGCTGGCCGGGCGGTTCGAGGTCGATCTTTCCCCGCATGCCGCGGTCGTCTTCGCGGAGGTCTCCGCGACGTGCTACGGCGGCATCTCCTTCGGCGAGGTCGAAGAGCATGCGCTCCTCCCACCCGCGGCCCGGCAGGCGCCCGAGGTTGCGCGACCTCCTGTCAGGCCGGTCCGGCGCGGCAAGGGGCTGCGGCTCCTAACCTACAGGCCGCTCTTCTCGGGTCCGGCCGTCGAGCGGACGCCCGAGCTCGAGTTCCAACGCCGCGCGGGTGAGGTCGAGCTGGCTCGTGCCGACGCGCGAGCCAAGAAGGTCTCGGACGGCGACATGGTGACCGTCTCCTCGAACGGAACGTCCGTCATGCTCCGAGTCCGGGTCTCCGGCGACCTGCCGAAGGGAGCGGTCCGCATCGCGCGCGACGACGCCGCCGGGCTGCACGACCTGGTGGAGGTGAGCACATGACGAACGAGCCCTGGTGGATCGCCGTGATCGCGGTGCTGATCATCATCAATCTCGTGATGGCGGCTTTCGCCTACACGACATGGCTCGAGCGCAAGATGCTCGGGCGGATGCAGCTTCGCTACGGCCCCAACCGGGCCGGCCCGTTCGGGCTCCTGCAGCCGATCGCGGACCTGATCAAGCTTGTCCGCAAGGAGGCGTTCTACCCGGCGTCGGCGCACGAGCTGCCTTACATCGTCGCGCCGATCCTGTCGTGCTTCACGGCGTTGCTCGCATTCGCCGTCATCCCGTGGGGTCCCGGCTGGACGGTCGACGGCTACCACGTCCAGGGCTCGGTCGCCGAGCTCCCCATCGGCCTGATCGTCATCTTCGCACTCGGGTCGATCGGGATCTACGGGTTCATCGTCGGCGGGTGGGCCTCGGACTCGAAGTACGCGATGCTCGGGTCGATGCGCACCTGCGCGCAGCTCGTCTCCTACGAGGTGGCGCTTGCGCTCAGCGTCCTCGGCGTCGTGCTGATGGGGCGCTCGCTGAACCTGGTCGACATCGTCAACCGCCAGGGGCAGACGCTGTGGTTCTTCATCCCGCAGTTCGTCGGCCTGTGCGTCTTCCTGCTCGCCGGCATCGCCGAGACCTCGAGGCCGCCGTTCGACCTGCCGGAAGCGGATACCGAGCTCGTCGCCGGCTACCACACCGAGTACTCGGGCATGCGCTGGGGCCTGTTCCAGACCGCCGAGTACATCAACATGATCGTCCTCTCGGCGCTCTGCGTGACGCTCTTCTTCGGCGGCTGGCAGTTCCCGTGGGTCAACTCGCTCGACCGTTTCGGACCGATCTGGTTCCTGCTCAAGCTCGGAGCGCTGGTGACGGCGTTCATCTGGCTGCGCGCCTCCCAGCCGCGCCTCCGCTACGACCAGCTGATGCGCTTCGGCTGGAAGGTGCTGCTGCCGGTCGCGACGGTCAACGCGCTCGTCACCGCCCTCGTCGTCGTCTGGCACAACTCATGACGAGCCAGGGCCTCCAAGCAAGTGCTGCAAATCACCAGCGTTGCCAGCCTGCAACTTGCAACACAAGCGTTTCCTCGGGTGGTCATTCGTGAGCGCCGTACCCAACACGTTCAAGGGCTTCGGGGTGACGCTGAAGCAGGTGTTCCGGAAGCCGATCACGCAGCAGTACCCGGAGTACCTGCGCCCGGTCTACCCGCGCTTCCGGGGCCGCCACCGGCTCTGGCGCCACGAGAACGGCCTCGAGAAGTGCGTGGGCTGCTCGCTCTGCGCCGCCGCCTGCCCGGCCGATTGCATCCGGGTGGTGGCGGCCGAGAACACCGCCGACAACCGGGTCTCGGCCGGCGAGCGCTACGCACGCATCTACGAGATCAACATGAGCCGCTGCATCTTCTGCGGCTACTGCGAGCTCGCGTGCCCGTTCGACGCGATCACGCTCGGCAACGACTTCGAGATCTCCGAGTACAACCGCGACGACCTCATCTACACGAAGGAGATGCTGCTCGCCGAGCCGCAGAAGCAGGTCCCGGTCGCCGATCGCGACCTGTACGACACGCCGATCCCCTACTACAAGTCCAACTCGTAGTGGCCAACTTCCTCGTCTGGTGTGTCTGGGTCGTCGCCGCGTTTGCGTGCGTCGCGAGCGCGC
>DATIYE010000036.1:0-2275 GCA_035517795.1 Gaiellaceae bacterium | reverse complement strand
ATCGGCGCGATCAGCGACGAGACCGCCGCGACGCTCGCGCTCGCAGTCTGTCTCGCCGAGCTCTTCGCCTGGGGCGTCGCCGTGGGCTGGCGAGCATACGCTCACTGGTGGGCGCCGCTGCTGGCGGGAGCCGTCAACCTCACCCTGGGCGGTATCCTGATCTCCCTCGAGGTCGCGGTTTTTCAGCTCCATTAACACTGGCTTCCTCGTCCTCTCAGAAACCGGCGGCTATCGTGCGGGCGGCAGCTGTCGAACGCTAGGGGGGCTCCACGTGATCGAGGCGAACGGCCTCACGAAGGACTACGGCGACAAGCGGGCCGTCGACGGGCTCACGTTCACCGTGCAGCCGGGGATCGTCACGGGCTTCCTGGGACCGAATGGTTCGGGCAAATCGACCACGATGCGGCTGATCCTCGGGCTCGACCGGCCGACGGCCGGGACGGTGACGGTGAACGGCAAGCGCTACCGCGACTTTCCGGCCCCGCTGCACGAGGTCGGAGCGCTGCTCGAGGCACGCGCGGTCCACACCGGCCGCTCGGCCTACAATCACCTGCTCGCGCTCGCACAGACGCACGGCGTGCCGCGGAGCCGGGTCGACGAGCTGATCGACCGGGTGGGGCTGCACGAGGTCGCCCGCAAGCGCGTCGGCAAGTTCTCTCTCGGGATGGGGCAGCGACTCGGGATCGCCGCGGCGATGCTTGCCGATCCCCAGATCCTGATCCTCGACGAGCCGGCCAACGGGCTCGACCCGGAGGGAATCCAGTGGATCCGGAACACCCTCAAGGAGCTCGCCGCCGAGGGCCGCACCGTGTTCGTCTCCTCGCACGTGATGAGCGAGATGGCGCTGACGGCCGAGCACCTGATCGTGATCGGTCGCGGCAGGCTGATCGCCGACCTCGGCGTCGACGAGTTCCTTCGCGGAGCCTCCAAGAAGGCGGTGCTCGTCCGCTCGCCGCAGGCCGCCGCGCTTCGAGACGCCCTCCTGGGCCCGGACGTGACGGTCGAGGCTGCCGACGACGGCGCCCTGCACGTGGCGGGGCTGACGGCGGAGCAGGTCGGCGAGGCGGCTGCTGCCCGTGGGATCGTCCTGCACGAGCTCACCCCCCAGCTCGCGTCACTCGAGGAGGCGTTCATGGACGTCACCCGCAGCGACGTCGAGTTCCAGGCGGTCGGGCTCGGCGATTCGCCGCGCGAGCCCGAGGAGGCGCTCGCATGAGCGCGGTTCCTGCGACGCGGGTGAGCCAGCCGTGGGCCTCAGGCCTCAGGGTCACGCAGGCCCGGGTCGTCGTCTCCGAGTGGACGAAGCTCCGCTCGCTGCGCTCGACCAGGTGGTCGCTCCTCGTCGCGGTCGTCTTCACGATCGGGCTGCCCTGCATCTTCGCCGCGGTCACGGTCGCGCGCTGGAGTCACATGAGCCTGGAGGAGAAGCTCAACCGACATCCGCTCGAGATCGCGACGGCAGGCGTGAACCTGTCGCAGCTGGCGATAGGCGTCCTCGGGGTGCTGGTGATCACCGGCGAGTACTCCACCGGGATGATCCGCGCGTCGATAGGCGCCGTGCCGAAGCGGCTGCCCGTGCTCTGGGCGAAGGCCCTGGTATTCGCCGTCGTGACCTTCGTCCTGATGGTGCCGTCAGTGCTGATCGCGTTCCTGGGTAGCCAGGCGATCCTTCGCAACCACCACATCCTCGAGATCTCGTTCTCCCATCCAGGCGTGGCGCGCACCGTGATCGGCGGGGCGGTCTTCCTCACGGTCGTCGGGGTGTTCTGCCTCGGGCTCGGGGCGATCACGCGGAACACCGCCGGCGGGATCGCCGTCTTCGCGGGGATCTTCTTCGTCATCCCGCCGCTGATGAACATCCTCCCGACGAGCTGGAACAACGCAATCTCCGAGTACCTGCCCTCGAGCGCAGGCCGGGACGTCTTCTCGCTCACTCATGGCCCGCACGACCTCTCGCCCGGCGCGGGAATCGCGCTCTTCTGCGCTTACACGGCGGCCGTGATCGCGATCGCGGCCGTGCTGCTCGTCCGCCGCGATACCTGAGGCCGCGCTCGGTCCTGCTGTGGCCACCGAGCGCTCGTCGAGGCGTTGACGGTGACCACTCGACCTTCCGCGACCAGTTCGAGACACGGTTTCTCGCTCGATGCCAGTCTTGATGGAGGGCGGCTTCCGGTAGCACCGGAGCCTCAAAGACCGTCCCGAGCACTCGAGCAAGGTGCAACAAACCGGGGTCTGGCACGGGTTTGTTGCACGGACGCCGGTATGTCGATGCAAC
>DATIYE010000035.1:0-21519 GCA_035517795.1 Gaiellaceae bacterium | reverse complement strand
GATCGATGCGATCGATGCGCTCCTGCCGCTCGTCGACGACGAGGGGAGCGCGGAGATCAAGCGAGACTTCGGGCAGGCACTCACGAACCTGAAGCTCGCTTACGCCGACGCCGTCGCTTCCGCTGGCTAGAATCGCCCCGCGCCGAATTCCTTCGGCGCTTGACTTTCTGAGGGGAGCGAAGGGAATGGACTGGTTCAAGCACCATGCGGTGCTCGTCGGCCTCATCGGCGCTGTCGTGGCGGTGGGGTACGGGCTGTGGCTGACTGCATGGCTCCTCAGGCAGCCCGCGGGCAACGAGCGCATGCAGGAGATCGCGCGCGCCGTGCAGGAGGGCGCCTCGGCGTACCTCAAGCGTCAGTACACGACGATTGCGGCGGTCGCGATCGTCCCGTTCGTGCTGCTCGGGGTGTACGACAAGCTCGGGTGGGGTGCGGCGTTCGGCTTCCTGATCGGAGCCGTCCTCTCGGCGGCCGCGGGCTTCATCGGGATGAACGTCGCCGTGCGCTCGAACGTGAGGACGGCGGAGGCCGCCCGCGACGGCCTCGCCCCGGCCCTCAAGGTCGCCTTCCGGGCGGGCTCGGTCACGGGCCTCCTCGTCGTCGGGCTCGGGCTCGGCGGCGTCGCCGGCTACTACGAGTTCCTCGTCCGGGTCATCGACGACTCGCCGACCAAGGCGATCCACAATCTCGTCGGGCTCGCCTTCGGCGGTTCGCTGATCTCGGTCTTCGCGCGTCTCGGCGGCGGCATCTTCACCAAGGCCGCCGACGTCGGCGCCGATCTGGTCGGGAAGATCGAAGCGGGCATCCCGGAGGACGACCCGCGCAACGCCGCCGTGATCGCCGACAACGTCGGTGACAACGTCGGCGACTGCGCCGGAATGGCCGCCGACCTCTTCGAGACCTACGCCGTCACCGCGGTCGCAGTGATGCTGCTCGGCACCGAGGCGGGCCTCGCGGCTGACACGCTCTACCTGTACCCGCTCGCCCTCGGCGGCGTGTCTGCGATCGCGTCGGTGATCGGCACCTTCTTCGCCCGGCTGGGCAAGGGTGAGAACGCGATCATCGGTGCGCTCTACAAGTCGGTGATCGTGGCGACGGTGCTCTCGGCTCTCGGCTTCATCCCGATCACGCGCGCGTTCGAGAGCGCCCAGATCGGCTTCAAGGATCTCTATGCCTCGGCGATCGTCGGCCTGATCGTCACGTTCCTGCTCGTGGCGATCACCGAGTTCTACACCGGCACCCGGTGGCCCCCCGTGAAGAGGATCGCGAAAGCCTCTCAGACGGGCCACGCTACGAACATCATCGAGGGGCTTGCCGTCGGGATGCAGGCGACCGCGGCCCCGGTGGTCGTGATCGCGGCCGGGATCCTGGTCGCCAACCACTTCGCCGGTCTCTTCGGTATCGGCGTCGCCGTGATGGCGCAGCTCTCGATGACCGGTTTGATCGTCGCCCTCGATGCCTTCGGCCCTGTCACCGACAACGCCGGCGGGATCGCCGAGATGGCCGACCTGCCCGAGTCGGTCCGCGGGATCACCGACCCGCTCGACGCGGTCGGCAACACGACCAAGGCGGTCACCAAGGGCTATGCGATCGGCTCCGCCGCTCTCGCCGCGCTCGTGCTGTTCGACTCGTATACGAGCGGCCTCCGGGAGAACGGGCTCTCGACCGCGTTCAGCCTCTCCGACCCGTGGGTCGTGGCCGGGCTCTTCATCGGCGGCCTGATGCCGTTCCTGTTCGCCTCGCTCGCGATGGAGGCGGTGGGGCGCGTGGGCGGCGAGGTCGTGCAGGAGGTGCGTCGCCAGTTCCGGGAGCACCCGGGGATCATGGAGGGGACGGAGCGGCCCGAGTACGGGCGTGCGATCGACATCGTCACCGGCTCGGCGATCAAGTCGATGCTCGCTCCGGCGCTGATCCCGGTCTGCTTCCCGATCATCGTCGGGCTGATCAACGCCCGCATGCTCGGCGGGCTGCTCGTCGGCACCATCGTCACCGGGCTCTTCCTGGCGATCGCGATGACCGCGGGCGGCGGTGCCTGGGACAACGCGAAGAAGACGATCGAGGACGGCCTGTACGGCGGCAAGGGCTCCGAGGCCCATGCCGCGGCTGTCACCGGCGACACGGTCGGCGACCCCTACAAGGACACGGCGGGTCCGGCCATCAACCCGATGATCAAGATCACGAACATCGTCGCGATCCTGATCATCCCGCTCGTCGTCTCAATTCACACATAGCGTCTACGTATGGGATGTGGGTTCGACGGAGGTGCCGGCTTTGCCGGCGCCTCCGCGACCCCCGCGCCTCCCCGGCGATTCATCGTAATCAGGTCCCACGAGGCCTCCCGCAAGGGAAAGGGGGCTCACGGGGGAAACCGTAAGGTGTTCCCCCGTGCCTAGACGGCGCCGCCAGACTCATTCGCTCGAGCGGGTGCTCGGGACGCCGGCGCTGTTTGCGACCGCCTACGGCAACGTCGGCTCGTCGATCTACTACGCGCTCGGCGTCACGGCTGCGATCGCGCTCGGTCTGACGCCGCTCGTCTTCGTCATCTCTGGGCTGATCTTCGCCTGTACGGCGGCGAGCTATGCCGAGGGAACGGTCAACTTCCCCGAGGCAGGTGGCTCGTCGAGCTTCGCCCGGCACGCGTTCAACGAGCTCGTCTCGTTCGTGGCCGCCTGGGCGCAGATGCTCAACTACATCATCACGGTCGCCATCTCGGCGTTCTTCGTGCCGCACTACCTGTCGATCTTCTGGGCGCCGTTGAAGACGAACCCGTGGGACGTGATCGGCGGGATCGTCGTGGTCGTCGTTCTCGTCGGGATCAACATCGTCGGGATCAAGGAGGCGGCGGCACTGAACGTCGTGCTGGCGGTCGTCGATTTCGCCACGCAGGTGATGCTCGTGAGCCTCGGCTTCTTCCTCGTCTTCGACGCGAAGCTGCTGAAGGCAAACGTGCACTGGGGAGTCGCCCCGACCTGGTCGGAGTTCGCGCTCGCGATCCCGGTGGCGATGATCGCCTACACGGGGATCGAGACCGTCTCCAATCTTGCCGAGGAGGCGCGCGATCCGCGACGCACGATCCCCGGCTCGATCCGGCTCGTCGCCACCGCCGTCTTCGCCATCTACTTCACGCTGCCGCTGATCGCGCTCTCGGCGCTCCCCGTTTACAAGGACTCGGCCGGCAACTATGTCACCCTGCTCGGCCAACCGCCGCCGCAGGGGTTCGAGAACGACCCGGTGCTCGGAATCGTCGAGAACCTCGGGCTCCACGGCGCCTTCCTCTCCGCGGCGAAGATCTACGTGGGCGTTCTGGCCGCGACGATCCTCTTCATCGCCACGAACGCAGGAGTGATCGGAGCGTCGCGCATCACGTACTCGATGTCGAGCCACCGGCAGCTGCCCGAGCGATTCCGGCGGCTGCATCCGAAGTTCAAGACGCCCTGGCTCTCGCTGCTCGTCTTCGCCGGGTTCTTCTCGATCCTGTTCATGCTTCCCGGCAACGTCGACTTCATCGGGCGCATGTACGCATTCGGCGCGATGCTGTCGTTCACGATCGCCCATGCAGCAGTGATCCAGATGCGGCGCAAGCCGCCTCCGATCGAGGTGCCCTATCGCGTCCGGCCGAACCTGAAGCTCGGACGCGTCAGCTGGCCCCTGTTCGCGATCGTCGGCGGGATCGGCACCGGCCTTGCCTGGATCGTCGTCGTGGCGCAGGACGCTCCGACCCGCTACGCAGGTCTCGCCTGGCTTGCGGCCGGGGTCGTCTTCTACGCGGTCTATCGCCGCCGGCTCGACATCCCCATGCGCGAGACGGTGCTTGCGCCGCTGCAGTTCGGCCCGGCCGTCGCGCTCGAGTACCGGGCGATCCTCGTTCCGATCGTCTCGGGCCACGAGGCCCACGAGGCGATCGATCTTGCAGCGCGGCTTGCCGCCGAGCGCGGCTCGACGATCGTGGCCCTGCGCGTGATCGTGGTGCCGATGGAGTTGCCGCTCGAGGCCGAGATGGCCGCCGAGGAGGCCGAGGCCGACCAGCTCCTCGACGAGGCGCGGCTTGCGGCGTACGCCTACGGCGTCAGGACGGTCGACCGTGTCGTCCGCGCCAGGAACGCGGGCCGTGCGATCGTCGACGAGGCACGGCGGCGGCAGGCCGAGATCGTCGTTCTCGGCGCGCCGCGCCTCCACCACCGGGCAATCTTCGGCAAGACGGTCGACTACGTCCTCAAGAACGCTCCGTGCCGCGTCATGGTCGCCGCGGGCAAGAGGGCGGCGTGAGAGCTCACGCGACGCTCTCGAAGGTGCTCTCGCTCCTGACGTTCGGGCTCGGCCTGGCGCTGATCGCGCGCACCCTGGCCGAGGGCGGGGGAGAGGCGGGGATCCTGCTGGGCGTGCTGTTCGTCGCCGCGGGCGTCGGCCGGCTCTATCTCGGACGGAAGGGCCTCGGTTAGTGGCCCGCAAGCTCCCAGGGCTGCGGCGCGAGCTCGACGCCCGCTCGCTCTTCTCGGTCGCCTACGGCGAGATCGCCTCGTCGATCTACGTCGCGCTCGGGGTGATCGCGCTGCACGCGCTCGGCTTCACGCCGCTCGTGCTGCTCGGCGTGGGAGTGCTGTTCCTGCTCGTCGCGCTCTCCTACGCCGAGGCGACCTCGGCGCTCCCGGAGACCGGCGGGGCTGCGACGTTCGTGCGCCGCGCCTTCAACGACCTGGCCGGGTTCATGACGGGATGGGCGCTTTTCCTCGACTACCTGATCGTGATCGCGCTGTCGGCGCTCTTCGTGCCGCACTACCTCGCCGGCGCGCTCCAGGTGCCCGCGCTCGACCGCAACCCCTGGGACGTCGTCGTCGGGGTCGGCGTGATCGTCGTGATCGGAGCAATCCGGCTCGTGCGGCGGCCCTCGCTCTACACCTTAGGCGTGATCGTTCCGGTGCTCGACGTGATCGCCCAGCTCGTGCTGATCGGCTTCGGCTTCGCTCTCCTCGTGTCGCCGGGGTCGGTGATGCACGGGACGTCGCTCGGCTCGGCTCCGACCGTCCACTCGCTCGTGTTCGCGATTCCGCTCGCGATGCTCGCGTTCACCGGGCTCGAGACCGTGGCCAACCTGGCCGAGGAGGCGCGCCGGCCCGGCGTCGACCTCCCGCGCTCGCTGTTCGCGGCGATCCTCACGGTTGTCACCGCCTACGTCGCGATTGCGATCGTCGGCCTCTCGGCCTTCCCCGGCCCGGTGACGCAGCTCGGGACGACCTGGCTTCGCTCACCGCTCGTCGGCATCGCCGATGCGATTCGAGGGCACACGAACACCACGCTCGGCGACGTGATTCGCTTCTTCGTCGGGGCGAGCGGCGCGCTGATCCTGCTCGCCTCGGTGACGACCGCGATCTCCGGCTTCTGCCGCCTCGCCTACTCACTCGGCGAGCACGGCCAGCTGCCGCGGGCGTTCGGCCGGCTCAACCGTCGGACGCTCGTCTCGCCCCAGGCCATCGTCAGCGTCACCGTTGTCTCGAGCGCGATCGTGATCGTCTCCGGGTTCCTTCGACACGACGTGGCCTTCCTCGCCAGCGTCTTCTCGTTCGGAGTCCTGCTGGCATTCACCGCCACGCAGATCGCGGTGATCAAGCTGCGCATCGCCGAGCCCGAACTTCCTCGTCCCTACCGGACGCCGCTCAACGTGACGATCAGGGGCGCCGAGGTCCCGCTGCCGGCGATCGTCGGAGCGGTTCTCACCTTCGCAGTCTGGATCGCGGCGATCGCAACCCACCCCGGCGCCCGCTACGCGGGCCCGATCTGGCTCCTCGTCGGCCTCGTCGTCTTCGTCGTCGTGCGCCGCGCGCACGGGGAGGGTCTGACCGAACGGGTGATCGCGCCCGACACCGTTCGCTTCGACGACGTGCCCCGCTTCCGGCGAATCCTCGTGCCGATGAAGCTCGGAGTGATCGGGGAGGAGATGGCGGCGACCGCGGTCAAGCTCGCCGCAGAGCACCGTGCGACGGTCGAGGCGATGTTCGTCGTTCTCGTCCCGCTCGAGCTTCCGCTGGGGGCGCCGATGCCCGAGGCCGAAGGGCGCGCCGCCGCCTCGCTCGAAGAAGCGCGGGCGCTCGGCGCCGAGCTCGGAGTCGAGGTCGAGACGGTGACGGTGCGCGCGCGGGCGATCGGCCGCGCGATCGTCGATCGGGCGCGCGAGAGCCATGCCGACCTGATCGTGCTCGGCTCGTCGCCACGCTGGCGGCGGCAGTCGCGATTCTTCTCGCCGACCGTGGACTTCGTTCTCCGGCAGGCGCCGTGCGAGGTGCTCATCGTCGCCTTCCCGCAGCGCGTGCTCGACGAGGAGCTCGCGCTTGGCTGATCGTTGGCGGCGGCCGCTCGGCTACGCTGGCCCGCGTGAAGGTGCTGGTGGTGGGGTGCGGGCGCGTGGGGAGCGCAGTCTCCTTGCAGCTGCGTGCGGCAGGCTGGGACGTGAGCGTGATCGACGAGAACGAGGACGCCCTGGGTCGCCTCGGCGAGGACTGGACCGGCGAGTTCCACGTCGGCCACGGTATGGATATCCACCTTCTCCGGACAGCCGGGATCGAGGAGGCCGACGCGGTCGTTGTCACTACCGACGGGGACAACTCGAACATCGTCATCGGGCAGATGGCGCAGAAGAACTTCGGCGTGGGCTCGGTGATCGTCCGGATCCTCGACCCCGCCAGGGCCGAGTTCTTCAAGACACGCGGCCTGGACGTCGTGTGCCCGACCCAGAGCGCGATCGAGACGCTCACGAGCGCAGTGCGCGCCGTCGAGGCAGCGTCCGCCTGAGATGTACCTCCTGATCGCAGGCGGCGGCAAGGTCGGTTCCAACCTGGCGAGAGCCCTGATCCGCGACGGGCACGAGGTGACGTTGATCGAGCAGCGTCCCGTGCGCTTCGACTCTCTCGAGGCCGAGTTCGAGCATCAGGTCCACCGTGGCGACGCGACCGAGCTCTTCGTTCTCGAGCGGGCCGGGATCAAGCGGCCGCCGGACGTCGTCGTCGCCGTCACCGGCGACGACGAGGACAACATCGTCATCTGCCAGCTCGCACGCGACCGCTACGGCGTCGAGACGACGATCGCACGTGTCAACGACCCGCGCAACCAGCCCTACTTCGACCTGCTCGGCATCACTCCGACGGTGTCGGCGACCGCGTCGATCATGGGCCTGATCGAACACGAGGTTCCGGAGCATGGCCTGATCCATCTGCTCGAGTTGCGCAAGGAGAACCTGGAGATCGTCGAGATCCTCGTCGACCGCGACGCCGACTGCGCCGGCAAGACGCTGCGCGAGGTCGCGCTGCCCGAGGGCTCGCGCGTGATCTCGATCGTCCGCAACGGCAAGGCCGAGGCGCCCGACGGCTCGATGCAGCTCGCGCCGGGCGACTCGGTACTCGCGATCCTCGAGCCGGGCAAGGAAGACGAGCTGCGGAGGGTCCTGGTTCGTCGGCAGTGAATGCCCGCACCCTGGCCGCTGCGGCCGTCGCGGCCCTGGTTGCGTTCGTCGGTCCGGCAGGCGGCTCGACGGCGGGCGGTTCCGACTGGCCGATGTTCGGCTTCGACTCGGCCCGGCAGAACACCGGCCCGGCGGCAACCGGGATCACCGCGGCCAACGTCGGCAGCCTTCATCGCCAGCAGGTCGAGCTGCCCGGGACGGTCGACTCCTCGCCGATCTACCTGCACGCCGTGACCGTCGACGGGAAGACCCGCGACGTGTTCTTCGTCACGACCACCTACGGGATCACGCTCGCGATCGACGCCTCCAGCGGCAAGATCCTGTGGCGCTACACACCTGCGACGTACTCGAGCTACGCGGGCTCGGCGCAGATCACGACGATGACTCCGGTCGCCGACCCGAGTCGTACCGCGATCTACGCCGGTGCTCCCGACGGCGCGATCCGCAAGCTCTCGCTGGCGACCGGAAAGCAGGTGTGGTCGACCTCGATCACCCGCGACCCCACCCACGAGAAGCTCGCCTCGGCCCTTAACTACGCGAACGGGCTCCTGCTCGCGGCTACCGACGGCTACATCGGCGATGCGCCGCCCTATCAGGGGCACGTCGTCACCTTGAATCCCGCCACCGGGGCGATCGTCGGCGTCTGGAACTCGCTCTGCTCGAACCGGCATCGCATCATCCAGCCGTCGACGTGTCCCGCGAGTGACTCGGCGATCTGGGGTCGCTCCGCGCCGGTTGTCGACCCTTCGACCGGCGATCTGCTGGTCGCGACCGGGAACGGCCCCTTCGACGGGAAGGTCAACTGGGGCGACAGCGTCCTCGTCCTGTCAGCGAACGGCAAGCGGCTGCTCGAGCACTGGACGCCCACGAATCAGGCGCAGCTGAACCAGGACGATCTCGATCTCGGCTCCACGGCGCCGGCCCTGCTCGAGAACGGCTACTTCGTCCAGGGCGGCAAGGACGGCCTGCTCCGCCTCCTCCAGCTCTCGCGCCTCGACGGCCCGACGCCCGCGACCGGAGGCGAGTTGCAGACGGTTCCCGTTCCCGGGGCAACCGATCTCTTCTCCGAGCCGGCGACCTGGAACGGAACCTGGGTGTTCCTCGCCACCTCGAGCGGCACTGCCGCCTGGGTGCTACGAAGCGGTCAGCTTCACGAGGCCTGGTCGAACCGGTTCGGCGGCACGAGCCCGGTGGTCGCCGGCGGGCTCCTCTACGTCCAGTGGAGCGGGGACATCCGCGTCTACACGCCGAAGACGGGCGCCCTCGTGGGCGACCTCCCGATCGGCGAGGCCCATTGGCAGAGCCCGATCGTCGCCGACGGCCGCGTCGCCGCCGGCGAGGGCAACTCGAACGAGCACCGGACGAGCGGCGTGCTCGACATCTACCGGGTCTCGTAGCGGCTCAGCCCGCGCGGCGGCGGCGCACCTGCGGCCCGGCCTGGCCGAGGGCGGCGTAGGCGATCGCCTGGAGCGACTCGTTCAGGTTCCTCAGCTCGTGGGCGATCACGGCGAGATCTTCGCGTGACTCCTGGCGCCGGTTCAGCCTCGCAAGCTCCGCGACCAGGCGGTCGAGCCGCACGAGGAGCGCCTCGAGCTGGCGATCTGTGAGCTCGCTACCCTCCACTACCGCAAGTCTGCCAGAGCCCGGACCGTCTTGGTCTCCGGTCCGAGCCGCTCCAGCAGCCGCTCGAGCGCCCCGGGGCCGGACTCGAGGATCTCGATCCGCCGTGCGGCGCCGAGGTGGGCGACCGCGACGCGGGCGAGCTCCTCCGGTGCCTCGGTGAAGACGCCGACCCGAACGCCGTCGGCCTGAAGCCGCCGGAGCGCCGCCGTGGCGGGCGCGCTCGGGCGCAGATAGACGGGAGCGTGATCCTCGGCGAAGCGCCCGAGCAGCACGCGCCAGTTCGGAAGCTCGTCGTCCAGGTGCTCCGGGTCCACGTGTGCCCTCCGCGAGACGTCGGCGAGCCAGGCGGCGTAGAGCGGGCCGGTATCGCCCAGCACGCCGTCGAGGTCGATCGCCACCGCCGCCACGTATGGAATCTACTGGCGGCGGACGGGAACGACCGCGAGCGTTCCCCCCTCGGCGACCACCTTCACCCGGGCGCCGTAGTGCTCGGCGATCAGCTCAGCGCTCGCGATCTCCTCCGGCGTGCCCGCGGCGACGAGCCGTCCTGCCGAGAGGACGAGCAACCGATCGGCGTACTGCGCAGCGAGCGTGATGTCGTGCATGGCGCAGAGCACCGTCAGGTCTCCCTGCTCGCGGAGCGTCGCGACCAGCTCGAGCGCCTGCTGCTGCCGCCCGATGTCGAGCGAGCTCGTGGGCTCGTCTAGGAGCAGGAGGGGCGCTTCCTGGGCGAGGGCACGGCCGAGCACGGCGCGCTGCTGCTCGCCGCCGCTCAGCGTCTGCAGCCGGCGACGCGCGAGAGCGTCGAGGTCGAGCCGGGCAAGCGCCCGCCCCGCGGCCTCGAGATCGCCGGCGCTCTCGTACCCGAAGGGCCCGACGTGCGCCGTGCGCCCGAGCAGAACGTACTCTCCGACTCGCATCCCCGCAGGCAGGAGCGGGGCCTGGGGAACGAACGCGAGCCGACGGGCGATCGCCCGCCGGGACAGGGCCGAGGCCTCGTCACCGTCGAGCCTGACCGATCCGGCGTACGACACGAGCCCGGCGGCTGCTCTGAGCAGGGTGCTCTTCCCGGCCCCGTTCGGACCGATCACCGCGACCCATTCGCCCTCTGCGACCGCGAGATCGACGCCGTCGAGCACCCGCGCCCCGCCGAGCTCGACCGTGAGCCGCTTCGCAGCGACCGCCGTCAGCGGAAGCTCCTGCTCGTTCGAAGCACGACCGCGAAGAAGGGTGCGCCGAAGAAGGCCGTGACGACGCCGATCGGTAGCTCCTCGGGCGAGACCACGGTGCGCGCGAGCACGTCGCAGAGAACGAGGAACGATCCGCCCACGAGGAGCGAGAGGGGCAGGACGATCCGGTAGCTCGACCCGATCGCCAGGCGGACGAAGTGGGGAACGATGATCCCGACGAAGCCGATCAGCCCGCTGACCGCGACGACGGCTGCTGTGCCGATGGTCGCGAACACGACGATCGTGAGCCTCACCCGTCGCACGTTCACCCCGAGGGTCGCGGCCTCGTCGTCTCCGACCGCAAGCACGTCGAGCACCCGACGGTGCACCAGGATCACGACCGAGGCGACCGCGACATACGGCAGTGCGAGCAGAACGTCGTGCCAGCCGGCCGTGTCGACGCTGCCGAGGATCCAGCTGTAGATCTCCTGCAGCGACTGCTGGTGCTGCTGCTGGATGAACGTCTGAACGGCCGTCAGGAAGGCGACGATCGTCACGCCGGCGAGGACGAGTGCGGCCGGATTCGAGGCGCTCGCCGTCGAGACGCCGAGCGTGTAGGCGAGTGTGACCCCGAGCGCGGCGCCCGCGAAGGCCGCGATCGGCAGGAGATCGTACGAGCTGGTGGCGCCGTTCGCGTAGCAGATCGCGATTGTCGCCCCGAGCCCTGCGCCGGCGGCGACTCCGAGCAGGTAGGGGTCGACGAGCGGATTCCGGAAGACGCCCTGGTAGGAGCCACCCGCGAGTGCGAGCATGCCGCCGACGAGCAGTGCAAGCGCCACGCGCGGCGCTCTGAGCTGCCAGACGATCGCCGAGTCAGTCGAAGAGAGGTGGGAATGGATGCCGAGCAAGGGCACGTGGGAAAGCGCGTCGCGGACGATCGAGCTTGCGCCGATACCTGCCGGCCCGACGAAGAGACCGACGAGCACAGAGACGAGCAGGAGCGCAGCCGCGCCGAGCACCGGCAGCAGCGCACGCGGCGGGGAGGGGAGGCGGACGCTGTCCCCTCCCTCGACCGGACGTGCGGCGAGGCTCACTTCCCGCGGCTCTCGATCTTGTTCGCCACCTGCTGGACGAAGTCGACGACGCGCGGGCCCCAGCGCGAGGCGATGTCGTCGTTCACGGCCAGCACGCCGCCGTCGGCGACTGCCGTGATGTTCTTCCAGCCGGGCCGCTTGTCGAGCCTGGCGACCGTCTGGCCGCAGCAGATGGTGTCGGCCAGCACGATCAGCTTGGGGTCCGACGAGATGACGTACTCGGCCGACAACTGCGGGTAGCCCGAGCCTGTCTTGTCGGCGGCGTCGGCAATGTCCTTCAGCCCGAGCATGGTGTAGATGCGCCCGATGAAGGTCTTCGACGTCACCGAGTAGAGATCCGGCTCGAGCTCGTGGTAGACGGTGAGCGGTGGGTTGAAGTGCGGCACCCTGGCGACGATCGCGGCGATCTTCGCCTTCATCCCGGCGACGACCGAGCCTGCGTTCGAGGAGTGCCCCGTGGCCTTCCCGAGTTGCTCGATCTGTTCGTAGGCCTGTGTGAGTGTCGAGGCCGTCGGCTCGACAAGCACCGGGATCTTCAGCTTCCCGAGCGCCTCGACGATGTGGTTGCCGTCGAACGAGACGACGACCAGGTCCGGCTTGTAGGCGGCGACTGCCTCGGCGTTCGGCGTGTACCCGGAGAGCTTCGTCTTCGGGGCGTTCGGCGGGTAGTCCGACTGGTTGTCGACCGCCACCACCTGCTTCCCGGCTCCGACCGCGAACAGGTCCTCGGTCGCTGTGGGCGAGAGCGAGATGATTCTCGTCGGCGTCGCCGTACGCTGCGCGGCGGCGGGAGCGGCGAGAAGGAGCACGGCCAGAGCGGCTGCCCCGGCGAACCTGCTTGTGATCATGAAAACCTCCGCGTGTAGCGGAGGGAGGTGGCTCGGCGGCTGCACCGCGCGAACCGCCCTTCCTCCGAGGGCTGAGTTCGTCGGCAGAGGGCAGGCGACCTGGCTCGTCCCTCGGTCACCCCGGGGGCATCGCAGTTGCGGGACAGCGCCGGATTCGCACCGGCTTCGCTGCTTCCCCACCGGCCGGGGATATGTGCCCGGCGCCGCGAGCATACCCGATGACGCATACTCGTTCGGTGATCGCTGCGCTGCTCACGATCGGGAACGAAGTCGTCTCCGGCGACATCGTCAACACCAATGCGGCCTGGCTCGCGAAGCGGCTCGAGTCGATCGGTGTGCGGGTCGCAATCGCCGCGGCCGTTCCCGACGAGGTCGGAGCAGTGGTGGATTTCGTCGTCCGCGAGCGCGGGCATGTCGACCACGTGATCGTCACGGGCGGCCTCGGCGGGACGCCCGACGATCTGACGCGCGAAGCGATCGCCGCCGCCTTCGGGGTCGGGCAGGTCGAGGTGTCCGGGCTGGCCGACGAGCTCCGGAGGCGCTACGAGCGGCATCCGGATTACGCGGCCCGCTGGGCGCGGCTCCCGGTGGGCAGCCGGCCACTCCGCAACCCGAAGGGCGGGGCTCCGGGATTCGTGATCGAGAACGTGTGGGTGCTGCCCGGCCTGCCGGCCGAGATGGAGGCGATGTTCGACGCCTACGCGGGTGAGCTGGCCGGCGACCCGCCGATCGACTCGTGGCGGCGGGTCTTCGCCACCCGCGAGAGCGACATCGTCGAGCTCCTCTCGGCGGCCACCGAGCGGTGGCCGTCGGTGACGGTCGGCTCGTACCCGCGGTTCGAGCCGGGCGGGGCCGAGGTCGAGGTCGTGCTCAAGTCGGCCGATGCAGCGGCTCTGGCCGAGGCGGTCGCCTGGCTCGAGCCCGGCCTCGAGGCGGAAAGCGACTAGACCCGCTTGGTGTCGCGGCGGTATGCCCAGCGGGCCGTCACGGCGGCCGCCACCGTCCAGACGAGCACGACGACCCAGCCCTTGGTCGTCCAACCGCTGCCTCCGAGCGCGACGTGCCCCGCCTGGACGAGCCAGTAGGACGGAAGCGCCTGCCCGATGTCGCCCAGCACGCCGCCGCCGAGCGGAAACCACGTTCCGCCGAGCAGCGCGAGCATCGCAGTTGCGCCTCCCATCACGGGGCCGATCGAGTCCGGCGTGAGCAGATGTCCGAAGACGATGCCGAGCGCCGCGAACGGCAGCAGCCCGATCAGGATCAGACCGGTCATGCGAGCCCACTCATTCCCGGGAAGGCTGACTCCGAGCACGATCCCGGAGGCGTAGAGTGCGGCGAGCGTCAACGACGACATCAGGTATCCGGTCACGACCTTCGCCCGGAAGTAGGTGCGTGTCGGTAGCGGCGTGATCCGCAGCTGGCGGTTCCACCCCACCGCACGCTCGCCGGCGATCCGCGCACCCGCGGACAGCATCGCGTTCATGGTTCCGAATGCCGCCAGGCCGGTCATGAAGTAGAGGGGCGCCGAGAGCCCGGTGTGCGCGAGATCCTTCTCGTTCTTGTTCGGCCCGGCGATCAGGAAGTAGAGGATCAGCGGGAAGCCCAGTGAGAAGAAGAAGAACCGCCGGTTGCGAATCGTCCGCAGCAGCTCGAAATGCAGGTAGGCGCGGTTCACCCGCCGTTCTCCTCGCCGCCGGTGAGCCTCAGGAACGCCTCCTCGAGGCCGGCGCCGCTGATCTCGATGTCGCGAGCGGCGGGGAAGGCATGAAGCAGGGCGCGAATGGCTGCGTCCGAGTCGCTGCAACCGAGAGCGACGGCCTCGCCGCGCCGCTCGGCGTGTGTGACACCGGCAAGCCGCTCGAGCCTCTCGACCGGGGCGTCGGGAAGGGTGGCTCTGATCGTGCGCGTGCCGACCATCGCCTTGATCTCGGTCGGAGGGCCGTCGGCGACGACCGATCCGTTCGCCATCAGGACGACGCGATCGGCGTAGGCGTCCGCCTCCTCGAGGTAGTGCGTCGCGAAGAGCACGGTCTTGCCGCGCGACGCGAACTCGCGCATCGCCCCCCAGAAGCCGTGCCGTCCCTCGACGTCCATGGCGGCGGTCGGCTCGTCGAGCACCAGCAGATCGGGGTTGCTGACGAGCGCGATCGCGAATCGGACGCGCTGGGTCTGGCCGCCGGAGAGCTTTTGCGTACGGCGGTCTGCGATCTCGACGATCCCCGTGAGCTCCAGCACATCCTCGACCCCGAGCGGGGCGGGGTAAAGCGCGGCCATCATCGCCACGAGCTCGCGAACCGTCAGATCGCGGATCAACGCTCCCGACTGCAGCATCGCGCCGACCGCACCGGCGTCGATCGCCGCCCGCGGCGGCCGGCCGAAGACCGACACCGTGCCGCCGTCCGGCTCGAGCAGCCCGAGCAGCATGTCGATGGTGGTCGACTTGCCGGCGCCGTTCGGGCCGAGCAGGGCGACCGTCTCACCGGGCGCCACCACGACGTCGATTCCACGCACGGCACGGACCTCGCCGAACGACTTGGCGAGACTCCGAAGCTCGATGCCGGCAGCCGCCCCCATATGCTCACTCTGCCAGGCGTCGGGTGCATCGGCGTTGCGCAACGAGGACAGGGCGGGGGCCTCAGGGAGCCGGCGCCCCGCCCGATCCTCCGGCGCTCTCGCGCCGGCTAGTTACTACTAGTCCTCGTCTTCGGACTCCGCGTCGATCTCGGCGAGCTCGATCGCGAGGCCGAGCGCACGAACCATCTTGCTCGCAGCCGACATGACGCGTGCCGTGCCGACAATCGAGGCGACCGCGGTCAGGACGTCCTGGGCCGTGTCCGCCTCGAGGCCGACCTCGCCTGCCGCCGCGAGGTTCAGCATGTAGGACACCGGCGCGGCGTCGACCGCGATCAGCGCGGCGAGTCGCACCAGCATCAACGTCTCCGCGTCGAGGTTCGACGCCTCGATCGAGTCCGCCGTCATCTTTTCAAGTAGATCGAGCACCGGCGTGTCGGTGGTCTCTCCAGCCATGGTCTCCCCTTTTGTTCGAGCCTTCGAACCGTCCGGCCACAGTCGGTCCGGTCCCCTGCGGCCCTTATAACAGAGGCACCCGGGAGCGGCCAGAGTGATTTTCCACATCGGTGCAGGCCGCTAGCCTGGACAGATGCCGTCGCCGACCGCCGCCGAGAGCTACCTGGCCGACCTCAACGAGGCCCAGCGCGAGGCCGTGATGACGACGGAAGGCCCCCTGCTCGTGGTCGCGGGCGCGGGATCCGGCAAGACGCGTGTTCTTACATATCGGGTCGCCTATCTGCTCGAGCAGGGAGTCCATCCCAACGAGATCCTTGCGATCACGTTCACGAACAAGGCGGCGTCCGAGATGCGCTCCCGGATCGAGGCGGCGGTCGGCCCGCGCGCGCGCGCGATCTGGATCCTCACCTTCCACGCGGCGTGCGGGAGGATCCTCCGACGTGAAGCCGAGCGGCTCGGCTACCGCTCGAACTTCACGATCTACGACCAGGCCGACCAGATCCGCCTCGTCCGGAGCTGTCTCGAGGAGCTCGAGCGCGACCCGAAGCGCTTCACCCCGCGCGGCATCCATACGCAGATCTCGAACGCGAAGAACCAGCTCGTCGGGCCCGACGAGTTCGCCTCGCGCGTGGCCAGCTTCTACGACCAGACGGTCGCCGACGTCTACGCCCTCTACCAGCGGAAGCTGTTCGCGCTCAATGCGGTCGACTTCGACGATCTGCTGATGCTGACGGTCGAGGTGCTGCGCCGGTTCCCCGAGGCGCGCGAGCGCTGGGCGAAGGCGTTCCGCTACATCCTCGTGGACGAGTACCAGGACACGAACCACGCGCAGTACGTGCTGCTCCAGTTGCTGGCCGGCGCACACGGGAACCTGATGGTGGTGGGCGACCCCGACCAGTGTGTCATCGAAGGGACGATGATCACGATGGCCGACGGCACACGGAAGCCGGTCGAGGAAGTCGTCGCCGGGGACGAGGTGCTCTCCTGCTACGGCAGCGGCGAGTTCAGTCCCGCGCGGGTGACCCGGACGGGTTCTTTCACAGCTGCTTGCGGCATCGCTATCACCACGGAATCCGGCCGACGGATCGTCACCACGCCGGAGCACACGCACTTCGCCGGGTACAAGGTCGGCAAGACGCCGCAGCTCCACATGACCTACCTGATGTGGAAGCGCGGGCACGGGTACCGGATCGGCACATCACGGACTTACACGAACGGCCGCGAGCGAGCGCTACCGAGGCCATCCATCCGCCTGAACGCTGAGCACGCCGATGCTTGCTGGGTTGTCGAGACGCACGAGTCCGAAGGCGAAGCGCGGCTCAGCGAGAGCCTGCTGTCTCTCCATTACGGTCTACCGGCGCTTCCGTTCGTCGCCCGGCCCAGTACGAGGTCTGATGGAAGTCGCGTGGTCGGAGACCAAGCGCTTCTCGACCGAATCTACTGCGATCTCGACACCGAGGCCGCCGGTCTTCGGCTGATGGCCGATCACGGTCTCAGCTTCGATCACCCGCACTTCAGCCCCCCAACGACCACCTCCGGACGCCGGCTTCGTCGACGGCTCTCGATCTCGCTTTGCAGCGACCGGCGCGGCGAGTCTCCGCTGCACCGCATCGCACTATTCGGCTACGACGAGGAAGGGAGAGCAGCACTCGAGGGTCTTGGACTCCCGGTCCGCCCTGCCTACAAGGGCTCCAAAGGATGGCGTTACGAAACTGCGACGAAGGACTTTGGCCAGCTGTTGACGATCGCCGACCAATTGAGGGATGCCTTCGATGTGATGCCGCGTCTCACCGCACGGCTCGCGTCGAATACCGGCCTCGCCGGAAAGGAGAAGAATTCGCTTCCGTTCATGCCGGCCTCTTCCGTCAGGGTCGGAATGGCGATGGTGAACGAGGAGGGGCTGCTCGATCTGGTCGCGCGGGTCGAACGGGTATTCCTCGACCGCCCTGTCTACGACCTGGATATCGAACGTACGCACAACTTCATCGCCGACGGGATCGTCACGCACAACTCGATCTACGCGTTCCGCGGGGCGGACATCGGCAACATTCTCTCGTTCGAGAGGGACTTTCCGGGGACTCGGGTTATCGCCCTCGAGCAGAACTACCGATCGACGAACGCGATCCTCGGCGCTGCCAACGCGGTGATCGAGAACAATCGGGAACGGAAGGAGAAGCACCTGTGGTCGGAGCTCGGCGAGGGTGAGCCGGTGCGCGTCCTCGAGGTCGAGGACGAGCACGCCGAGGCCCGGTTCGTCGCAGCCGAGGTCGCCGGCCTGCTGGAGTACGGGGCCGGTCTGGGCGAGATCGCCGTCGTCTACCGGACAAATGCCCAGAGTCGCGTGCTCGAGGACGTGTTCGTCCGGCAGGGCGTGGCCTACCAGGTGATCGGCGGCCCGCGCTTCTACGAGCGCGCCGAGATCAAGGATGCGATCGCCTACCTCCAGGCGATCGACAACCCGTTCGACGCGGTCTCGCTGACGCGGATCGCGAACCGCCCCCGGCGCGGAGTGGGGGACACCTCACTCGCACGGCTCCAGACGCTCGCCGACGGTGAGGGGATCTCGCTCTGGGAGGCAGTCGGCCGCGCCGAGGAGGCCGGGCTCGCAACCGCCTCGCTGAGGTCGGTGCAGACCTGGCGCTCACTGCTGCAGTCGCTGATGGCGCAGGCCCAGGATCTCTCGATCGCGGCCCTGCTCGAGGCGGTGATCGAGCGCACCGGCTATCCGGAGTCGCTGCTCTCGACCCTGCCGAAGTGGGAGGCGGAGGGGAAGATCGAAAACCTGGAGGAGCTCGTCGGGGTGGCGCGCGAGTACGAATCCTCTGCGATCGAACCTTCCCTCTCGTCGTTCCTGCAGGAGATCTCGCTGTACTCCGATCAGGACGCGATCCGCGACGAGCAGAGCGGGGGGCAGGTCACCCTGATGACGCTGCACAACGCGAAGGGGCTCGAGTACCGCGTCGTGTTCATGCTCGGGATGGAGGAGGGGATCTTCCCGCACTCGCGCTCGATCGAGGAGAACGACGTCGAGGAGGAGCGGCGGCTCTGCTATGTCGGCATGACGCGCGCGAAGGAGAAGCTCACGATGCTGCACGCCTACCGGCGAGCCCTCTACGGGCGCAGCGAGGCCAACCTGCCGTCGCGGTTCCTGGACGAGCTCCCGGACGAGGGGGTGGAGCGCGAGCGGCTCCGGCCGGCCTCGTGGTCCGGCTTCAACCCGCCGCCGCCCCGGCGCGAGGTTGCGCCGCGCTCTGCCGTTCCGGAGCTATCGACCGGCGACTCGGTGCGGCACGAGACGCTGGGCGCCGGAATCGTCACCCGGATCGAGCCCGACGGGGTCGTCACCGTCCGCTTCGAGGACGGCGCCGAGCGGCGGCTGATGCTCGAGTACGCGCCGCTCGAGCGGGTCTAACGCGACGCCTCCCCGTACTCGGACTCGAGCACCTCGAACCGCCAGACCTCGCTCTCGGCGTTCATCGGCGCCCGCTCGGCGTGCTGTGCGTGAGCCTCGGAGAACTGGGCCGAGCGCATCCAGGACTTGAAGTCATCCTCGGAGGCCCAGCGTGTGTAGACGAGATAGGGCTCGCTTCCGGTCGGTTTGAGGAGCTCGAACGCCTCGAACCCCGAAGCCTGTGAGACCCGGCCCGCGCGTGAGGCAAATCGTTCTTCGAAGTCCGCCCGGGCTTCCTGGGGCACGGTGATCGCGTTGATCACGACGATCGACATGACCGCAGACTAGAGCGTCTGCCGCGTCAGCGCCGAACCGGCGCCCCGGCATGCCGGGGAGCTGCTGCCCGCGCCGCGGCGAGCGCTCCGACGGCGACGCTCAGCCAGAGTGGCGCGCCGATCGCAATCAGCGAGGCGGTCAGGGCGACCCCGGCCGCGAGCGGGAAGAGCACATGCTGGACGGAAGCGTTCACACCCTCAGTAGAACCGTCGATCGTGAAGACGGCCTGAAGAAGATCTGAGAAATGCCTGAAGATCGCGCAGGCTCCGGCGCCGAGCGCGAGGAGCAGGCGTCGCCGTGGTCGGTCTCTATGGCCTTTGTCGCGAGCCGCCGCGCCGGCTTCTCGCTCGCGAGGAGCGTGGTCGCGGCCGCGTTCTGATCGTGCTCGCGGCCGGTCTCGTGCTGCTCGAGCACGAGGTCCACCGAAGCTCGAAGCGGCAGTCCGACATCGGGCCTCACATCGAGGTTGCGGTAAAGTGGGCCCGACCGGGGCGGTTAGCTCAGTTGGGAGAGCACCAGCTCGACAAGCTGGGGGTCACTGGTTCGAGCCCAGTACCGCCCATGGAAATACCTGCAAATCATTTGCAGTCTCTGTTTTCTAGATGGAACGTTGTGGTGTTCGTGCTAGCAACAAGTTTGATCAGGCGAGCGAGCCCAGGCCGCTGACGACGCGAGATTCGGCGATTCACTCGCGGGACGCCTGTCCCCACAACCTCTCTCCCAAGGTACAACCGCTCGACGATCCGGTACCGCGCTGTTGCCTAGCCGGGAGTTGGCGTGTAGCCTCGGGACGCGCGGGCCCATTCGAGAACGGGGGGATCGTTCGATGAGCATCACTGCCGAGACCGCGACGGCCATCCGGCCCTTCCGTGCCGTGTTCTCGGAGGAGCAGATTGCTGACCTGCGTCGGCGTATCACCGCGACACGCTGGCCGAGCAAGGAGCTGGTCGACGACCGGTCGCAGGGCGTGCAGCTCAAAGCCATGGAAGCGCTCGCCCGCTATTGGCTTGGCCAGTACGACTTCGGGCGTATCGAGGCGCGGCTGAACGAGCTGCCGCAGTTCGTTACCCCCATCGACGGCGTCGACATCCACTTCATCCATGTCACCTCGTCGCACGAGAACGCGTTGCCGCTGATCATGACCCACGGCTGGCCGGGCTCGGTGATCGAGCTGCTCGACACGGTCGGCCCGCTGGCGGACCCGACCGCGCACGGTGGGAGCGCCGAGGATGCGTTCCATCTCGTGCTGCCCTCGCTCCCCGGGTACGGGCTCTCGGGCGAGCCGGCCGAGATCGGCTGGGATCTGGGCCGCACCGCGCGGGCCTGGGCCGAGCTCATGCGTCGTCTCGGCTATGCCCGCTACGTTGCTCAGGGCGGCGACGTGGGTGCCGGCGTTACCGACGCGATGGGCCGCGAGGCACCCGAGGGCCTGATCGGCATCCACACTAACCTGCTGGTGCCCGCGCTGGGCGGCACCATGCCGACGGACACGGACGAGGAACGCGCCGCGGCTGCGCAGATCGCCACCTTCGGGAAGTCCGGAAACGGCTACTTCGTCGAGATGGCCACCCGACCGCAGACGATCGGCTACGCCTTGCTGGACTCGCCGATTGCCCTCGCCGCATGGATGGTCGACCACGACACGGACGCGTATAACAAGATCGCACGCGCCTTCGTCGACGAGCAGCCCTCGGGAAACCTCACATGCGACCACATCCTCGACAACATCAACTTGTACTGGCTAAGCGGCACCGGTGCCTCCGCAGCTCGCTCGTACTGGGAGGCCTACGGGCCTGACGCTCCCGCCGCGACCCAGAAGCCCCTACCCGCGCCGACGATCCCGTTCGGCTTCACGACGTTCCCGGGCGAGATCTGGAAGACCCCGCGCAGCTGGGTCGAGGCGAGCTACCCGAACGTCATCTACTTCAACGAGGTTGACAAGGGTGGACACTTTGCTGCTTGGGAGGAGCCGGAACTCTTCAGCCATGAGCTGAGAGCGGCCTTCAAGTCACTCCGGTAAGGAAGGGTCACGCACGAATGCCCGCCACACGAATGATCGTGACCCACTTCATCGTCTCCGATGACGTCGAGCGCTCCCGGCGCTTCTACACGGAGGTGCTCGGCGGTACGGTGGTCTTCGGCCCAGAGCCGACCAATATCGCACTCGCCAACACGTTCATCATCATCAACGTCGGCGGAGGTCCCACCGACGACAAGCCCACAGTCACGCTCGAGACGCCAAGAGACCCCGACCGGGTCAGCAGCTTCCTCAATATCCGGGTCGCCGACATCCACGCCGTGTACGCCGAATGGAGCGCCCGAGGTGCGCAGTTCCTGACCCCGCCGAAGCAACACGAGTATGAGATCCGTTGCTACATCCGAGATCCCGATGGTTACATCATTGAGGTCGGGCAAACGACCGACCCTCAGGCCGACTGGTGGCCCGCCGACTGGCCACCGATCACCTCCGGCGGGAAAGCCGACTGAACCGCCACTCGACGACTTCGGCCCGGGCCTAAGGCGATCAGGCCTCAGCGATCAATGAGTGCGCCTCTGCGGGGCCGACTACGCGATCGTGAAG
>DATIYE010000034.1:0-15765 GCA_035517795.1 Gaiellaceae bacterium | reverse complement strand
CGACGCCGACGATGCGCACGCCGGGGAGGAGGCCGCGCAGCGCGATCGCGATCCCGGCCGCGAGCCCGCCGCCGCCGACCGGGATGAGCACGGTGCCGACGTCCGGAACCTGCTCGGCGAGCTCGAGCCCGATCGTCCCCTGGCCGGCGATCACGAGCTCGTCGTCGAAGGCGTGGACGAACGCAGCTCCGGTCTGCTCAACCCGTTCGAGCGCTGCGTCGAGCGCCTCATCGAACCCGGTTCCCGTGAGCACCGCGTCGCCTCCATAGGTGAGCGTCGGCTCGACCTTCGCCATCGGCGCGTCCTGGGGCATGAAGATCGTGGCGTGGATCCCCAGCTCGCGCGCGGCCCAGGCGACCGCCTGGCCGTGGTTGCCGGCACTGGCCGCGATCACGCCGACGATACGCTCCTCCCGGGAGAGCATCGCGAGCCGGTTGACGGCGCCGCGGATCTTGAACGATCCGGTGCGCTGAAGGTTCTCCGCCTTCAGCATCGAGCGCCGCCCGGTCTCGCGCAGCAGCGACTCGGAGCCGTAGACGGGCGTCACACGGACATGCGCGCCGATCCGCTCGCGCGCGGCTTCGATGTCAGCGAGGGTCGGAGTCGTCGTCGTCGCCAATGTGGAACACCTTCTCGAGGATCTCGTTCACCGCGGTCAGCGGGTCGAGAGCCCGTAGACGTACCTGTTCGAGCAGCCGCAGCAGCTCCGGGTCGCCCTGCACTGCATTTTCCAGATGGCGGCGGGCTCGTGCCGAGGCGACCGTGTACACCTCGGCCGCGAGATTGCGCGCACGCCGCTCGCTGAGCGTCCCGTCTGCCTGGAGCCGCGCCTTGTGCCCGGCGATCTCGGCCCACAACTCACCGACCCCCTCGCCGCGGAGCGCCTCCGTCATCACGATCGCCGGCGGCTGACCGCCACCGAGCGCGAGCATCTGACGCACCTCCGCCCGGGTCGAGGCGGCAAGCGGATGGTCGAGCTTGTTGATCGCGATCAAGTCCGGGATCTCCATGATCCCGGCCTTGAGAGCCTGCACCGCGTCTCCCGCCCCCGGCATGAGAACGAGCACGACCGTATCGGCGATCGAGAGCACGCCGATCTCGCTCTGCCCGGTCCCGACGGTCTCGAGGAAGACGACGTCCTTGGCGGAGGCGTCGAGGACAAGCGCCGCCTGGAGCGTCGCCTCGGCGAGCCCGCCCTCGTGCCCCCGCGTCCCCATCGACCTGATGAACACGCCCGGGTCCAGGAAGTGGTCGGCAAGGCGGATGCGATCACCGAGGAGCGCGCCCCGCGTGAAGGGGCTCGTGGGGTCGACCGAGATCACGCCGGCGGTCAGGCCACCCTCCCGCACGTGGGCGACGAGCCCCGAGATCAGGCTCGACTTGCCAACGCCCGGCGCACCGGTGATCCCGACGACGTGAGCGTGACCGGTCGCTGGAAAGAGCAGGCGGACGAGCTCGGCGGCAGCAGGATCCCCGTTCTCGACCAGCGAGATCGCGCGGGCAAGCGCCCGCGTCTCCCCCGTCCGTACCCCGTCGGCGAGCTCGGCGGCCGTCGGTTCGGGACGACTCACGCCCGGTGAGGCTCCGGCCCGAGGTCGAGCTCGATCCCTCGCGTGAAGCGGATCGCCACGGCGGCGGCCGCGAACGTCGTCAGGCTGGCCAGGGCGAAGGCCCAGCGCGCGCCGTAGGCGTTCGTGAACGGCCCCGCGGCCAGGAAGGCAAGCCCGAGCACGGCGTAGTTCGCGCTCATGATCAGCGTGATCGCGCGACCGCGGACGCGGTCGGGCGCACCGCGCTGGACCAGAGTGATGTTGGCGACGACCGCGCCGCCGTTCCCGAATCCGAACAGCGCCATCGCGGCGGCTCCGACCCACACGTTCGGAGCCACGGCGGCGCAGCCGATCCCGACCGCGAAGATGCCCAGGAACCTGACGTAGGCCGCCGCGAGGTCACGCTCGATCAGGGGTGCTGCGACGAGCCCTCCGACGACGAGCCCGACTCCGGAGCCGGTCCAGAGAAGCCCGAAGCCGAAGTCGCCGGAGTGGAACGAGTCGCGCGCGAGAAACACCTCCGCCACGTTGATCAGCCCCGTGGCGAGCATCACGACCGACCAGACGACGAGGACGCAGACGAGCGCGCGGGAGTGGCTGACCACGGAGTACCCCTCGGTGAGATCGCTCCACCTGCCGCGACCGATCGGACGCTCGCTCTGCAGCAGCCGTGCGGGGATCCAGACGACGAGCGCTGCCGACACTGCGAACGTCACCGCGTTCACGTCGTAGGCGAGATGAGGCCCGGAGGCGGCGACGAGGATGCCCCCGAGCAGCGGCCCGAGCGCGGTGGTCGTCCACTCGACGATCTGGAGCAGGGCGTTTGCGCTCGAGAGCTGGCTCTCGGAGACGAGGTTCGGAACTCCCGCGAGCACCGCGGGGCGGAAGAACGCGTTCCCGATCCCGGCGATCACGGCGAGCGCCACGACGGCGGCGGCCGAGTTCGCGAAGGGGAGCGCGACGAACACTGCAAGCCGGCCGAGGTCGGACGCGATCATCAGCCACTTGCGCGACAACCGGTCGACGAGCGGTCCGAGGAGGAGACCGATGAAGACAGCGGGAAGGATGTTCGCGATCAACAGCTCCCCGACCCACCAGCCGGAATGGGTGCGGTCGTAGACGTCGACCTGGAGCGCGATCAGGGCGAGCCAGTTGCCGAGTCCCGACGCGAAGGTCGCGAGGAAGAGCAGCCGGAAACGGCTGTTTCGGAGAACCGTGAATCGACTGCGGAGCTGCAGGCCGGCCACAGGCGAACTCAACCCTAGATGGTGGCTCCCACGGAGCCCGATGCTGCTACTCGACGACGACGACCTCGCAGTCCGCCTCGCGCTTGACCTCGGCCTCGACGTCTCCGCCAAAGAGACGTCCGAAGAAGCCGTGGTGATCCTGGCCGATCATGATCTTCGAGGCGCCGCGGTCGACGGCGACGTCGACGATCACGCGGGCCGGGTCGCCGACCCCCCACTCGGTGTCTCCGGACACTCCCGCGGCCGAGAGCCGCTCCGCCGCCTTGTCCATGACTGCTTTCACCGGAGGCAGGGGGCCGCCCGCGGGCTCTGGAAGGGGCAGCGGGGTGTAGACACCGGAGAGTCCGACGTCGACCATGCTCGGGTCGTAGGGCGCGACCGGCATGTACTCGGCGACCACGACGACGAGAGAGGCTCCGCTCTCCTTCGCCTCCTCGATCGCACGGTCGAGGGCCTTCTCGGCAGGTCCGTTGCCGTCATAACCGACCACGATCGTCTCAGCCATCGGCCAGAGCATCGCAGAAATTGCCATGCTCTCCGGGGGCGCTTGCTCGGGCACACGGAGAACTGTGGCAGGCGACCTGCCTGTCGAGAGACGCCGACGGAGCGACGGCCGAGGAGGCGACCAGCGGTGCGGCGGCGTCGGCACCCCGCCAGACGACCCCGAGCTCGAGCGATGGACTGCCGTGCAACAAGCACGGGGCCTGGCACCGATTTTGTTGCATCACGAGAGCGCGGGGAGTGCAACAAACCGGTGTCAGGCCCCGGTTTGTTGCAGCACGCGTTCGAGTGCGGCGTCGAGGAACTCGAGCTCGTCGGCGGTTCCGACGGAGATCCGCAGGGCGTTCGGCGCCCCGAAGCCGGCGAGAGGCCTGACGATCACGCCCTGCTCGAGCAGCCGCTGGAAGAGCGGCGTGGCATCCTCGCCGAGGTCGACGAAGACGAAGTTGCCGACCGGGTCGGGCGCCGGGGTGAGGCCGTGCTTCGTGAGCACCCGGGTCAGCTCGGCAAGCCCGCGGCGGTTCTCGGCCCTCCGGTGCGCCAGCTCGCCGGGGTCGTCGAGGCTTGCGAGCGCCGCCACCTGGGCCGTGGTACTCACGTCGAAGGGCCGCCTGATCTTCACCATCGCCGAGCACACCTCTCGGGGACCGACCGCATATCCCACTCTCAGCCCCGCGAGCCCGTAGATCTTCGAGAACGTGCGCAGCACGAGCACCCGCCCATCGGCCGAGAAGTACTCGCCGATTCCGTCCGGATAGTCGTCGCGCTCGACGTACTCGAAGTAGGCCTGATCGATGACAACGAGCACGTCGTCCGGGACTCGCTCGAGGAACCTGTCGAGCTCGTCTCGAGTGTTCATCGTCCCGGTCGGGTTGTTGGGATTGCAGACGTAGACGAGCTTCGTCTTCGCCGAGATCGCAGCGGCAAGCGCCTCGAGGTCGTACCTGCCGGCCCGTAGCGGCACCCTCGCTGCCGAGGCACCCTGCTTCGCTGCGTAGATCGCTAGGCTCGGAAACGACGGCCAGCCACACACGATCTCGTCGCCGGCGCCGAGGAGCGCCTGACTGAGCAAGTCGAGGCAGCCGTCGGCCCCGGAGCCGACGCACACGCTCTCGATCGTGACCCCGTGCCTACCCGCGAGGGCCTCGTGCAGCCGGACCATGCCGCCGTCGGGATAGCGGTTGAGGTCGGACTCGGCCCGCTCCATCGCCGCGAGCGCAGCGGGGAACGGCGAGAATGGCCCCTCGTTCGAGGCGAGCTTCACGACCCGCTCGAGCCCGAGCTCGCGCTGGACGTCCTCGATCGGCTGCCCCGGCACATACGGCATGAGCGCGTCGACCTCCGGTCGGACGAGGGCCTTCCTGGACATGCGGAAGAGGCTACAGCTGCTTCGCCATCAGGAGTACGTCGGAGAACCCGCCGTCCGAACGTGCGTAGTGTTGACGCCTCAGACCCTCGCGCTCGTAGCCCAGCTTCTCATACAGCGTGATCGCCGGCCGATTGTGGGGGAATACGTGAAGCTCGAGCTTGGTGACGCCGGCACGCGCCGCCCACGCCTCGGCGGCCTCCATCAGGGCCGTCCCGATTCCAGACCGCCGGTGCCCGGCGGCGACCATGACGCCGAGGTCGGCCACGTGCGAGCTGGCCGGATGCGGGTCGCGCATGAGAGAGAGCCGCCCGACGAGCTCGCCCTCGACGTCGGCGACCAGCAAGGTGGCGTCAGGGTGCCGCTGCAGTGTTCGGATGTACCGACGTTCTTCCCCCACGGTCCGCCAGCGGGCATCGGCGATCAGCCAACCCTCCTTCTCGCCGGCGACGGCGATCGCCAGGCTGACGAGGCTCTCGGCATCGCCTGGAACAGCGGCGCGGATGAGCGCATTCAACCGACGAGCGCCCCGGCCCCGCCACGGCGCGGATCACCTGCCGCCGCAGCTCCCCCACCCGCGAGCATCTCGACCGCCGCAGCCCCACCGAAGAAGAGGTTCCGCCTCCGCCAGCGAACGACGTCGTATCCGAGCTCGGCCAGCCGATCGAGCTCGGCCGGATCGTGGCCGCCCTCGCAGTGGACGTACGGCTCGTCGACATGGATCCGCGGGGCGTTGATCGCTGCCTCGACGCCGAGGCCATGCTCGAGCACGTTCACCACGATCTGCATGATGGCGCCGCGCAGCCTGGCCGACCCGGCACTCCCGACCACGAGGCGCGGGCTGCCGTCCCGGCCCACCGCGATCGTCGGCGCCATCATGCTCGTCAACCGTGACCCGGGCGGCGGCGTGACACCACCGACGAGGTCGAACTCCCCGAGCATGTTGTTCAGGTAGATCCCGGTGCCCGGTACGACGACCCCGGATCCCGACCCCGTCGAGGTCGAGACCGCCGCGGCGTTCCCGTCGCGGTCGATCGCCGACACGTGCGTCGTCCCGCCGGGAGGAGCAGCTTCCCAAACCCCGCCGAGCTTACGATCGATCCGCCTTCGGGCGGCTCGCAGCGAGGCCGGGGCGAGCAACCGCCCGGCGAGACCGCCCCGCTGAAGTCCGCGTGCGAATCCGTCGCCGCGCGCACGGCCCTGCTCACGCATCACCTCGGCGAGCGCCGCGACCGCTTCCGCGCTGCCCGCCGCAGCGGCCGGGAGACGGCCGAGCAGAGCGAGCCCGTAGGCGATCAGAACGCCACCGGACGACGGGGGCGGATTGGACAGGATCTCGTGGCCGTGAAACGGCACGCGAACCGGCCGGCGCCAGACGACGCGGTAGGCGGCAAGGTCGGCCAGAGTCAGATCTCCCCCGCCCTCCCTGACCGTGGCGACGATCGCCCGAGCTCGTGACCCCCGGTAGAGAGCTGCGCTTCCCTTGCGCGCGACGGCGTCGAGCGTGTCGGCAAGGTCTGGCAGCCGGAGCGTCTCCCCGGCAACGAGCCGCGCGCCGCTCGGATTGCTGTAGATGCGGCGTGCCTCGTGGCCGTAGCGGAGGATCGGGTCGAGGAGACCGTGCATGTGGGCCTGCGACCTCGTCAGCTCGACGCCTCCGCGTGCCAGCTCGATGGCCGGCACGAGCAGCTCGCGCCACGGCAGGCGGCCGTAGGCGCGATGCGCCGCCTCGAGCCCGGCGACTGCGCCGGGAACGGCAACGGTCGCCGGTCCGATCAGGAACGGCTGGGTCGTCCCGCTGTCCCCGAACCCGACGTCGATCGTCTCCATCTTCCCCGACCGGGGTCGCTTCAGTCCGAGACCGGGTGCGGAGACGAAGAAGTCGGCGAGCCGCGACGTCCGGTCGCGCGCTCGGTGGACGAGCATGAAGCCGCCCGCCGCCGGGCTCGTGAGGAAGCTCTCGCAGACCGCTCCGGCGAAGACCGCCGCCACGCAGGCATCGACCGCGTTGCCGCCCTCCTCGAGCACGCGCGCGCCCGCCCGAGCAGTCAGCGGGTGACCCGCGGCGACCGCGCCTTTCATGCGATGAGCCTATCCGGCGGCTGTTTCCGCGCCGGCGATCAGTCGTTCAGGAACGAAGGCGTCTCGAACGGGTCCCCACGGCCCCCGACCGCCGCGAGAGCCCGTGGACGGCGTGCGCCGCCGAGACCCGTGGCGATCACGGTGATCCAGATCTGACCGGTGAGGCGGCCGTCGATCGTCGCCCCGAAGATGATGTTGGTGTCGTCGGTGGCCGCCGCACGGACCACCTCCGCCGCCTCGTTCACCTCGTAGAGCGATAGGTCGTCGCCGCCTGCGATCGACAGGAGGATGCCCCGCGCGCCGGTGATCTCGGTCTCGATCAACGGGCTGCGAAGCGCCCGCTCTGCCGCCTCCTTGGCCCGTGACTCGCCGTCGCTCGCGAAGCCGATGCCCATCAGCGCCGAGCCGGCGTCCTTCATGATCGTCCGCACATCGGCGAAGTCGAGGTTGATCAGCCCCGGGTTCGTGATCAGGTCGCAGATGCCCTGGACGCCCTGACGCAGGACGTCGTCGGCGATCCGGAACGCATCGAGCATCGAGGTCGACTTGTCGAGCACCTCGAGCAGGCGGTCGTTGGGAATGACGATGATCGTGTCGCACTCCTGGCGGAGCGCGTCGACGCCGACCTCGGCCTGCTTCGACCGGCGACTGCCTTCGAACTTGAAGGGGGTGGTCACGATCCCGACCGTGAGCGCGCCGAGCTCGCGAGCGATCCGGGCGACGATCGGCGCGGCGCCCGAGCCGGTGCCCCCTCCTTCGCCGGCAGTGACAAACACCATGTCGGAGCCGCGCAGCGCGCGCTTCAGCTGGTCGTAGCCATCCTCCGCCGCCTGCCGGCCGATCTCGGGGTCGGCGCCGGAACCGAGCCCCTCGGTGAGCTCGCTTCCGATGTGGATCTTTGTCGGCGAGTCGCTCATCTGGAGCTGCTGGATGTCGGTGTTGACAGCGATGAAGTCGACCTGTGTGATGCCCGCGTCGATCATCCGGTCGAGCGCGTTCAGGCCGGCCCCGCCCACGCCGACGACGCGGATGACGGCCAGGTACGAGGCGCTGTCGCGTGGGCGCTCGAGGCGCGCCGGGTTCTCGGGCAAAGGCTCGAGCCAGCGCGCAGCCGGCGGCTCCTCGATCGTGCGCTCGGGCACCTCAGGTGCCGGATCGGGGCCGACCGACAGGATCTCGGTCTGGTCCGGGTCGGCAGGCTTCCCAGCACTCCCACGCTTGCCTCCCTTGGGCTGCTGAGAGGCCTCGGTCGCGCGGAAGAGCTCCGCCAGCGGACCTTCGCGCATGCTAATGCGCTTTCTCGCCATTGAGCACCTCCTTGGCCAGGTCACGGTAGAGCGCTGCCGCTTCGCCCTCGGGCTCGTAGGCGATGATCGAGGTGCCCTTCACGGGCGCCTCGGCGTAGCGGATCGTCTTCCGGATTCTCGTGTTGAAGACCAGCTCGCCGAAGTTCTCCCGCAGGATCTCGTCGGCCTCGCGCGAGTGCGTCACGCGTTTGTCGTACATCGTCGGCAGGATCCCGACGATCTGGACGTGCGGGTTCAGGTTGTCGCGCACCATCTGCAGCGTGTTCTCGAGCTGGACGAGGCCGCGCAGCGACAGGTACTCGGTCTGCACCGGCACGATCACGCCGTCCGCCGCAACGAAGGCGTTGATCGTAAGCAGCCCGAGCGAGGGCGGTGTGTCGATCAGGACGTAGTCGTAGCGATCCTTGACCGGATCGAGCGCCTTCTGCAGCGCCCGCTCGCGTCCGATCTGGCTCGACAGGGCCATGTCGGCTCCGGCGAGATCGATCGAGGCCACCGCGATGTCGATCTCACGCGTCTCGATCACCTCGTCGATCGGAACACGATGCACGAGGACGTCGAACATCGATCGCTGGATCGTGTCCGGGTTCATGCCCTGCGACATGGTCAGGTTCCCCTGTGGGTCCAGGTCGATGCAGAGCACGCGCAGCCCGCGCTCGGCGAACGCCACACCCAGGTTGAGCGTCGTCGTCGTCTTCGCGACGCCGCCCTTCTGGTTGGCGAGCGCGATCACCCGGGTCCTGGCGGGAGCCTTCGCCTTCTTCTCGTGGCGACCGCCGTGACGCGGCAGCAGACGTGCGACAGCCATCTCCGCTTCCCATTCGTGCCGCTGCTCACTGTTCCTTCACAGCTGATGAACTTCGACCCGTCCGGGCCTCACCTCCTCGAGCCGCACGACCTCCGCACCGAGCTCGGCCGCCGCAGCACACGCCCGGGCGTCGCCCTCCGCCCTGGCCCACTGCTCGGCCTCGACGACGAGTTGCCGTAACTCGTCGAGCACGGCCTCCGCCGGCGCCCGGCTCCGATCGAGCTCCCTGATCCGCTCGAGCCGCTCGAGCACCGTCAGGGCCGCGCTGCCGGTTTCCTCGACCACGGCCTCGTCCATGCCTCCGACGGTAGCGGCGAACGTGAGACGTGTCTGAGCCGATTCTGTAACGGCGTCAGGCGGCGAGCACGCTCGCCGGTCGCGGCCGGAGTCCGAGCAGCGTCTCGTCGAGCGTCTCGACAAGACCGGCGCGATTCCCGTGCAGGAGCGTCTCGACGAGCGCTCGCCGGAGCGCGTCGCGAACTGCGGGGCCGGCGTCGTCGGTTCGAAGCTCCATTGCGAGCCCGATGCGATCGGACGACTTGTCCTCGAGCAGCACCGCCGCCCGCATCGCCGCCGCCCAGTGACCGTCACCCATCCCGAGCAGCGCGGCGAGAGCCTCCCGGATCTGTGCGGAGCGAAAGGGCTCGTCGGCGAAGAGCGAGAGCTCCCAGCGATCGAGAGCCTCGCCGAGCTCGCGGTCGTCGTCGGCGGCCGGAAGGCGCTCACGAAGGTCGGCTGCGACCTGCGCGCGGACGGCGTCGAGCCTGATCGCATCGCCGAGCGGCCGCGTAGCTGCGATCGGAAGCAACGGCGAGATCCTGAGCGGACGGAAGTCGAGCCGCTCGAACACCACCGGCCCCGCAGCGATCGCACCTGCGGTCGCGAGTCGCAGCGCGCTGACGGCATCCGCAAGCTCCGCGGCGGCGTCCGGCGGCTCACCCTCGGCCGCGTCCAGCTCGCGCGTGAGCTCGAGGACGCAGAGCCGGTCGACATCGCGACCGAACTCCGGCGGCATCAGCCCGAGCGCCTCGGGCCAGAGTCCGGAGAGCTCCCCCGGCACCGCGGCGCGTACCCGGATGTCACCACCGAGCTCGGCCGGCGAACCCGCCGAGAGCCCGACCAGCGGCGCAATTGCCGCGTAGGAGCGCGCACTGCCGAAGAGCGACTGCTCGATGCCGGCGTAGGCGGCCTCGAACGCCTCGTCCTTCCAGTCGAAGCCGCCCGACCGCTCCGCGACCGCCGAGAGCGTCGGAAGCAGGATGGTCCGGAAAAGCGCCTCGTCGTCCGTCGACCCGACGCCGGAATGGGCGTGGGCGAAGATCGCAGCGGCAGGCTCGCGGCGAAGATCATCGATCGCGTTTCGGGTGTCCGGAAGGCGACGAAGTGTCGGCGCTTGCTCGGTGATGAACGTGCGAACGAGCGGTCGGTATTCGTACAGCGAGGGGCCTCCCCGGGTCGGATGCTCCTCGAATGCGAACGGCAGCTCGGCTCCCCGCTCGGCCGCGAACGCCGCCAGGCAGAACGCCCGCAGCGACTGGTAGAGATGAGGAGCTCGGAGCGTCCGCGTCACGTGTGCGCTTACGAGGCCGGAGCTGCTTCTCCTCCTTCGAGCACCCCGAGGCGTGTCTGGCTACCCTTTCCTTATCACTCCGCCGAACCCCTCGGCGTCCGGTGGGCGCAGGCCGGCCGGGCGCCTGCTCACTCTCGTCACGCTTCTCGTCCTCGCCTCCTCGATCCTCGCCGGGGAGGTTCGGGCAGACACCGCGCCGATTCCCGCGCAGGCCGGGCTTCCCTGGACCGACCCCGCCCACCAGAGCCCCTTCGAGGTGCTTGCGGGCCAGATCGCATCGCACATCGCCGGCAAGACGGTCACCGTGCGCTGCGAGGCACCCGGAGACTGGTCGGCGCTGGCCGTTCAGCGCGCGTTCGATCCGAACACGGAGGACGGGTACGTAGGGTCGACCTGGAGCTCGAACGGCGATCTCCTGAGCGTCTCGACCTTCGCCGAGCTCGCAGGGCCGACGATCTGCCTGCCGCTCGAGCAGTTCGCGATGACCGCGACGAAGCCGACGAAGTGCGCGAGCCCCACGCTACGGAAGACGGCGGCTGTCGGGAAGGCATCGGTGGCCGTCCTCACTCCCTGCTATCTGGGGAACGGAGAGGCAGCGCGCCAGATGCCCGCCTCGTACTGGCAGGCGTACGAAAGCTACGGCTGGGCGATGCTGACGCTCGCCCACGAGTCGATCCATCTCGGTGGAATCGTGAGCGGGGTACTTCCCGACGGCACGCCGGTCGGCGACCCGCAGGCCGAGGCCAAGGCGAACTGCTACGGCATGCAGTGGATCCCCTACGTCGCCGAGCAACTCGGCGACACGCCGGACGACGCCCAGTCGATCGCCGACTACGTCTGGCAGTACGTCTACCCCCCGATCCGCGACTCGGACCAGTCCGAGTACTGGTCTGCTGACTGCCGCCCCGGCGGAGCTCTCGACCTGAGAGCCCGTGGGACCGCGGCGTGGCCGTAACCCACGACGCGCGAAACCGCGACGCAAGAAGCACGCTGCGGACTCTCCCACCTGATCTACCGCAGTTTCCACCACCTTTCGGTCGAGCTTTCACGGATGACCTACCGGAGGGTCGTGCCTAGAGTGGACGGCGACCCTGCGTGAAGAGCGCAGGCAGGTGAGGGCCGCGCCCAGACCCCGTGCGGTCACTTGGAATCGACCACGAAAGGAGGTGGATTCCGAAGGTGACTGATCCGAGGACGTTGTTTGCCGGTGTCGTTTGTCGTTCGCCGGCAAGACTTACTCATGACGGGTTGTGAGGGGGAAAGCGATATGAAACGTTTATTCATTGTCCTCTTCGGGTTGCTGTTAGCCGGCGTCTTTGCGAATCAGGCGCTCGCGGAAGGGTCGTACGATCCGGGCGGTGGGTACATCGAGGTCTGTAAGGCCCCGAGTGCCGTGCTGACGGGGGACTTCCAGTTCACCGTCCAGGACTCGTGGGGCACGCAGACCGAGCAGATCACCATCAGTCCGACGCAGGTCTCGTGCACGGCGCCGATCAAGGTCGTGCCGGGCACCGTGACCGTGACCGAGACCGGTGCCCTGAGCGGCATCGCCGCTGACGGCAGCCCGGGTGCCCTGACGACGTCGTACCTCTCGGCCAGCTGGACATCGGTCGGTCAGTTCGGGCCGGGCCCAAGCGGAACCGGGTTCTCGACGGACGGACACATCACGGTGCCCGCAGGTGGCCCGGACAGCACGGTGACCGTGACCTACACCAATGATCCGGTGTACGGCGTGCTCGAGGTCTGCAAGGACATCGTGAGCGGCTCGGGCCTGTCGGGGACGTGGCAGTTCGCGATCACCGGCGGGAATGGGTTCACCGACACCGAGACGGTGGCGATCGGGGCCTGCAGCAAGCCGGTGATGGTGCCCGCGGGCAACGTCAAGGTGCAGGAGACGGGTGATCTCGCCGAGAACGTGACGGAGATCGACGCCGTCTACCCAGGCGGTGATTCGGCTGTGGTCTCTTCGAACACGGACACTGCAACAGCGGTGGTCGGTGTCAACCCGGGAGACGCGTCCAACCAGACCAGGGTGCATTTCACGAACGACAGCGTTCGCTTGAAGCTGTGCAAGTGGGTACCCGCGGACACGCCGACGGGGCCGTACACGTTCACGCTGGCCGCGTCGGGTGCTCCGGGGCCGAATACGGTGACCTCGCCGATCACCCTGACGGCCGGGTCGCACTATCACCCGAACTGCACGATGCTCGGCCCGTTCCGGGCCGGCACGAGGGTGGACATCCAGGAGAACGTCTTCCCGGGCACGAAGGTCGGATCGATCGACGTGTCCCCGCTGACGAACCTGGGTGGCGGTACCACGGTGGTGTCTGGTTCGCTTAGCCTGGCCGACCGCACGGTGTCCGTGATTCTGGGCTCCGGCGAGACCGACGTCAGCTATGGGAACGTCAACGCAGATCCTGGGACGCTCAAGATCTGCAAGGACGCAGTCGGCACGCTTCCGGTGAGCTCGTTCAACTACACGCTCACTCCGGTCGCACCGACCACGGGCGATCCGATCACAGTGACCGGCGTGCCGGTGGGTAACTGCGTGGTCGTGTCGACGGACCTGCCGTTCGACTCGACCTGGACGGTCACCGAGGCCGCGGTAACGGGCGTCGCCGTGTCCGATATCACGGCGCTACCGCTCAACGTCGAGCTGTGGTGCAACGGCGTGGTGACGGCCACGAGCCAGTTGACGTTGACCAACAAGAACACGTCGGCTGGATCGGCCAACGTCACGATCAGTGAAGGTGGCGTGGTCACCGAGGTCCACTTCATCAACAGCGCTGCGGGCACCAGCCCCACTGCTGACAGCTCGACCAGCTCTGGCAGTACGGGCAGCTCCGGAACCTCGGGCAGCTCGAGCAGCGGCGTGGCCACTTCGGCCGAGACTTCGATTCCTGTCTCGGTCCAGATCCCCGCCGTCCTGAGCGTCAGCAGCTCGACGAGCGCGATCAGCGGCTCGACGAAGGCGACCGTGTCCACCGCGACGGCAGCGAAGCTGCTCAAGCTGCAGTCGCAGTTGAAGGCGCTGAAGGCGAGCGAGCACAAGCTCGTCCTCAAGCGGTCCGCCGAGAAGACGGCTGCCGTGCGGAAGAGCCTGATGCATCAGATCGTCGTTCTGCAGGGCAAGGAGAAGATGCTCGCTGCGAGCATCAAGTTGCTCAAGTAGCGGGCTCGGCAGACGGGCGGGGCGCCGCGAGGCGCCCCGCCCTTCATGGAGTCACATGACGGACGGAGCACAACCTGAACTGGGCTCGAGCGAGGGGCTCGCCGGGCTCCGGGAGCGGGTTCTCGACCTCGAGGAGACGGTCGACCAGCTGCATCATGCGCTCGACTCGCGGATTCTCGTCGAGCAGGCCACGGGGATTCTTGCGGAGCGCTACGACGTGCCGGTCGCCGACGCGTTCTCGCTCCTGCGCGGCTCCGCACGCTCGGCAGGGAT
This sequence comes from Gaiellaceae bacterium, assembly GCA_035517795.1. Classification (GTDB taxonomy): domain Bacteria; phylum Actinomycetota; class Thermoleophilia; order Gaiellales; family Gaiellaceae; genus PALSA-600. The sequence continues at coordinate 1,889 of DATIYE010000034.1, read as the reverse complement.
GAACCTCCATCTTCTCGCGGCGGCCGTGGTCGCGTCCGAGCGGCGGACGCCCGACCCGATCCTCGCGCGCCTTCGAGCCTCCGGGCAGCTCGAGCTTCAGCCGCACCCGCCGGTGATCGGCCGATCGAGTCGAGAGAGCGGCCTTACGCAGACGGCTGGCACGACGGGCACCAGTACGCCGTCCGGTTGGCGTCTCCCTGGCCGCGAGCCCGAACCGCGGCACCGCAGCGCGGGCAGGGCCGACCTGCACGGTTGTAGACCCGTCGTTGCGACTCGCGCTCCGAATCGACCGCGGCCCGCATGAGGCCTGCGGCTGTCTCGAGGGCTCGACGCCGGTCCGGGTCGCCGACGTCGCCAAGACGCGACCACGGAGAGAGCCGCGCCTCCCAGAGCGACTCGGACGCCCAGATGTTCCCGATGCCGGCGACGAGAGCCTGATCCTGAAGCGACTCCCCCAGAGTTCGCGTCGGATCGGCCGCTCGGAGGCGGACGAGCATGCGGTCGATGTCAGGGGGCGATCCCAGGATGTCGGGGCCCAGTCGCGCGAGAGCCCGCGCATGGAGCTCGAGCACGGGACCGCCCCAGAGGACTCCCTCGAGCTCGGCCCCGCGGAGGACGAGCCACGGCCGCCCCCGCTCCTCTGTCCCTCGCTGTCGAACGGACCAGCGCCCGCTCATCCGCAGGTGGGAACGAACTACGACGCCGCCTTCGAAGCGGAGCAAGAGGTTCTTGCCGACGGCTTCAACCGACTCGAGCCGACGCCCGTCCAGTTTCTCGGCGACCCGATCGGCCTGGGCCCGAGGATGAGGAGCCTCGACCTCGAGCCGCTGGCCGACGAGCGGCTGCAGGCGGAGCGCCGCGCGGTGAAGCGTGTCGCCTTCAGGCACTCGTGCGGGAGTGATTCACGGCCGCGGTTTCAGGGCCTCAGCACCGCGCGCCGCGGGCCCGCCAGGAAACCGGCCTCGAGGAGCAAGGGCATCGCGTCGCTCTCGGTCACCGGCTCCCCGTCGAACCGCTCGACCGCGAGTCGCTTCGCTCCACCCCCTTGCACGTAAGCGACGAGCGCAGCGAGCGCGGGGCGGAGCCATGCCTCCTCGGGATCGCGCAACGGCACGAGCGAGCGTCCGCCGCGCTCGACGTACAGCACGGCCTCGCCCCCGATCAGGACGACGTGCGCCCCGCCGACCCGCGCCGCACGCGCTCCGGCCCGCTTCGGCCACGCCAACGCCGCGCCGTAGGGCTGCGCCGGGTCGGCGGCCGCGAGCACCGCCGGCGGCAGCTCCGCGTCGATGTCGCGCAGCTCCCGCAGCCGCTCGACCGCTCCACCGAGGGCGAACTGGGCGCCGCCGAGCCCTTCGACGAAATACCCGCGCCTGCAGAGACCCAGCGTCTCGAGTGCGCGCAGCTCAGCGTAGACGGCCCCGTAGCCGCCCGGGATTCCCTCGGCGCGTACGCCGTCGCGAGTGACGATCCCTTGCCGCTCGAGCAGGAGCTCGGCGAGCGCCCGCCGCTCCGGCGGATCGCCGAACAACCGCCCCGCGAGCGACCAGCGACCCTGGGTCGCCGTCGCCCCGCTCCCGCGTGCGCGCGAGAAGCGCCGCGGCCTCCGCTCGGGCTTCGGCACGCCGTTGCGCCGGCCGGCTCGAAGCGGCGTCCACGCGTCGTTCGTCACCTCGCCGGCCCAAACGAGGTCCCAGACGGCGGCGAGTGCCTCCCCGCCGTCTAGCTCGCACTCCTCGAGCAACTCGTGCCAGAACATCGCACCCTGGCCGAGCGCGCGGCGGAGGACAGCGTGAGCCTCCAGGCTCGGCGAAGGCGCCGCCGGCACCGAGCCCAGCGCCGAGGCGTCCTCCCTGAAGTAGACCGCCACCCGGTCGAGCCCAGCGCCG
>DATIYE010000033.1:0-9834 GCA_035517795.1 Gaiellaceae bacterium | reverse complement strand
GGCTCGCGAGGCTCTCGGTGCGGCTTTCGATGACATCCTGGGGGAGCGTTTCGAGCGCGTCGACCGTCTCGCGCAGGACCTCGATACGTGGCCGCCCGCACGGGCGGCCCTCACGCTACGTCGGCTCGCGCCAACGGAGAGAAGTTGCTCTGGTCATCGGCCGGTGACGTCGGCAATTGCCCGCTGAGCGGGGGCGGCATAGATTGCACCGCGCCCACGTTGCTGTAGGGGACAGAGGTTCCCGGATCAAAGGAGGCAGCGGTGGCTGCGGAATCGGGGCAGGCTGCTACGACGGTGCGATACGAGGCGCGTACGACGATCGACCGACCCATCGGCGAGGTGTTCGCGCGATTGGCGGACCTGGATGGTTACACAACGTGGATGCACCGTACGGGTTTGTTTCGCCGGTCCGGTCAGACCTCCGACGGTCCTCTAGGCCCAGGAACCGCGTACTTCGACGCCACGAGGATGGGCACTTTCCGCGGTCAGGTAACCGACTACCAGCCGCCGTCGCGGATCGGGTTCCGCGAGACTCTGCGGTTGTTCGGCTCCGACCTGATGGAGGCGCGACCCGAGTACCTCCTCGAAGCGGACCGGGACAGGACGATCGTTCATCACATCGCGGAGGGTGAACTCTTCGGCTTGATGCGGTTGATGAAGCCGGTTGCGGCGCTGTTGGCAAGAAGCGAGCGGACGCGAACCGTCGAGTCGCTGAGGCGTTCGTTGGCGCGACATGATGAAGGCGTGGCAGTCGATGCACTACGACTCCATCTGGAGAAGGACCTCGCCGCGCCGCCTGAACGCGTCTTCGGTGCGTTCGCCGAAGCCAGCCAACTCCGACAGTGGTGGGGGCCGGCAGGTTTCCTTGTGCCGCAACTTCAGTTCGATGCCGCGGAGGGCGCGAGCTACCGCATCACCATGCAGCCGCCCGACGGAGATGCCTTTCAGCTTGGCGGCACGTTCCGTATCGTCGAGGCGCCCTGGCGACTCGTCTTCACGTTCGCGTGGGAGGAGCCTGACCCCGAAGATCAGGAGACTCTCGTCACGCTCTCGTTTGCGCCGACAGGCGCGGGAACACATCTCAGCCTCGATCAGGACCCGTTCAAGACGGAGACGCGCTTGGAGCTTCATCGCAACGGCTGGACGGAAACGCTCGAGCGTTTAGAGCGCTTTCTCTCCTAAAGGCTTGATGTGAAAGTCGGGTAGGGACCCGGCGAGAAGTGACGAAGGGCTTCCAGTCCTTGTGTCCCCTCGAGATAGGAGCTCGAGATGACGGATCTGGAAGCCCTTGTCGTTGCAGCCTATGTCTTCGCCGACGAGTACTCGGTCCCTGCACGTGTCGGGCGCCGGCCACTGGTCAGCGATCCGGAGCTGGTCGCGCTTGCGGTCGCGCAGGCGGCGATCGGGATCAGCTCGGATCGGCAGTTCCTCGGTCTGATCGGGCGGGTGCTGCCGGGCTGGTTCCCGCACCTGCCCGAGCAGTCGCAGTACAACCGCCGGTTGCGAGCCCTGGTCGGGCTGATCTCGATCGTGCAACAGCGGCTCGCCCGCTGGCTCGACAGCGGCGGTGTCCGACTCGCCGACGGCAGCCAGCTCGCGGTCGCGAACTACCCCGGCTGCCAGCAGCGCAGCGAGTTCGCCGGCTTCGCCTGCTACGGCTACGCACGCTCACAGCACCGCTTCATCTGGGGTGTGCGGCTCGTCCTCTTGACTGACGAGCGCGGCACCCCGCTCGGCTACACGGTCGTGCCCGCCAACGAGCACGAGTACGAGCCACTCGCCGACCTGCTCACCGGCACCCCAAGCGAGGTCGTGATCGCCGACAAAGGCTTCTGGGGTCGCGACTACGCCAACCGGCTCGCGGCCGACGGAATCAGACTGCTCACCCCCAACAAGGTCCGAACGGCCGCCAACCTCGACCGCGAACGCGCGCTCGCCTCGACCCGGCTTGTGATCGAGAGCGTCTTCGCCAACCTCAAAGGCCAGATGCGTCTCGAACAGCACCTCGCCAAGACACCGGCCGGGCTCGCCGTCCGAATCGCACAACGAATCCTCGCCCTCACACTCGGGATCCTGCTCAACACCCTCACCGGCCGCCCCGCACGCGCCCTCGCCGCCTACGACGGCCGCTGAATCACATCAAGCCTCTAGTTCGCGCAATCCATTCGCGAGGAGCGATCGGACGTCAGAACACGCCCGTGCGCAGGGTAAACGTTGTAATAAGCGCAACGCGCAGTGGAGCTAGGCGGATTCGAACCGCCGACCTCCTGGGTGCGATCCAGGCGCTCTCCCAACTGAGCTATAGCCCCGCGGAGCAGTCAGTGTAGCGCCCGCTCAGCCGGGGAAGAGCGTCAGCTCGGGCTCACGCTCGCCGCGCAGCAGTGCGAGGTCGACCCGGGCGCAGCGAAGGCCGCGAGACTCGGCCAGCACCACTGCCTGCGGCTTGAGCTGCTGGGCAGCGAGGATCCCTTTGCAGTTCGCCATGGCCGGGTCGAGCCGGATCCGCTCCAGGTACCGGCTGAGCTGCTCGACGGCGTCGATCGTGCCGACGCGCTTGATCTCCACAGCGACCCAGCCGTCGTCGGCGTCGCGGCACATCAGGTCGACCGGGCCGATGTCGGTCGGCCACTCGCGGCGGACGAGCCGGAGCCCCTCGCCGATCGCCTCCGGGAGGGCGCCGAGCGCCTCCTGAAGATCCCGCTCGACGCCGTCTTTTTCGAGTCCGGCCGCCTCGCCCATCTCGTGCTCCACATCGGAGAGCACCTCGAGGAGCCGGATCTCGAGGCGGTCCTCGGTCCGGCCGGCGCGCTTGCGGACGACCACGGTCTCGCCGCCCTCCTCGAGCACGACCGGCGGCGTCATCCAGTTCAGCGGCTTGTACCCGCCTGCGTCTGCATGGACGAGCACCGACCCGTCTGCCTTGATCATCACGAGACGGGTCGACTCGGGAAGATGGGCGGTCAGGCGGCCCGTGTAGGTGACCTCGCACCGGGCGACGATCAGGCGCACGCCGGCACCGTACTGGCTCTTTCGGACGTGTGTCGTGCCCGTCAGCGGACGATGCTCGAGCCGCCGACTATCGCGTCCCGGCCGTCGTCGAAGCGCACCCAGGCCTTGCCCTTGCCGTCGTAGTCGGGGCTCCAGACGATCAGCGTCGCGGGACGGCCGCGCACGGTCACGCGCTCGGCGCCCTCCGGCTCGGCTCCCCGCCAGACGCACACGAACGGATTCTCCTCCCACTCGCGGCCGATCGTCGAGGCATCCGTGTGGCCGGGTAGCAGCCGGCGGGCGTGCGGCATCGCCATGTAGACGTCCATCACGGCGCCCCGGACGAGCTCGAAGTCGCCGCCGCCGACGGAATCCTTGAACAACGTGTCGCCGGAGAAGACGAGCTCCTCGCCGCTGCCGTCCGAGACGACGAAGCACACCATGTCGCTCGAGTGTCCCGGGGTCGGGATCGCCTCGATCTCAAGCGCGCCGGCACGGAGCGGCCGCGTCACGACCGGTAGCCCGAGCTCGGCTTCGTGCGCGACATGATCCCCGTGCGCGTGCGTCCGCAGCACGTGCGTCGGTGTCAGGTCATGCTCGCGGGCGAAGGCGAGGAGCGGCTCGAGCGGGGCTCCCGAGTCGACGAAAACGGCCGTTCCGCCCGTCTCGTCGCCGACGATATAGGCGTTCGAGAGCCAGGTCGGGTCGAGGCTCCGTTCGACGAGCACGCGGGAAACCTATCCGCCGCCGCGTTGCCGGGAGATACGCTTGCCTCTCGACCAACCCTTCGGGAGGGACATATGCCAGGCCTGTTCGCGCGGACGATGACGATCATCAAGGCGAAGTACTCGAAGCTGCTCGACAAGGCCGAGAACCCCACCCAGACTCTCGACTACTCCTACGAGGAGCAGCTCAAGCAGCTGCAGAACGTCAAGCGCGGGATCGCGGACGTCGCGACCGCGAAGAAGCGGCTCGAGATCCAGTACACCTCGATGCAGCAGCAGGTCGACAAGCTCGACGGTCAGGCGAAGACTGCGCTGCAGGCGAACCGCGAGGACCTCGCCCGCGAGGCCCTGACCCGAAAGGCGGCGCTTCAGGGCCAGCTCGACGGAATCATGGAACAGGGTCAGCAGCTCGAGGCGCAGCAGGCGAAGCTCATCGAGGGCGAGAAGCAGCTCTCTCTGAACATCGAGCAGTTCCGCAGCCAGAAGGAAGTGATCAAGGCCCAGTACTCGGCCGCCGAGGCGCAGGTCAAGATCGGTGAGGCGGCGACCGGGATTTCGAGCCAGATGTCGGATGTCGGGCTCGCCGTCCAGCGGGCCAAGGACAAGACGCTCGACATGCAGGCCCGCGCCGACGCGATCGGCGAGCTGACGGATGCGGGCGCGCTCGAGGACTTCACCTCGCCCGGCGACGACATCGACCGCCAGCTGGCGCAGATCCAGCAGTCAGGACAGGTCGACGACGAGCTCGCGAAGCTGAAGGCCGAACTGGGCACGCCGGAGGCGCCGAAGGAGATCTCGGCCTCGGACGAGGGGCCGGCCGAGGAGCCGGCGCAGAGCGCCGAGAAGACCTCCTAGGCAGCTCATGGGACTGCGCGACGCTCTCTTCGGGCGCAAGAAGCTCTCCGAGCCGCGAGACGATCGCCTGTTCGCGCTCGCGACGGCGGCGGTCACGCTCGAGACCGAGCTCGGCCTGACGACAGCCGGCAAGGCGGCCGTGACCTACAAGCCGCTCTCGGCCGGCGACTTCACCCGGGTCGACAACGATGCCGAGGCGCTGATCAAGCAGGCCGGCCGGTCGGCTGGATCCGACGTCGAGCGGAAGACCGACTCCTACGGCTTCGAGTGGCTGATCGTCCACGACGAGCACCTCGAGGACCAGGTGACGGCTGTGCATGCGGTCGCACAGGAGCTCACCGACCAGGGCTTCGGCGCGCAGTTGCTCGCGGCGCCGTTCCTGTTCAAGGGCGGACAGCACCCCGTCTACTGGATCTACGGCTTCAAACGGGGCGCGTTCTGGCCGTTCGTCCCAACCGGTGAGGGCCAGGAGCGCGACAACGCCGAGGAGCTCGAGCTGAAGGCGAAGCTGGAGCAGGAGCTGCCGATCGAGCAGGATCTCACGCGCTGGCTCGCCCTGTTCGGCGCGCCTCTGTAGGCGTACGTCCGATCAGGCGACCGGGCGGCCCATCTGCCGGGCGATCTCGGCGAGGGCCGCGAGCCGCTTCTCGAGCGGCGGGTGATCCATGAAGAGCTCCGAGGTGAACGCCTTCACGCGGGCCGGCATGATGAAGTAGGCGTTCATGCCCTCGACCTGACGCAGGTCCTGCTGTGGGATCAGCGTCATCTGGGAGGAGATCTTCTGCAGGGCGCTCATCAGGTATTCGGGCGCGCCGGTGATCACCGCCGAACCGCGGTCGGCCGCGTACTCGCGGTAGCGGGAGATCGTGCGGATCAGGACGAAGCTGATCGCGTAGACGACGATCGAGACCAGGAGCACGATCAGCCAGACCGGGAGCCCGTTCTGGTTGTTGTTGCCCCCTCGTCCACCGCCGCCGAAGCCGCCGAACATCCCGGAGTACATGCCGACGCGCGTGAGCAGAGCGGCAAGCATCGCGAAGAAGCTCGCGAGGGTCATGATCAGGACATCGCGGTTGGCGATATGCGAGAGCTCGTGCGCTAGAACGCCCTCGATCTCCTTCTCGTCGAGCCGGTGCCAGAGGCCGGTCGTCACGCAAACAGCGGCGTGCTTGGGCGAGCGGCCGGTCGCGAACGCGTTGGGCACCGGGGTGTCCATGACCGCGATCTTCGGCTTCGGCAGATCTGCCATCGCGCAGAGGCGCTCGACCACGTCGTGGAGCTGGGGCGCTTCGTCGCGGCTGACCACCTTGGCCCCGGCCGCTGCGAGGGCGAGCTTGTCCGAGGTGTAGTACTGGAAGAAGGCGAGGCCGACCACGATCAGCAACATCGGGGCGAGCCCGACGTTGAGCACGCTGAAGAGGACGACGCCGAAGATGACATACAGGAGCCCGAGGAGCCCCGTGGTAAAGAGCATCCGGAGCGTGAGCCCGGAGTCCCGCCCGTAGTTGCGACGCTTCATGCTGGAATCGTAGCTCCGGCACCCACGGCGCCCGAGTGGATTAACGCTGTTCTAAGCAGCTTCGGCAGGTCGACTAAACTCGCAAGCCCTTGCGTCGCCTGGCTTCGCTTCTCCTGCTCGCCGCGCTCCTCGTCGGCTGCTCGAGCACGGTCCCCGGCGGGAAGAAGGTGACGACTCCGACCCCCCAGACGGTGATCGGGCCGCTGCCGCAGCAGGGCCCGCTCGGCAACGCCGGAGCCGGCCGGGCGGTCTTCATCAACTCCGGCTGCGGGGCCTGCCACACGTTCACCCCGGCCGGCGCGAACGGCCGGGTCGGGCCGAACCTCGACCACCTGGCGGCTCAGGCCAAAATCGCGAACCAGGGCACGCTCGCGGAGTTCACGAGGACCTCGATCGTCGATCCCGCCGCCTACATCGCGCCGGGGTATCCGGCGGGTGTGATGCCCGCGAACTTCGGCCAGACCTTGAAGCCGCAGCAGATCGCGGACCTGGTCGCGTTCCTGGTCAAGGGCCCCTGATCCAGCCGCTCGACTTGCCCGGCGGGGTCGAGGTAATCGCCACCGATCTCGACCGAACGCTGATCTGGGACGACTACGTCCTGCGGCCGCGTACGCTGGAGGCACTCCGGTGCGCGGAGGCGGCCGGTCTACGGGTGATCGTCTGCACCGGCCGGATGGTTCAGTCGGCCAGGCGGGTGCTCGCGCCGGCAGGATCCCACCAGCCGCTCGTCTGCTACCAGGGCGCCGCCGTCATTGCACCCGACGGGTCGTGGCTCCTGCACGAGCCGATCGAGCGCGAGCTCGCCCGGGAGGTGATCGCGGCGGTCGCGGCCGCGGGCTTCGGGCCCAATTGCTACGTCGACGACGAGCTTTACGTCGCGGAGGTCACGCCCGAGGCCGAGCGCTACGCAAGCTTCCAGGGGATCGAGCTGCACACGGTCGGCGACCTCGTCTCATGGTTGGAGAAGGGCCCGACGAAGCTCGTCTGCATCGGCGATCCCGACGCGCTCGACGGACTTGCGGTCGTCATGCGCGAGCGCTTCGCCGGGCGTCTCTGGGTAGCCAAGTCGCTGCCCTTCTTCCTCGAGTTCGCCGCCGAGGGCGTCTCGAAGTCCTCCGCGATCGCGTTCCTTGCCGAGCGCCTGGGCTTCGCGCGCGAGCGGACGGTGACGATCGGAGACGGCGAGAACGATCTCGACCTGGTCGCCTGGGGCGGTTACGGGATCGCGGTCGAGAACGCAGATCCCCGTGTGAAAGCACTTGCAAGCTGGGTCTGTCCCCCGGCAGCCGAGGAAGGTGTCGCCCAGGTGATCGAGGCGCTCCTCGACCGGAGCTAGCGCGGCTTATGAGGAGAGCTGCGCGATTGGTTCCGCCGGCGACGTGGGTCAACCCGCGTCCCTAGACTCAGCGCCATGATCGACCTCCGCGCTGCACGCACCGACCCGGAGGGCTTTCGCGCCGCGCTCGCCCGCAAGGGCGCCGCAGAGCGCTTCGACGCGCTGCTCGCGGCCGATGAGCGCTGGCGGGTGCTGCTGCCTCGGGTCGAGGAGCTCCGGACCCGCCAGAAGCTCAAGGGCAAGCCGACTCCCGAGCAGCTCGAGGAGCTTGCGGGGATCAAGGAGGAGCTGCGCGAGGCCGAGGTCGAGCTGGCAGAGGCAGAGGCGGAGCGCGACGAGCTTCTCGCGGCGGTCCCCAACCCGCCGGATGCCTCGGCGCCCGACGGCGACCGCGACGAGGACGCGGTCGAGCTCCGGCGGGTCGGCGAGCCCCGGCCCGGCGGTCCCGAGCACACCGAGGTGGGGGAGTTCGAGATGGAACGTGCGGCCCGGCTCTCGGGCGCGCGCTTCGGCTACATCGCGGGGGATTCGGCGCTGGTCGCGATGTCCCTGTACCGGCTCGCGCTCGACCGTGCGGCTGCGTACGGTCACAAGCCGCTGATCCCGCCGGTGCTGGTGCGCGAGCAGGCGATGTACGGCACCGGATTCTTCCCCACCGAGCGCTCGAACATCTACGCGCTCGAGGCAGACGGGCTGTACCTGACCGGCACCTCGGAGGTCGCGCTCGCAGGGTTCCACATGGACGAGATCCTCGATGAGCTGCCGCTGCGCTACTCGGCATTCTCGACCTGCTTCCGGCGCGAGTCGGGCGCCGCCGGCAAGGACACGCGCGGGATGTTCCGCGTGCATCAGTTCAACAAGGTCGAGCTCTTCGTCTTCTGCGAGCCGGGAGCCTCCCGGGAGGAACACGACCGGCTGCTCGCGATCGAGGAGGAGCTCGTCCAGGCGCTCGAGTTGCCGTATCGCGTCGTCAACGTCGCCGCCGGCGACCTCGGCGACCCGGCGGCGAAGAAGTACGACATCGAGGCGTGGTTTCCGGCGCAGCAGCGCTACCGTGAGATCACGTCGACCTCGAACACCACCGACTTCCAGGCGCGTCGGCTGGGGATCCGGTTCCGTGCGGGCGAGAAGCGGCTCGAGACGCCGCACACCCTGAACGGCACGGCCGTGACGGATCGGTGGCTGCTCGCGATCCTCGAGAACTTCGACGGCGAGGTTCCCGAGACGCTGCAGGCGCTGGGAGCCCCGGCAAGGGTCGGAGCCGGTGCGGCCGGCGGGCCGTAGGCTTCCAGGTACCACGGCGGGGTGCCGGAGCGGTCGAACGGGGCGGTCTTGAAAACCGTTGGGCGTGCAAGCGTCCCCTGGGTTCGAATCCCAGCCCCGCCGCTCCGGCTGCTCCTATAGTCGGATGGTGTTCTTCGTCGTGCTGCGGCGCTCAGGCCCACTCTGGGACCCCGACAGGCCGCTCGAGGCACAGGTCGATTGGAGCGCCCATGCCTCGTTCATGGAGGAGCTCGTGGAGTCGGGCTTCGTCGTCCTCGGTGGGCCGCTTGCCGACGAGCACCGTGTCGTGCTCGTCGTGGAAGCCGAGTCGGACGAGCAGGTTCGGGCGACCCTCGCGCTCGACCCGTGGAGCGAGACGCTGCTCGTGATCGACGCGGTTGAGCCGTGGACGATCCGGCTCGACAGCCGTCGCGGCTGAGTCCCGGTCGGTCTCGGATCACGTCTTCACATCCCCCTTTCGGGGGAAGGGAAACCCCTCAAGTTCGCAGAACAAGCTGCCGATGAGGGAGCCAGCAAGACCGATCTCAAGGCTCCCTCGCCCTGGGAACTGACGGCAATCACTTCTCGCGGCAGGGATTCGGACGGCGACCTTCGGGTCGCCGTCTTTCTCCGGAAGGAGGTGAATCGACCGTGGCAAGGATGATCATGAGGCTCCAGAGCACTCGCGTCGTCGTCGTCGGACTGACCGTCGTGGCCGCACTCGTGTGTGGAGGCTTTTTCGACGGCCCCCACTGACGGGCGCTGCGAGTAGCTCGCCCGGCTAGGGCGAGTGGTTGATCCGGCCAAGCCGATGCGGCGTGCTTTGGCCTGGACCTGGCAGTTCCTGGCACGGCGGAGGCGGGGACCGAGACCCCGCCTCCGTGACCCGCCCGACTCCTCGCCGTTCGTGCGAAGATCGCCTCGAACGCCCACGATCGGGCCGCCCGATCGACAAGGAGGATTCGATGACGCCGTCCGTAGCCGCAGCCACGCCTCTGGAACCCGAGGTGCTGGCGCAGATGCTCGCCCTGATCAAGGAGTCCGATAGCGTCGAGCTCAAGACGACCGTTCCCGAGCTCGACCAACGCTCGGCAATCGCCGCGCTCGGGATGGATCCACTCGACGCGCAGATCCGGCAGGTCTTCTTC
>DATIYE010000032.1:0-46320 GCA_035517795.1 Gaiellaceae bacterium | reverse complement strand
TCCGAGGTGCCGAGCAGCGCCCTGATCTTGAGCGGGGTCGGCAGCTTCGCGGTCGCACGGAACAGGACCCACGTCGTCACCGAGGCGATCAGCGCGGCGCTGAGGATGCCGAGCTTCGCCTCGTCGAGGGTCGCTCCGTGGAAGGCGAGGTTCGCGATCAGGAGCGCCACCGTGAAGCCGATGCCGGCGATGGCGCCGCCTCCGACGACCGCCGCCCAGCCGACGGGCGGCCGCACCCGACCGTGGCTCAGCTTCGTCACGACGACCGCGGCTCCGGTGATCCCGATCGGCTTGCCGACCACGTAGGCGACGATGATCCCGAGCGTCACCGGGCTCGTATAAGCGCGTGAGAGGAACGCGCTGTCGATCGGGATGCCGGCGTTCGCCAGCGCGAAGAGAGGCACGATCACGAAGCTCGTCCAGGGATGGAACAGCCCCTGCAGGCGCTCGTTCGGTGAGATCGCAGCTTGCACACCGCTCGTCGCGCTACGAGCGAGCTCCGGCGTGGGCTGCTCGCGGAACAGTCTGAACAGGTCGGTGGCGCGCTCGAGGTCGACCCGGGCCGCCGGCGACGCGTAGGTCATCAGCCCCATCGCGAGTCCGACGACGACCGGGTCGACTCCGGACTTCTGTGTCGCCACCCACGCCGAAAGCCCGACGAGGGCACAGACCGGGGCCCAGCGGAACCCGGCCCGGGCAACGAGCTTGAGCACGACGAGCAGCGCCGCCGCAAGCACGAGCGGGCCGGCGTTCAGATCTGTCGTGTAGACGAGAGCGATCACTGCGATCGCGACGACATCGTCGACGACGACGACCGTGAGCATGAACGCGCGCAGCCGGTCGGGGAAGCGCGGCCCCACGAGCGCAAGCATCCCGAGGGCGAACGCGGTGTCGGTGGACATGGCCACACCGAACCCGTGCCTGGCCGAGCTGCCCGAGTTCGCGACGAGGTAGATCGCGACGGGAACGAGCATTCCGCCGAGCCCGGCGGCGACCGGCAGTGTGAGCCGGCGCCGCTCCCGCAGCTCGCCCATGTCGAACTCCCGGCGAGCCTCGAGCCCGACCACGAAGAAGAAGAGCGTCATCAGGCCCGAGTTGACCCAGTAGGAGACGGGCTCGCTGATCCCCGACGAGCCGATCGTGATCGAGAGGGTGGTCTGCCACACCCGGTCGTACGACGCTTGGGCGACGTTCACCCAGATCAGAGCGGCGATCGTGGCGCCGAGGAGCACGGCGGCGCTGCCCGTCTCGGTGCGCAGAAAGGTCCGTAGCGGCGTCTCCAGGTTCCGGGCCCAGGCCGTCCGGCCCGAGAATCTCGTCACCCTTGTCTCGCTCACCGGCCGATTTTGGCTGCTCCGGCGGCAGCCGGGCGGCAACCGTCACCACGAGCGGGCACACTGGGGAGGTGGGCAGGGCAGAGGGGCGCCTCGGGCGGCGCCACGTTCGGCTGGCAGCGCTGGCGGTCCTTGCCGTGCTCGCAACAGGCTGCGGAGGAGGGGGTGGGAGCTCGTCGACGTCCACGACGTCGGCCTCGACGACCGCGGCGCCGCCCATCGTTCACGTTCGCGGCGTACGGACTCCGGCACAGCACCGGCTCGCGGCCGTAATTCTTGCGTGGAGCGCCCGCCTGAACCGGGGCGACAACGCCGGGATCGCGCAGCTCTACGCGCTCCCGACGATCATCGTGCAGGGGCCCTACGCCTACCGGCTGACCACCCGTCGCCAGGTTGCGCGGTGGTACTCGCTCCTCCCCTGTGCCGGGAAGGTCGTCTCGATCTCGTTCCACGGCCGATTCGCAACCGCCGTCTTCCGGCTCGCGAACCGCGGCAAGACGAAGTGCGACGCGCCCGGGTCGCTCGCCGCGGCGCGCTTCGAGATCGTGCACGGGAAGATCAAGTCCTGGGTCCAGGTGTCGGTTCCGCCGGTGCGGGGTGCGGCACCGGTCGCCTAGAAAAAGAGGGAGGGCCGAAACCCTCCCTCTCAAGAACCCGCTCTGCGCTGCCTGTTACGCGGCGGAAACCAGCGAGAGCGGCGGAGTGATGACCTTGGCCACCCCCGGCTTGCCGTGGGCGACGATGTAGATCGTCACCGGGTTGGAGCTCACGTCGCCGTTCGGGTTGAACTGGATATGACCGAGGATCCCGTCGGTGATGTTCACCTTGTAGACCGCCGCGGACACTCCGGCCCGCGTGCCGTCGGAGGCGGCGATCGCCGTGAGGTACACCTGCGCCACCTGGGCAGCGTAGGCCGAGTACGGGTCGGGGGTCGCCCCGCCGATCAGCGTCTCGAAGTGCTTGGCCCATGCCTGCCCTGCCGCCGGGAGCTGGTCGACCGGAAGGCCGGCGACCGAGACGTACATGCCCTCGGCCTTGCCACCGGTCTGCTGGACGTCCGACGAGATCGGGGTGAACCCGTCAGGAGCGAGGATCGCGACCTTCGGGGCGTTGGTGCGGATGTCCTTGATCAGCTTGCCGCCGTTCTCGCAGATCAGCCCGCCGAGGAACACCGCCTGGGCCCCGGAGTTCTTGATCTGGAGAGCGAGCGCCGAGTAGGACGTCGCCTTGGCGTTCCAGGCCACGTTCTTGACCACCGTGATGCCGAGCTTCTTCGCGGCATTGATCGTGTTCTGGGCAACACCGACGCCGTAGGCCTGCTGATCGTTGAGGAAGAAGACCTTCTTCAGCTTCAGGTCTTTCATCATCGTGGCATCTGCAGCACCCTGGTAGTCGTCCGCCGCCACGACGCGCGCGTAGTTGCGCGTGCCGGTCGGGTAGTACTTCCCGGGCTCGCCGGCCTTCGTCGCCGCACCCGTGTGCGTCAGGCCGACGTAGGTGTTCGCCGGGCTGATCAGCTGCAGCGGACCGCTTGGTGCGCGGTTCAGGATCGGCAGCTCGATCTCGGCACAGCCCGAGTTGAACGTCCCGATCACGCCCACGACGCTGGCGTCGGCCGCGTAGTTGCTGGCGTTCGTCTGGCACGTACCCGAATCCCACCCGCCGGTCTGCGCAGTCGAGTCGTCGCAGACCTGGTACGCGATCGTGTAGTTGCCGGCCTTCCATCCGGCCTGCTGGAACTCGTCGGCAATCGCCTTCGTCATCTGGATGCGCTGCGAGGCGCCGGCGCCCTGCATCGGCAGGTCTGAGGCGATCAGCAGGTCTCCATCGGGATTCTGAATCGGCCCGCACGTCGCCGCCGGAAGCGGTGTCGCCCCGGTCGAGTGCGCGAACGCGCCGCCGACCGTGACCGCCAGCGTCATGCCGACAACCACCGCTCCGAGGGCGGAGCCCAACAAGATTCGGTTCTTCACAAAAACCCTCCTGACATGTCTGGGAAGGAGAAACTGGGGGTGATGGCGTCAGAGCATAGTGTGCTGGGCTACGCGAGGGAAGAGGAGGCGCCGCCGGCGCGGTCCGTGCAGCGCTGTACCTTGCGTGCGTGGTCGACGCGCCGGATGCGCCCGCGCCCTCGCCGGACGAGGCTCCTCACAGCGGAACGGCGTTCCGGATCACCGTCCTTCTCGGCCTGCTCGCGCTGGTCACGGCGGGTGGCGTCGCCGTCGGGCGCGCCCTCGAGCCGTCCTCGACCGCGCCCACGGCCGTCACCACGCTGACGACGACCGTCGCACGGCCGGCGGTCGTCCGCCCCGCGATTCCGAAGTGGGGCCCGGTCCCGGCTCGGCCGTTCGGGAAGCTCACTCCGGGTAGCGCGCCCGCCGCAGCCGCGATCGGCGGGGATCGCCTCGTGGTCGTCGGCGGCACGAGCGCCGGCGGCGTCTCGGCGGGGCCGGTGGGTGGGCGGCTCGTGGTCGTCGGGAAGCTCCCCTCGCCGAGAGCCGGTGTCCAGCTGTTCGCGATCGGGAAGCGCGTGTACGCGCTCGGCGGTGCGACGACACCGACCGCCGAGATCCTCCAGATCGATCCGGCAACGGGTCGCGTCCGCTCGACCGGGACGTTCGAGGAGCCCCTCGCTGACGCCGGCGTCGTGAGCCGGGTCGGCTCGGTACTGCTCGTCGGCGGCTGGACCGGGTCGAAATACGCGACCGCCGTACTCCGGTTTTCGCCGCCGAGCACGGTCGACCTGATCGCCAGACTTCCCGACGGCGTCCGCTCGCCCGCTGTCGCCGTGCTCGGGCACACGCTGTACATCGCCGGAGGGCGAACCGTGAAGGGGCCTTCGCGGAGCGTCTATGCGGTCGACCTTCCGACCGGTGCGGTGACGGTGCTCGGGAACCTGCCCCGCCCGGTCGAGGGGGCCCTGCTCGTCTCCTCCGGCACCAAGCTCTACCTGCTCGGCGGCACGAGCGCCGCCGGGAAGCCCTCGACGGCCGTCGTCCGCATCGATCCCGCGACCGGCCAGCCGGCAGGTGCGGGCACGATGCCGCGTGCGCTCGCCGGTGCGGCGGCGGTTGCCGATGGAGCGCAGACGGTCGTGGTCGACCCGCGCTCGGGCAACGTCTATCGGCTGGGGTAGTCGAGGGTCAGGTCGAGGAGGAGAGCGAGTACACGTGCTGGTTCGCCGTGTACATGCAGTCTTCGTTGCTGCATACCCACTGGCGTTTCGGGACGGCGCGAGGCGTTCCGTTGCGTACGGGGCGCGGGATTGCCATCTCCCTGAGCTTGAGCGGCGAGGAGCACTGCGGGCACGTCGGTGTTGAATTCGTCATCTTCTCTCCCCGGGGACGAGCAGGTTAACTTGGGCGTTTGTCCAACTAAAAAGCCCCGATTTGCGGGGCTTTTATGGAAGTTGCGGGACTAGGAGTCGAACCTAGCCTACCTGATCCAGAGAACCGGCAAAGGGTCAGGCCACCCGAACCGCACCGAGAACCTTAGCGTGATTGGGCCTCTGATCACGCGATCCTCACGTTCGCTCGGGCCCGGTAAGGCCGTGCGTACTGGCCGCGGCGCGGAAGCGGGCGCCCCCGTCTTCGGCAGTCATTGGGTGCCGACTCCGTCGTTCCCTGGAATTGAGGTGCCGGCGCTGCTCACCCAGGCGCTACCCAACCGTGCTCGACAGAGCCCTTGGGGCGAGGGGCCGGCCTGCGGCGGCACCGGCCCCTCGTTCTGTCTATCTATCCCCAATTCGCGGTGTCTCATACGGCGCGAGCGTCGGAAGGGCTGCGGCGGGGATTAGCCGGAGGTGCCACTACGAAGCTCGGCGCCACTCTGGGGCTCGACGAGACGGTCGAGCTCGCGCCGGGCGTACTCCGATGCCCGACGAGAAAGGGAGCGTTCGCGTCCTTCCAGGCCCGTCGGAGTCACGTGCGTGTGGTGCTGACTGTGACCGGTGCGGATCGCCGCGAGCGACGCCCGTACCAAAGCCGGGCCCGCGGCGATCAAGTCAACAGGAAATTGCTCTGAGCGGGCCTTTTGTGTTGCTGCGGGACTAGGACTCGAACCTAGACTACCTGATCCAGAGTCAGGCGTCCTACCATTAGACGATCCCGCAGGGAGCCCGAAGTGTAGCCGTCCCGACGGGTCAGATCTCGAGCCGGTAGAGCGGGACGAGGCGCTTCTCGGCCTCGGTGTCGATGTGCGCGATCACCTCGACGTAGGGCTCGAGCCCGGAGCCGCGCAGCTTGCCCTTCAGCAGCTCGTCGACCTGGTAGATGCCGGCCGAGTTGTTCATGGTGATCTCGATCCGGATCGGCTTGTCTTCTCCGTCGCCGATCGAGACGTCCTCGATCGCGGCCGCCGACAGGGAGTGGATCCCGAAGTGCCCGGCCTCGAAGGGGATCCGCGAGCGCCCCTGCTCCATGTCGAGCGCGTCGGCGACGCGGAGGATCCCGGCCTCGAGCGTCAGCGGCTCGCCGTCGGAGCGGTGGCTGATGATCCCCTGCAGCACCTCGCAGACGACCACCGTTCGGTCGGGCTCGTCGTAGAGGCCTTCGAGAAGCTCGCGCAGCTTCGGCTCCGCCAGGAAGAGGCTGAAGTCCTCGTGACCGTGGCGGTGCACCGACATGCCGACGCAGTGGGTGAGCGCGGTCAAGACGACGACCACCTCGGCGTCCCCGCGGGTCATCCCGTAGTCGCTCACCATCGCGGGCTCGATCCCGTGCTTGGTCAACTGCCGCAGGAGCTTCAGCGCGATGTTGGTGACGATCTGGATGTGCACCCATGAGTGGTCGTTGATCTCGAGCCGGGCGACCGCGTTGACGTTCGCCACGTGCCACCACGCCTTCAGCTGGTCGTCGCGGTTGACGCGCCCGATCAGCCGCCTGAGCTTCTCGTTGCGACGCACCGGCACGTTGATCCGCATCCGCGCCACCGCCTCGGCCGGGGTGAGGCGGATCTCGCGCTCGGCCTCGGCGGAGATCGGGTCTGGAATCAGGTCGTCGCCGTCGGCATCCACGCGCGGAGCATACGTCCGACTCGCTCCGTGATCGACCGACCGATCTGTCATGAATCACCCATGCGGGAGCACCCGGTCGCGGTGGCCGTCACGGACGACCTGCGCCGCAGCCGGCTGACCGTGTTCTTCCGCTTCCTGCTCGCCGTCCCTCACGTCGTCTGGCTCGTGCTCTGGACGATCGTCGTCTGGATCGTCTGGGTCGTGGCCTGGATCGTGACGCTCGTGCTCGGCCGGCTCCCCGCGGGGCTTCACCGCTTCTTCGCCGCCTACGTGACCTACCGGGCGCATCTGACCGCCTACCTGACGTTCGCCGCCGACCCGTTTCCGGGCTTCGCCGGCGGGAGCGGGTACCCGGTCGACGTCGCGATCGCCCCGCCTGTGCGCCAGAACCGCTGGAAGACGCTCTTCCGGCCTGTGCTCTCGATCCCGACGCTCTCGTTCTGGTTCGTCTCGTGGACGGTCGCGATCCTCGGTTGGTTCGTCGGCCTCTTCCTCGGCCGGATCGGCCGCGGACTTCGCGATCTCGGTGTGCTCGGCGTCGGCTACCGGGCCCGCGTGCGGAGCTACGTCTTCTTCTTGACCGATCGCTTCCCGACGCCCGATCCGGAGGTGATCCTCGAGAGCCTCGGCCCACCGCCCGAGCATCCCGTGCGCCTGGTCGGCCCCCGTGACGACCTTCGGCTCTCGCGCGTCACCGTCTTCTTCCGGCTCGCGCTCCTCATTCCGCATCTCGTGTGGCTGTACCTGTGGGGCCTGCTCGTGTGGATCGCGGCGCTGGTCCAGTGGCTCGGGACTCTGATCATGGGGCGGCCGATCGGGGTGCTGCACAGGTTCATCAGCCGCTTCGTGCGCCAGCTCGTGCACGTCAACGAGTTCGGATTTCTCGTCGCCAACCCGTTTCCCGGGTTCACGGGGGCTCCGGGTTCGTACCCGCTCGACGTCGAGCTTCCGCCTCCGAGCCGGCAGAGCCGGCTGAAGACGCTGTTCCGGCTTCTGCTCGCCTATCCGGCGCTGGCGGTCAGCGGAGCGCTCAACGGGCTCCTCTTCGTCGACGCGGTTCTGACGTGGTTCGCGGCGCTCGCAATCGGGAGGGCGCCGCTCGGCATGCGTAACCTCTCCGCCTACGCCGTGCGCTACCTCGCGCAGCTCTACGCGTACATCTTCTTCCTGACGGACGCGTACCCGAACTCGAGCCCGCTCGAGGGAGCGGCGCCCGCCGACGTGCTGGCGGTCGCCGCTCTCGACCCGGCCGCGTGAGTCGTCGCGCCGCCGGCGCGCTCGTCGCGTGCCTCGCGGCAGTCTGGGCTGTCTGCGCGTGGCTCCTGTGGCGGTCATCCGTGCCCTCGTCGCTGCACCTGGCGCATATCGATACGGCAGCGACCTATCCCGCGGCAGCGCTTCACCGCGCCGATGGTTACGACCGCGGTGCGAGCCTGCTCTGGCTCGCCGGGGTCGTGATCGAGCTGGTCGTCTTCGCCCTCTACGCCTGGAAGGGGGCCGTGTTCGCCCGTGAGTCGGCCGCCGGGCCGGTCGGCACCGGGCTCATGCTCGGCATGATCGGGTTCGGCCTGCTCTGGCTGGCCGAGATCCCGGCGACGGTGCTCACCCTCTGGTGGGACCGCCGGTACGGCGTGAGCCACCAGAGCTATGTGTCTGCGATTCTCGGCGGCTGGCTCCTGCTCGGCTTCACGTTCCTCTCGCTGTGCGCTGCGCTCGCGGTGGTGATGGGGCTTGCGCGCTGGGTGGGGGACTGGTGGTGGCTTCCGGCTGCGCCCGTGTTCGTCGGGCTCGCGACCCTGTTCGCGTTCGTGACGCCGTACCTCATCCAGACGCACCCGATCGAAGACCCGGCACTGAAGTCGATCGTCGCGCAGCTCGAGCGGCGCGAGGGGGTGCACGTCCCCGTACGGATCGAGGACATCTCGAGCGACACCTCGTTGCCGAACGCGGAGGCGACCGGACTCGGGCCGAGCCGGCGCGTGATCGTGTGGAGCACGATGCTCGACGGCCGCTTCTCCGACGGCGAGATCCGCGTGGTGCTCGGGCACGAGCTCGGACACCTGAAGAGCAACCACATCTGGAAGTCGGTCGGCTGGTACGCGCTGTTCGCGCTTCCGGGCGCGTTCCTGATCAGCCGCATCGCTCGGCGGCGGGGCGGCATGGGGGAGCCGGCGGCCGTCCCCCTCGCGGTGTTCACGCTCGTGGTGCTGAGCTTGCTCGCGCTTCCGTTTCAGAACGCGATCACGCGGCACATGGAGGCCGAGGCGGACTGGCGTGCCTTGCAGGCGACGCGCGATCCGAAGGATGCCTCGGCGCTCTTCAAGTCGTTCGTCGGCGAGGCCCTGAGCAACCCGAGCCCGCCGACCTGGGAGTACCTGCTGCTCGAGGACCATCCGACGATCGACCAGCGTGTCGCGATGGTCCGCGCCTGGCAGGCCCGCTACGCGACCTCTGCGTCCGCGTCGGAGGCCCAGCTTCCGTAGAGTTCCGCGTATCGGCCGCCGCGCGCCAGCAGGTCGTCGTGGGAGCCCTGCTCGACGACGCGGCCGTGCTCGAGCACGACGATCGTGTTTGCCCCGCGGACGGTCGAGAGCCGGTGCGCGATCACGAACGCCGTGCGGCCGTGGAGGAGCCGGCGCAGCGCGTGCTCGATCCTGCGCTCGGTGCCGAGGTCGACCGAGCTCGTCGCCTCGTCGAGGATCAGGATCGCCGGGTCGGCGAGGAGGGCGCGCGCGAAGGCGATCAGCTGACGTTGCCCGAGCGAGAGTCGGAATCCGCGCTCGCCGAGGTCGCTGTCGTAGCCGTGCTCGAGGCGGTCGACGAACTCGTCGGCGCCGACGGCGCGCGCCGCGGCGACGATCTCCTCGCGGCTCGCCTCCGGCCGGCCGAAGGCGATGTTCTCGGCGACCGAGCCGGCGAAGAGAAAGCCCTCCTGGGGGACGATCCCGAGCTGGCGGCGGAGCGACTCCTGGGTCGTCTCGCGGAGGTCGACGCCGTCCACCGAGATCGTTCCCCGTGTCGGGTCGTAGAAGCGCGCGATCAGCTTCGCGATCGTCGACTTGCCGGCGCCGGTATGCCCGACGAGGGCCACGGTCGTTCCCGCCGGGACGTCGAGATCGATGCCGTGGAGCACCTCGGGGCCCGTTCCGTAGGCGAAGTGGACACGGTCAAAGCAGACATGGCCGCGGAGCCGCGGCAGCTCGGTCGCTTCGGCGGCGTCGGTGACCTGGGGCTCCTCGACGAGCACCTCCATGATCTTGTCGAGCGCCGCAACCGCCGAGAGGAAGGTGCTGTAGAGCTGCGACAGCTGCTGGACGGGATCGAAGAAGCTCGTCGCGTAGCCCAGGAACGCCACGAGGACGCCGTAGCTCGTCTGCCCGTCGAAGACGAGGTAGGCCCCGTAGCCGAGGATGATCGCGGTCGCGAGCGACGAGAGCAGGTCGACAAACGGGAAGTAGACGGCGTTCTGGACGACGGTCTCTTGGTTGCGACGGCGGTAGGCCTCCCCGACCCGGCGGAAGTTCTCACGCGCCTCCCGTTCCCTCGTAAAGGCCTGCAGCACGCGCATGCCGGCGATGTCCTCGGCCAGCGTGGCGGTGACGTGTCCGAGCGTCTCGCGTACGAAGCGATACGAGCGGCTCGATTTCTTGCGGAAGACCACGGTTCCAACCGCCAGCGCGGGGATCACCGTCAGTGTGGCGAGGGCCAGCTTCCACGAGAGGAAGAAAAGGATCACGCCCGCCCCGACGAGCGTGAGCGTGTTCTGGATCAGCGAGGTGAAGCCGTCGGTGACGAGCTGGTCGAGTGCCTCGACGTCGTTGGTGAGCCGGCTGATCAGGACGCCGGCCCGGTTGCGCTCGTAGAACCCGAGCGACAGGCGCTGCAGGTGGCGGAAGAGGTGATCGCGAAGGTCGGCAAGCATCCGCTCGCCCGTCCACCCGGTGAAATAGGTCTGCGCGTACGAGCAGGCGACGCCGACGATGCTGACGATCACGAAGAGCGTGACGATCACGCCGAGCGAGCCGTGGCTCTTGCCCGCCACCACGTTGACCGCCCATCCGATCAGCACCGGCGGGGCAAGTGAGGCGGCCGTCGCCGCGACCAGCGCGACGATCGCCACGACCGTTCGGGCCCGGTAGGGACGCGCGAGGCGGTAGAGCGCGGTCAGCCGCCGCTTGGTCGCCGCCCACGACCAGTCGTCGACCTCCGCCTTCCGGTGCGAGACGAGGCTCGATCCGGGTTGCCAGACCCTCATGCGACCTCCTGCTCGGCGATCGAGTGCTCGAAGCGGCCGTGCTCGTAGATCTCGCGGTAGATCTCGCTCTCCGCGAGCACCTGCTCGTGGGGGCCGCGGGCCACGACCCTGCCGTGGTCGAGGACGACGATCTCGTCGGCGAGGGCGATCGTCGAGGCCCGGTGGGCGACGATGACCGTGGTCCGGCCCCTCATCGCCTCGCGCAGCCCGAGCCTGATTCGCGCCTCCGTGGAGGGGTCGACCGAGGCGGTCGCGTCGTCGAGGATCAGGATCCGCGGGTCGACCACGAGTGCCCGCGCGATCGCGAGCCGCTGCCTCTGGCCGCCCGAGAGCGTGATCCCGCGCTCGCCGATGATCGTGTCGTAGCCGTCGGGCAGGCGCTCGATGAACTCGTGCGCCTGCGCGAGGCGGGCGGCCTCGTAGATCTCCTCGTCGGTCGCCTCGGGCCGACCGAACGCGAGGTTCTCACGCACCGTCGAGGAGAAGAGAAACGGATCCTGCGCGATCACGCCGATCTCACGCCGAAGCGAGGCGAGCGTCACATTGCGCACGTCGGCGCCGTCGACCGTCACCCGGCCGTCGTCGGCGTCGTAGAAGCGCGGGATCAGCGATGCGAGCGTCGTCTTCCCCGAGCCCGTGTGGCCGATCAGCGCCACCGTCTTACCGGGCTCGAGCTCGAGGTCGACCCCTGAGAGCACCGGCCGGGCCGGGTCGTAGCCGAACGTGACGTTCTCGAATCGAACGCGGCCGGGTCCTTCGAGGAGCTCGTGTGCGCCCGGGAGGTCGCGGATCTCTTCGGGCTCGTCGATGATCTGGAAGATGCGCTCGCCCGACGCGGTTGCGCGCTGGCCCTCGCCGATCCACATCCCGAGCATGCGCAGCGGGAAGATGACCATCGAGCACCAGAGGTTGAAGGCGACGAATGCGGGGACCGTCATCGATCCGTTCTCGACCATCCGTCCGCCGATGAGGATCACCGCCGCCTGGCCGAGGAGCGGCACGAACGCGAGCACCGGAACGTAGAAGGCGCGCTGCCTGTTGGCGCGGACGCTCTGCGCGAAGAGCGCCTCGGTCCGTTCCTCGAACCTGTCCTGCTCGGCCTGCTCCTGGGCGAACGCCTTCACCACGTGCACCCCGACGACGTTCTCCTCGGTCACCGTCGCCACGTCGGCCATCTTCTGCTGGACGTCGCGCAGCACCGGGTGGGAGACAATCGAGTACCGGTAGGCGATCGCGATCAGTGCTGGGGACACGGTCAGCACGACGAGCGCGAGCTTCCAGGAGTAGACGAAGAGCAGCACGCCCACGCCGACGACGGTGAAGACGTGCTGGAAGAAGAAGATCAGTCCGTAGCCGAGGAAGAAGCGGACGCTTTGCAGGTCGACGGTCGCCCGGGACATCAGCTGTCCGGTCTGGTGGCGGTCGAAGTAGCCGAAGGAGAGTCTGACGAGCTTGGCGTAGATCGCGTCGCGGAGGTCGAGCTCGACCCCGAGGGCCTGCTTGCCGGAGATCAGGCGGCGGCCGAGCGTAGCGAGGGCCTTCACGACGCCGACTGCGAGCACGAGCCCGATCAGCTCGGGTACCGCGCTGCGGTCGTCGTGTTCGATGGCGTTGATGACCTTGGCGGTCAGATACGGGAACGCGAGCGACCCGAGCTGCGAGACGACCGCGAGCCCGATCGAGACGTAGAGCGACGCCTTGTAGGGCGCCAGGAAGGTGAGCAGGCGCCAGAAGGTCGCGCGGTATTTCGCACCCTCCGTCGGCACCGTCCCAGCGTACGCACCGGGCCAGCGGTGGGGCGGCCTAGCATTGCGCCGTGCTGCCGCTGGAGACGGTGCCGAACTTCTCGGAGGGACGCGACCCGGCGACGATCGACGCGCTCGGCGCGGCGATGGGCGCCCATGCACGCCTGCTGGACGTCCACTCCGACCCCGACCACAACCGCTCCGTCTTCACGCTCGTGGGTGACGGGGACGAGCTGGTCGAGGCGCTCGTGGCGGGGATCGGCGTCGCCCGCGAGCGGATCGATCTGCGGACGCACTCGGGTGCCCATCCGCGGATCGGCGCGGCTGACGTGGTGCCGATCGTGCCGATCGACGAGGGCGATATGGAGCGCGCCCGGGCGGTGGCGTTGATCCTCGGGGCCCGGATCGGCGCGCTCGGACTGCCGGTGTTCGTCTACTCGCCGCCGAAACGGGGGCCCGCCTTCTACCGCCGCGGTGGCACCGCGCAGCTGGAACGGCGGCTTGCGACCGGCGAGCTCGCTCCGGACTTCGGCCCGGCCACGCTCGACCCCACCGCCGGCGCTGTCCTCGTCGGTGCGCGTCGGCCCCTGATCGCTTTCAACGTCAACCTCCGCGGACCGCTCGAGGCGGCCCGTGAGATCGCGGCGGCCGTCCGGGAGAAAGGAGGCGGCTTCGCCGGCGTCCGCGCGCTCGGGATCGAGCTGCCGACGGCCGGGCTCGTCCAGGTGTCGATGAACATCGAGGATTGGCGGAGCTCGCCACCGCACGCCGTCGTGGCGCGGATCCGCGAGGAGGCCGAGCGGCGCGGCTTGGAGGTGGCGGGCAGCGAGCTGGTGGGCCTGATTCCGGCGGGGGCGGTCGCCGCCGCCGCCGGGCCCGCGCTCGGGCTCGAGCCGCTAGACCCTACAAGGGTGCTGGAGCTTCGCCTGGTCGAGTAGCCCGCGAGGCGACCCAGGCGCCGCCGAGGCCGGTCACCGCGACCGCGGCCGCGGCCACGCCGAACAGCGGGCGCGCGGCCGCGATCGCGAACAAGGGCGCGACGAGCAGGAGGCCGGTTGCGTGCGAGCCGCGGTGCACGAACGAGATCACGCCCAGCACCCGTCCGAGCACGGCGTCGGGGATCTCCTCCTGCGCGGCCGAGTTGAGCAGGACATACGACGCGCTCTCGGCGGCGCCGGTGCCAACGGCCGCGGCGAAGGCAACTGGCACCGAACCTGCCACCGCGAGCAGGAGGTAGGCGGGCAGATCGACCACCCAGGCCAGCATGCTCGCGCGGGCCTTGTGGCGGAGCCGGACGCGCGAGAGCCACGCGCCGACCGCGATCGAGCCGACCGCGAAGCCGATCATCACGATCGAGAAGCCGCCGGCGCCTTCGTGCAGCGCGTGCTCGATCAGCGTCGGGACGCCGGCGATCCAGCAGCCGGTCGTGATCGTCATCGCGACGGCGGACGTCACCACCGCCGCCGTCAGGGTGCGGCGTGGACGGAGCGCGGCGATCCCCTCGTGCAGGCGAGACGCCTCGTCGTGGGCGGCCCGGCCGCGACCTGCCCGGATTCTCATGATCAGCACCGCTGAGACGAAGAAGGTCGCTGCGTCGACGGCGAAGAACGTCCCCAGCGGCACGACGGCGAGCAGTCCGGCCGCGAGGGCCCACCCTCCGACCGACAGAGCCTGCGCCGTCGCCTGCACGAGTGCGTTCGCGCCCTGGACGTTCTCGCGGTCGACGACCGCCGGGATCGTGGCGCCGTAGGCAGGGGCGAAATAGCTCGTCGCCGCTTCGAGGAGGAACGCCGCGACGACCAGGCCCCAGAGTGGCAACGAGCCGGCGATCGCCGCCCAGGCGACCGGCACGAGCACCACGCCGCGCACGAGGTCGGCGCCGACCATCAGCCTGCGCCTGCTCCAGCGGTCGGCCGCGATTCCGCCGTGGAGCCCGAAGACGAATGCCGGCAGGCTGTCGGCGAGCCTGACTGCGACCACGCCGAGCGGGCCGCCCGCTCGCAGCGCCACCCACATCAGCGCGATGTAGTTGAGGGCGTCGCCGAGCTCGCTGATCGAGACCGCCGCGTAGAGAGTCGCGAAGTCGCGTCGGCGCAGAAGCGTCAGCGACGACCTGCCGGCCGGCTCGGTGAGCTCGACCTCGCGCGGGACGTCGAAGACCGGGTCGGACACGCGCCCGAGTCTGGCACGATGCGAGTGCATGGCAACGCGCAAGCAGCGGGCGAGGCGGGCGAAGACGTTCCGTCACGACTACGCCCTCGTGGTCGACGACGAGGAGGGCAACGAGGTCGAGATCTCGGGCTCCGAGGCGCGAGCGAAGAAGCAGGACGGCACCACGCCGGTCCCGAAGCCCGGGGCGAAGAGCACCTCGAAGGGATCCCAGGCGAGTCGCGGTCTGCGCGAGCCGCCGAAGCCGTCGTGGAACCGCTCGCTCAAGCGGGGCCTGCCCTGGGGGCTGCTCGCGGCTGTCGTTGTCACCTTCCTCCTCCACGGCCCACCGCTGCTCGGACTCGTCTACGCGCTGATGTTCGTCCCGCTCACCTACTGGACCGACTCGCTGGTCTACCGCCGGTGGGAGCGCAAGCAGGGCGGCGGCGGGGCGCCGCGCTCGGGCAAGACCCGCTGAGGCGCTCACTACACTCGGTCATCCAGATGGCCGAGAGATTCCAGGCGCCGCGCGCGACTCACGACGTGCTTCCGTCGGAGCAGCCGCTCTGGCAGCTCGTCACCGGGACGATCGCCGAGGTTGCCGAGCTCTACGGCTACCGCCGCATCCAGACGCCGAACTTCGAGGACACGGACCTGTTCCAGCGGACCTCGGGCGAGGGCTCCGACATCGTCCAGAAGGAGATGTACACGTTCACCGACAAGGGCGGGCGGTCGCTCACGCTTCGCCCGGAGGGCACCGCGCCGATCGCGCGCGCCTACGTCGAGCACGGGATGTACCGCGACCCGCAGCCGGTGAAGGTCTTCACGGTGGCGCCGATGTACCGGTATGCGGCGCCGCAGAAGGGCCGGTACCGCGAGCACTGGCAGTGCTCGGTCGAGGCGATCGGCTCGCCGGATCCGGCCGTCGACGCCGAGCTGATCCAGCTCTACACCGAGTTCGCGCGCCGGGTCGGGATCACGCAGTACGAGCTGCAGCTCAACTCGATCGGCGATGAGGCCTGCCGTCCGGCGTATCTGGAGCGCCTGACGGCGTGGCTCGACGGGCATGCGGGGCTCCTGGACGAGGATGCTCGTGCAAAGCGCACCACGAACCCGTTGCGCGTCTTCGACGTCAAGAGCCCTGCGGTGCGCGAGGCTCTCCGGGAAGCGCCGAAGATCGGCGAGTCGCTCTGCCCGGATTGCGCGGATCATTTCGCAGAGGTTCGGCGCGTGCTCGATGCCTACGGCGTTGCCTACACCCTGGAGCCGACGCTCGTTCGCGGCATCGACTACTACACGCGAACGGTGTTCGAATTCGTCGGGCCCGAGGAAAAGGCGCAGTCGGCGATCTGCTCGGGTGGTCGGTACGACGGCCTCGTCGCCGAGATCGGTGGGCCCGCCACCCCGGGCGTCGGGTTCGGGGCCGGCATCGAGCGTGCAGTGCTCGCGCTCGAACAGGAGGGCGTGACCGCCGGGGGCCGGCCCCTCGACGTCTTCTTCGTCGTGGACGGTGTTCCACGGGACCCGGTGCTTGCCGTGATGGCCGAACTCCGCCGGCGGGGGCTCGCCTGCGATACCGACTACGCCGGGCGCTCGCTCAGGGGGCAGATGACCCAGGCCGGCCGGACAGGCGCCCGGGCCCTCGTGATCGCCGGGCCCGACGGGGTGTATCTGCGCCGTGAGGGCGAGGAGCAGCCGGTGGTGCTCGAAGATCTCGTGGCTACGCTCACGCCATGAGCCGCTGGCGCGACCTTCGAGGCAGCTCTCTCCGGATCGGCGACGTGGGGAGGACGGTGAGGGTCGCCGGATGGGTGGCGACCCGCCGCGACCACGGTGGGCTCGTCTTCGTCGACGTCCGCGACGAGGAAGGCGTCGTCCAGGTGGTGGTCAATCCCGAGCACGCGCCGAATGCGGCCGCGACCGCCCACCAGCTGCGCAACGAATTCGTCGTCCAGGCATGCGGCTCGGTCGTCGAACGGTCGCCCGAGACGCTGAACCCGGCGATGGCGACGGGGGCGATCGAGATCCAGGCGGAGGAGCTCGAGATCCTCTCGCGCTCGACGACGCTTCCGTTCCAGCTCGACGACGAAGGCGTCGACGAGGCCATCCGCCTGCGCTACCGCTGGCTCGACCTCCGCCGCACGAAGATGCAGGCGAACATCCGCACCCGCGCGAGGCTCGTCTCGATCATCCGCGCCGAGATGGAGGCCGACGGGTTCGTCGACATCGAGACGCCGATCATGGGCAAGCCGACTCCGGAGGGCGCCCGCGACTTCCTCGTGCCGACGCGCCTGCAGCCGGGGCGGTTCTTCGCCCTGCCACAGAGCCCGCAGATCTACAAGCAGCTGCTCGTGATCTCCGGTTTCGAGCGCTACTACCAGATCGCGCGCTGCTTCCGCGACGAGGATCTCCGCGCCGACCGGCTACAGGAGATCACGCAGCTCGACGTGGAGACGGCCTTCCCCGACCTGGAGTACCTGTTCGCCCTGATCGAGCGGATCATGTGCCGGATCTGGCGAGAGCTCCGCGGTGTCGAGCTGGAATCGCCGTTCCCACGCCTCACCTGGGAGGAGGCCGACCTTCGGTACGGCTCCGACAAGCCCGATCTGCGCTTCGGGCTCGAGATCGAGGAGGCGACCGAGGTCACGAGAGGCTCCGGGTTCAAGGTGTTCGCGGACGCGCCGGCCGTCCGGTTCCTGCGGATCCCGCGGGAGCTCTCGCGGGGCGACCTCGCAAAGCTGGAGGAGGTGGCGAAGCAATGGGGCGCGAAGGGGCTCGCCTACCTCGTCTACGGCGATGACGGCGAGGTCCGCTCGCCGATCGCGAAGTTCCTCGACGCTGCCGAGCTCGAGCATTTTCGCTCCGAACCGGGGTACACCGTCGTGTTCGGCGCCGACGAGCCCGCGATGGTGTCACGGGTGCTCGGGGCGCTCCGGCTCCACCTGGGCCGCGAGCTCGACCTGATCGACCAGGAGGCCCAGCGATTCCTCTGGGTGACCGACTTTCCGATGTTCGAATGGGACCCGGAGCTCCAGCGCTGGGACGCCGTCCACCACCCGTTCACGCGGCCGAACGCAGAGGGCGAGGCGCTGCTCGACACCGACCCCGGCGCCGCCAGGGCGATCGCCTACGACCTGGTCGCGAACGGGATCGAGATCGCCGGCGGCTCGTTCAGAATCCACGAGGCCGAGCTCCAGGCCAAGGTGTTCGGGCTCCTGAACATCACCCCCGAGGACCAGCGCTCGAAGTTCGGCTTCCTGCTCGATGCCCTTGCGATGGGCGCACCGCCCCACGGCGGCATCGCCTCGGGCATCGACCGGTTGTGCATGGCGCTCCTCGACGAGCCTTTCATCCGTGAGCTGGTCGCGTTCCCGAAGAACCAGGCGGGCATCGATCCGATGTCGGGCGCTCCCACGCCGGTAGAGAAGCGGCAGCTCGAGGAGCTGGGGATCGCCGTGACCGTCGAGGAGCCGTAGCGCCCGATGCCGAGGCACAGCGCGCGCCGGTTTCTCCTCGAGGTGATCTTCCTCGCCGGTGTCGCCGCCGCCCTGACCATCGCCGAGCTGCGCCCGGCGGTCGTGATCGTGCTGATGATCCTCGCCTGGGTCGTCGTGGCGTTGCTCGAATGGACGGCGTGGCTCGACGAGCCGCACTACGGGCGCGGCCTGCCGCCGCGCTACTACGTGCCACAGGTTGCCCTGCCGCCGCCGCACGCAGTCGAGCAGCGCGCCGGCGCCTACCAGGGAACGGCGGCTCCGTTCGCCGACGAGCGGACATTCGTGGCCTCCACCACCCAGTGGGCAGAGGGCGCCCAGGACTGGCCCGTGCTCGACTCCGCCGTCGGCGAGGACATCGCGATCGGGCTCCCTCCCGAGCTCGAGGACGAGACCGTTGTTGTCGTGCCGCTCCCGCCGCGTCTGCCGGGGTCGGACGAAGCCGACGACTCCGACGAGGAGACCACGGAAGATCCCGTCCGCGGAGAGCACGTCGCGGTCGAGGCAGCTGAGGCGCTCGCCGCCTCGGCGCTCGTCGGGCGCGAGCCGGTCGAGAGGCGGACGGTCCGCGAGCCGCCGGCCGAGCCGCTCGTGATGCCCGCGCGCGTCTCGGGGCGGGCACAGCACCACATCGATCCGCTGGCCGTCTCCGGCCGCAGCCGGTTCGGCTTCCGCCGGCGCGTCGACGACTCGGCGGCGGTCGGAGTTCCCGACGGTCCGCCGCCCGACCGAGTGCTTCCGATGAGGATCGCCGAGGAGAACGGAGGGGCGCTCGGATGAGGCGACCGCTCGCGATGCGCCAGGTGGTGCTGGCCGGGGTGACGCTCCTGGGCGTGGTCGTGTCGCTCGCGTACTCGACCCGGCACGGTCACCACGCCGCCGCCGCCGCGCTTCCGCCCGCGAGTGGGTCGTACACGGCCCTCGTCGCAGCGACCGGACCGGCCGCGATCGGGAAGAAGACCACCTGCGGCGTCGTGATCGAGGGGTCGACGGTGGGGATCTCGAGCCCCGTGCTGCCGTGCGGCATCCGGCTGTACCTCACCTATCAGGGCCGTCACGTGCTTGCGTCGGTGATCGACCGTGCCTCCGTCCCCGGCGCCGAGCTGCTGCTCACGCCTGCGCTCGCGCGACACCTCGGGGTGACGGGTATCCGCAGAGTCCAGTGGAGCTACGCCGGGGCATCGTGAGCGGCTACAGTGGCGCGCTCGGAGTGCCCGATCTCGTTCGCGAAGCCGCGCTTCCATGTAGAACCAACACCATGTGAAAGGGAGCTCGTGTCGGGTGGGGGAACCCATCCGCTCGGCACCCACCTGGCTTGCCAGGTTCACACGGGCGCGGTTAGTCGGCGGGATCGGGGCACTCCGTCTTCGGTCGCCACCACTACGCTGGTGGGCATGACCGATCTGATCGGAGACTCCTGGCGCGGAGCCGAGTGGGCGGCCGTGCGGCTCGAAGTGGAAGGGCAGAGGATCGCCCGCGCCGACGCGCCCGGCCTCGACCGCGATCTGGCGGGGTTGACCCTGCTCGAGGCGGCTGCGGTCGGTGGAGAGACGCTTGCGGTCGACGCGCTCGCGAACGCGATCGGGCCTGTAATCGCGGCTGAGCCCAGTCCCGGTCGGACGGCGGTCGCGATGAGCGGCGGCGTCGACAGCGCCGTCGCGTTGCTCGCGGCCGGCCGCGCCGCCGTCGGTGTCACGCTGCGCCTCTGGGTCGATCCGGACGCGAGGGCGAGCGAGCGGGTCTGCTGCTCGCCCGCGGCCGTGATCGCCGCCCGCGAGACCTGCCACCGCCTCGGACTCCCTCACGTTACGCTCGACCTGCGCGAGCGCTTCCGGAGCGCCGTGGTCGAGCCGTTCGAGCGAGGCTACATGCGAGGCAAGACGCCGAACCCCTGCGTCCTCTGCAACGGCGGCTTCCGATTCGAGGAGCTGATCTCGTTCGCCGACCGCATCGGTGCTGACCGGCTGGCGACCGGACACTACGCGCGCATCGTCGAGCACGGCGGCGGCCTCGCGATCGCCCGCGCCGCTGACCCGGTCAAGGATCAGAGCTACATGCTGGCGACACTCGCCCTGGCCTCGCTCGCGCGCCTGTGGTTCCCGCTCGGCGGGCAGACGAAGAAGGAGACCCGGGCCCAGGCCGAGGCTGCAGGGCTTGCCGTCGCCGGGCGTCCCGAGAGCCAGGAGGCTTGCTTTCTCGGCGGCGACGACTACCGCGCGTTCCTGAGCCGCCGGGGTGTTCGGGCTGCTTCGGGACCGCTCGTCGACGAGGAAGGTCGGCAGATCGGCAGGCACGACGGATACTGGCGCTTCACCCCGGGCCAGAGGCGCGGCCTCGGGGTCTCGGCCGCCCGGCCGCTCTACGCGCTCGAGACTCGGCCGCAGTCGAACACCGTCGTCGTCGGGCCCCGCGAGGCGCTTGCGCGCCGGCGGGTCAGCGTTCGAGGTCGCCTCGACCGTGGCGCAGGCCGCGTCGAGGCGAAGCTCCGGCATCGCTCGCCAGCGGTGGGGGCGACCGTGACCGCGGCGGCACGGGGATTCGAGCTGTTGCTCGACGAGCCGGCCTACGGCGTCGCGCCGGGGCAGACGGCCGTTCTCTACGACGAGGGCGCGGTCGTGGGCGCCGGGACGATCGTGTCGGCCTCGGCCGACTAGGATCCTGCGCATGCTGGCCTCGACCTCGAGCGACGACTGGGTCAACTACGCCCTCGCCGTCTTCCTGATCGTCACCGGCCTTCTGCT
This sequence comes from Gaiellaceae bacterium, assembly GCA_035517795.1. GTDB lineage: Bacteria > Actinomycetota > Thermoleophilia > Gaiellales > Gaiellaceae > PALSA-600. The sequence goes on along the minus strand of DATIYE010000032.1, from coordinate 25,589 downwards.
CGGCTACGCCCTCTTCAGGCTGGCAGGAGTCTTCGGCCGCCTCGCCTCGTTCGTCCGCAGCTCCGAGCGCGAGATGATGCCGGTGATCAACAAGGTGGGCGGGTCGGTCGACCGGGTCAACCACCAGCTCGACAAGATCGACCCGGCGACCGACAGCGCAGTGGATGCCGTCGTTGCAGTCGACCAGACGGTGCGTACCGTCAGCTTCGCCGTCAGGCGGCCGATCGAGAAGCTCGTCGGGTTAACCACCGGCGCTTCCCACGGCTGGGCGACCCTCCGGGCGCGGCGCAACCTCAAGGCTGCCGTGCAGAGCGGGAAGGAGGCGGCGGCGCGCCGCGAGGCCGACTTCGAGGAGGAGATCAGCCAGGCTCACGGCTGAGCGCAGCGAGGCCCGACCTACACTGTCAGCGTGCTCACGACGGCAGAGCTCCGTGAAGCCTTCCAGCGCTTCTACGAGGAGCGCGGGCATCTGCGCATCCCTTCCCACTCGCTGATCCCGCCGGCCGACGACCCGTCGACGCTGTTCATCGTCGCCGGCATGCAGCCGTTCAAGCCGTATTTCCTGCGGACCAAGGAGCCGCCCGGGCCTCGCGCGGTCAGCGTCCAGAAGTGCCTGCGGGCCGGAGGGAAGGACACCGATCTCGAGGACGTCGGGCGCACCGACCGCCATAACTCCTTCTTCGAGATGATGGGCAACTTCTCGTTCGGCGACTACTTCAAGGACGAGGCGGTCGACTACGCCTGGGAGTTCGTCACCGGTCGACTGGAGCTCGATCCGGAGCGGCTGTGGGTCACGGTCCACGAAGGAAACGCGACGCTCGAGCTGGATGAGGACTCGGTTGCGATCGAGGCCTGGCAGCGAGTCGGCGTGCCGCCGGAGCGTATCGTCAGGCTCGGCGACGACAACTTCTGGAAGGCGGCGGAGACCGGCCCGTGCGGGCCCTGCTCGGAGATCTTCTTCGACCGCGGGCCCGAGCACGGCTGCGGCGAACCGGGCTGCCTCCCCGGTCACTGCGACCGCTTCTACGAATTCTACAACCTCGTCTTCATGCAGTACGAGCTGCGGCCGGGCAACGAGCTCGTGCCGCTCCCCGCTCAGAACGTCGACACCGGCATGGGGGTCGAGCGAACGGCTTGCGTCATCCAGGGCGTGGCGTCGAACTACGACACCGACGGCTTCCGGATCATCATGGACTGGATCGAGCGGGAGGCGGCCGTCGGCTACGGCGAGAGCGAGGCCACGCGCAAGGCCTACCGGGTGCTTGCCGACCACGGTCGCGCCGTCACCTTCCTGATCGCCGACGGTGTCACTCCCTCGAACGAGGGACGCGGCTACATCTGTCGCCGGCTCCTGCGCCGGGCGATCCAGCACGGGCAGCGGGTCGGGCTCGAAGGCGTCTACCGGTTGCCCGCGGTCGTGATCGAGCAGATGGGCGACGCCTACCCCGAGCTGCGCGCGCAGGGGGCCGAGATCGAGCGGGTGGTGCGAGCCGAGGAGGAGCGCTTCCGCGAGACGCTCGCCCGCGGGATGAAGGAGTTCGACGAGCTGGCCGGCAAGGAGGGGATCACCGGCGAGGAGGCGTTCACGCTCGCGGCAACCTACGGCTTCCCGATCGAACTCACCCAGGAGCTCGCCGAAGAGCGCGGCCAGTCGGTCGCCGTCGACCGCTTCCGCGAGCTGATGGAAGGCCACAAGGAGATCTCGCGCGCGGGCGGCGAGAGCACGACCGAGCAGGCCGCCGAGATCGTCGGCCCCGGCTTTCCGGCGAGCGAGTTCGTCGGCTACGAGAAGACCGACGTGCTGACCGCCGTCGTCGCCGTCGGGCCGGCAGCCGGGACACGGCAGCTCGTGAAGCTCGAGCTCTCGCCCTTCTACGCGGCGAGCGGCGGGCAGGTGAGCGACGCGGGCTATCTCGAGATCGACGGCACCGACCGGCGGCTCGAGGTGGCAGACGTGATCAAGTTCGGCGACGACCAGGTACTCGCAGTCGAGACCGGCGGCGAGGCGCTGCTCGCGGTCGGGACGCGGATGCACGCCGTGGTCGACTGGTCGGCGCGCTTCCCGACGATGGCCAACCACACGGCGACGCATCTGCTCCACGCCGCGCTGCGCGAGGTGCTCGGCGACCACGTCAAGCAGGCGGGCTCCGCGGTGCGGCCGGACAAGCTTCGGTTCGACTTCAGCCACACCGAGCCGCTCTCGGCCGAGGAACGCGAGCGCGTCGAGCGGCTGGTGAACGAGAAGGTCTTCGAGGCGATCCCGGTGCGGACATTCGTGACCCCGATCGAGGAGGCCCGCAAGCTCGGCGCGATGATGCTCTTCGGGGAGAAGTACGGCGACGAGGTGCGCGTGGTGGAGATCGACGGCTTCTCCCGCGAGCTCTGCGGTGGGACGCATGTGCGCTCGACGGCCGAGATCGGCCCGTTCGTGATCCTCTCCGAGAGCTCGGTCGGCTCCGGCGCGCGGCGGATCGAGGCCGTTACGGCCGGCGAGGCCTGGGCGGTGCTCCACGGCCGCTCGCGGGAGCTGGAAGCGACGCGCGGCCAGCTCGAGCAGGCCCGCCGCGAGGCGAGGAAGCCGCGCCAGGCCGAGCAGGCGACCGAGGTCGAGCCCGAGATCGTGGTCGTCGACGGGAACAACATGATCGTGATGGAGGTGGCGAGCCTCGGTGCCGACGCGCTCCTCGACCTGTCCGACCGCTTCAAGCAGCGCAGCGCGCCCGCGGCGGTCGTCCTGGGCTCGCGCGAGGATGGGACGGTGCATCTGGTGGCGAACTTCGACGACGGCGTCGCAAGCCGCATCTCGGCCGGGGACGTCGTGAAGGAGATCGCCGCGATTGTCGGCGGCGGGGGCGGGGGGAGGCCGACGATGGCGCGTGCGGGCGGCAAGAACCCCGAACGCCTCGGTGATGCGCTCGACCGGGCCCGCGAGCTGATCGCTGCCGCCCTTTCGTAACGCCGTGAAGGTGCTCGCCCTGGACTACGGCTCGGCACGGACCGGGATCGCCGTCTCCGACCCGACCGGGGTGCTGGCGAGGCCGGTCGGGGTCGCCCAGCGCGTCGGCACCGAGGCGGGTTTCGGGGAGCTCCTCCGGGCGATCGGAGAGGAGCAGCCCGACCGGATCGTCGTCGGGCTTCCGCTCACCCTGCGCGGCGAGCACGGCGAGCAGGCGCGCGAGACCCTCGCCTTCGTCGAGACCCTCCGCGAGTCCGTCGAGATACCCGTCGAGACCTGGGACGAGCGCTTCACCTCGTCGCTTGCGGGCGGCGACGACGCTCGCGCCGCCGCTCACCTGCTCTCGAGCTACCTGGAATGGCTCGGCGCGACGGCGTAGACCGCGGCACCCGGCGCCGGCGCGTGGCGGCGGCGGTGCTGTTCCTGGTGGCCGTCGCTGTGGCAGCCGGCGTGTCGGTCGCAGCGGTCCGGCACCACACGACACGCCCCGCCCCGACGACCACCGTGGTCCAGGTTCGCTACCCGAATCCCTTCCGCATCGTCTTCCCGGAGGGATTCACGCGGGCGCAGATGGCGGTGCGCGTCCGTGATGTGGCGCGGATCGCCGACCGCGAGCACCGAGGCCGCGTCCGCCTGAACGAGCGAGCCTACTTGGCCGGATCGGCCAAGGCCGTCGTGCCGTGCTTCGGTCGCGAGAAGCGCACGAAGCTCGAGGGCTTCCTCTTCCCCGCGACCTACCAGTTCCTGACCTCGACGACCTCGCGTCAGCTCGTCCTCGACCAGGTCCAGGCCTTCTGTCACAAGTGGAGCCGTGTGAACCTGGCCTACGCCCGCTCGAAGAACCTGACGCCCTACGACGTGCTCACGATCGCCTCGATGGTCGAGCGGGAGGCTTCGGTTCCCTCGGAACGGCCGCTGATCGCCGCCGTGATCTACAACCGGCTGCGCGACCGGATGCAGCTCGGGATCGACGCGACCCTCCGTTACGGCCTGCACATCCCGCCGACGAAGTCGATCACCGAAGCCGAGCTGCGAAGCTCGAACCCGTACAACACGCGACGCTTCTTCGGCCTGCCCCCGACGCCGATCGCCAATCCGGGCCTTGCTTCGATCGAGGCGGCTGCCCACCCGGCGCACGTCGACTACCTCTACTACGTGCGCAAGCCCGATCACAGGCACCACTTCTTCACCGACAGCGCCGCTGCCTTCGACGCCTATCTCGCCGCTCACGGGTACAAGTGACGACTCACGTCGCCCTGCTCGGCCACCCGGTCGCGCACTCGCTCTCACCGAGGATGCAGAACTCCGCCTTCGCAGCCACGCGGCTCGACTGGCACTACTCGGCGTTCGACGTCGTGGATCCGGTCGAGGCGGTGCACGCGCTGCGGGCACTGGGGTTCGCCGGTGCCAACGTGACGATCCCGCACAAGCAGGCGGTCATCCCGGCGTGCGACGAGACCGACGGGGAGGCCGTGAACACGCTGATCTTCGGCGACCGCGTGATCGGCGTGAACACGGACCGGGAGATCCTCGCCGGGATCAGAGCGGCTCGCGCCTGCCTGATCGGTGCGGGCGGAGCGGCGCTCACGCTTGCGCCCGCCCTCCCGGCCGACACCCGGACCTTCAGCCGTAGCGGGGAGTGGCCTCCCGACTGCTCCGGCTGCGACCTGATCGTGAACGCGACGCCCGTTCGAGACGAGCTCCTCGTCGAGCCTCGCGCTGGGCAGATCGTCGTCGATCTCGCGTACTCGGCTGACGGGGCCGAGACGGCGCTCGTCGCGGCGGCGCGTGCGGCCGGCTGCGAGGTGATCGACGGCCTCGAAGCGCTCGTCCGGCAGGGGGCGAGGAGCTTCGAGCTCTGGACCGGCGTCGCAGCCCCGGTTGACACGATGCGCTCCGCGGTTCGGACTGCCGGGCATCCGCCCGGGACGGACTGAAGTCTGTCCCGCCTCCCGGTTGGCGCTCTAGTCTCTTGAGGCGATGCCGCTCCGTCTTGCCACTGCGGGGGAGTCGCACGGGCCGGCGCTCGTGGCGATCCTCACCGGGTTGCCCGCCGGGCTCGTGCTCGACCGCGAGGCGATCGACGCCGACCTCAGGCGCCGCCAGGAGGGCTACGGCCGCTCGCCGCGCCAGCAGATCGAGCAAGACCGCGTCGAGGTCCTGTCGGGACTGCGCCACGGCACGACGCTCGGCACGCCGCTCGCGCTCATGGTCCGCAACGTCGACCACAAGAACTGGACCTGGGGAATGAGTCCCTGGCCGCCCGAGGGTGAGCCGCACGGTAAGGGCACGAAGCCGGTCACGCTCCCTCGACCGGGCCACGCCGATCTGGCAGGCGTCCAGAAGTACGGGCTCGACGACGTGCGCAACGCGCTCGAGCGTGCCTCGGCGAGGCATACCGCCGTCCACGTCGCAGCCGGCGCGGTCGCGAAGGCGCTGCTCGCCGAGATCGGGATCGAGGTCGCGGGTGCGGCGGTCGACGAGGAGCTCTTAAGGGCCCGAATCGACGCGGCGCGTGCCGAGCGGGACACCGTCGGCGGGCTCGTCGAGCTTCACGCGCGCGGTGTCCCTCCGGGGCTCGGGAGCTATGCGGCGAAGGAGGACCGCCTCGACGCGCGTCTCGCCGCCGCCGTCATGGGGATCCAGGCGGTCAAGGGTGTCGAGATCGGCGAAGGGTTCGCGCTCGCCGGCAAGTTCGGCTCGGAGGCCCACGACGAGATCGGCGTCGACCGGCGCCGGACGACCAACCGTGCGGGGGGGATCGAAGCCGGTGTCTCGAACGGCGAGGAGATCGTGGTACGCGCAGCGATGAAGCCGCTGCCGACCCTGATGAGGCCTCTCGGCTCGGTCGACCTCGCGACCGGCGAGGCCGCGCAGGCCCTGGTCGAGCGCTCGGACGTCGCGGCGCTCGAGGCGCTCGCCGTCGTCGCCGAGGCCGCTGTCGCCTGGGAGCTCGCCAGAGCGGCACACGAAAAGTTCGGGGGCGACACGGTCGGTGACTTCGTCGCGGCATGGCGCGCCTATCTCGACCGGCTCGCCTGAGCGCATGGCCGGCAGGCTGAACGCCCTCGGCCGCCACGTCGCGCTCGTCGGCTTCATGGGTGCGGGGAAGACGACCCACGGCCGCGACGCGGCGCTCCGGCTCGGTCGCGAGTTCCTCGATCTCGACGTGGCGATCGAGGAGCGAGCCGGGAAGACGATCTCCGAGCTCTTCGCCGAGCGGGGCGAGAGCGCTTTCCGGGAGATCGAGGCCCACGTCGCGCGGGTGGCTCTCTCGTCCGCCGAGCCGCTCGTGGTCGCGTTCGGCGGCGGCGCACTCGGAGACGCCGGGACCCGCAGGCTCCTCGAGGAGGCGTTCGTCGTCCTGCTCGAGGTCGACGCCGACTCGGCCTGGGAGCGGGTGAAGCGCTCGAACCGGCCGCTCGCCCGGGACGAGTCGGAGTTCAGGCGCATCTACGCGGAGCGGGCCCCGGCGTATCGGGAGGCCGCGGACGCCGTCGCGACCGATACGACCGGGATCGTGCTCGCGGCGGGCGGCGTCCACTTCGAGCGTGGTGGGCTCGACCGGCTGGGAGAGCTGATTCCCGGGGACGGCCCGGTCGCACTGGTCGCCGACAGCACCGTGATGGGCATCCACGGCGCGCGGGCGCAGGAGGCGCTCGGAGCACGCCTTGCAAGCGAGCATGAGGTGCCGGTCGGCGAGGAGGCGAAAACCGTTGCCGTCGTCACGCGGCTATGGCGGGAGCTCCGCCTCGATCGGCGAGGCACCGTGGTCGCCTTCGGCGGTGGATGCACCACCGACGTCGCCGGGTTCGCGGCCGCCTCCTACCTGCGCGGCGTGCCGTGGGTCTCAGTGCCGACGACCCTTGTCGGCCAGGTCGACGCGGGGATCGGCGGCAAGACGGCAATCGACATCCCGGAGGGCAAGAACCTCGTCGGGGCGTTCCACTGGCCCGCGCGGGTGGTGATCGACGAGGGTCTGCTCGAGACGCTGCCCGAGCGCGAGCGGCGGCAGGGGATGGCCGAGCTCGTGAAGACGAGGCTGCTCGCCGGGCGGCGGCTCGACGTGCGCGGGGCCGCAGCGTACAAGGCCGGGATCTGCGTCCAGGATCCACACGACCACGGCCCGCGGCGCTGGCTGAACCTGGGCCACACGTTCGCTCACGGGCTCGAGGCCGCCGCCGACTACGACCTGCCGCACGGCGAGGCGGTCGCGCTAGGCCTCCTCGCCGCGCTCCGGCTCTCCGGACGCGACACGGCCGAGGTCGAACGGGAGCTCGCGCCGGAGCCCGTTCCTGTTGATCCGGAGCGAGCGTGGCTAGCCCTCCTGCGGGACAAGAAGCGCTCGGGTGAGGCGATCAACCTCGTGCTGCTGGGCGACGAAGGACCCTATGTCGAGGCGCGTCCGGCCGACGAGGTGCGCCGCGAGCTCGAGCGGCTGATCGCGTAGATTCCGTCCTGTGCACGTGTCCGTGCTGAACGGCGTCAACCTCGACATGCTCGGGTTTCGCGACCCGGCGGTGTACGGCGGGATCTCGATCGGGGAGCTCGAGACGCAGATCTATTCCTGGGCGAACGAGCTCTCGATCAACGCGCGCTGCCAGCACACGAATCACGAGGGCGTTTACGTCGAGTGGATCCACGACGCCTACGGCCACGCCGACGCGGTGATCGTCAACCCGGGCGCGTGGTCCCACTACAGCTACGCGATCCACGACGCCCTCGGCATCCTCGAGGTGCCGATCGTCGAGGTGCACGTGTCGAACATCGAGGAGCGCGACGAATGGAGACGACACTCGGTGGTCGCCGAGCTCGCCGCGCATCGCGTGATCGGCAAGGGGCCCGTTGGGTACAAAGAGGCACTCGAGTTCGTGGCGGGCCGGGCGTGACGGCCGTGGCGTTCGGTGCGCGCCTCGATCGCCTGCGCGAGCGGCTCGATCAGCCGCTCCTCGTCACGAGTCTCGTCAACATCAACTATCTGACCGGGTTCGAGACCTCGAACGCAGCGCTCCTCGTCGACCCGGACGGGCCCGTTCAGCTGTTCACCGACTTTCGCTACATCGAGGGCGCCGGGGAGGTTGACGGTGTCGAGGCGGTGCTGGCTAAGCGCTCGCTGATGCTCGACCTCTCGACGCGGCTCAGGGGTAGGGTCGCCTTCGAGGCCGACATCCTCCCGTGGTCGCAGGTCGAGACGCTGGGCTCCGGTGGCCTCGACCTCGTGCCCGTGACCGGGATCGTCGAGGCCCTGCGGGCGGTGAAGGACGAGGACGAGGTCGGGCGCATCAGGCGGGCGGCGCTGTCTGCGGAGCGGGCGTTCGAGGCGCTGACGGCAGAGACGTGGATCGGGCGTAGCGAGCGCGAGCTCGCGTGGCGGATCCGGCAGCTGATGCATGCCCACGGCGTCGACCATCTCGGGTTCGAGACCGCCGTCGCGGCCGGACTCAACGGCTCGAAACCGCACGGCGAGCCGACCGATGCGATCGTCGAGACGCGGATGCTCGTCACGGTCGACTGGGGTGCCCGGCTCGAGGGGTACTGCTCGGACTGCACGAGGACGCTCTCGACCGGTGGGCTGCCGGCGAAGCTGAGGGAGATCTACGACCTCTGCCTGGAGGCGCAGCTCGCCGCGGTCGAAGGGATTCGACCCGGGATGAGCGGCATCGAGGCCGACGCGCTCGCGCGGCAGGTGATCGAGGACGCCGGCTACGGCGAGAACTTCGGCCATGGGCTCGGTCACGGCGTGGGTGTGTTCATCCATGAGGCACCCCGGCTCTCCCGCGAGTCGAGCGACACGATCGAGGTCGGGAACGTGATCACGATCGAGCCCGGCATCTATCTGCCCGGTACGGGTGGAGTTCGGATCGAGGATCTCGCCGTCGTGCGCGAGGACGGCGTCGAGCTCCTGACGGCGTTTCCCAAAGAGCTTGTCACCGTCGGCTGATTAGACTGGCCCGCCGATGGCCGAGGTCGTATCGACGAACCAGTTCAAGAACGGGATGCACATCGAGCTCGACGGGCAGACGTGGCGAATCGTCGAGTTCCAGCATGTGAAGCCCGGCAAGGGCGGTGCGTTCGTGCGCACCAAACTCAAGAACTACGAGTCCGGCGCGGTCGTCGACAGGACGTTCAGGGCCGGGGAGAAGTTCGAGCGCATCCGCACCGAGACGAAGAACATGCAGTACCTGTACGACGCGGGCGACGAGGTCGTCTTCATGGACGAGGACACCTACGAGCAGCTCTCGTTACCACGCTCGGCGGTCGCGGACGACCTTCCGTTCATGCAGCCGTCCTCGTCGGTGCAGGTGATGTTCGTCGGTGAGCGCGCTTCCGGGATCGACCTTCCGGCCTCGGTCGTGCTCGAGGTCACCGACACCGAGCCGGGTGTCAAGGGAGACACCGTCTCGAACGTCACCAAGCCGGCGACACTCGAGACGGGTGGGGTGGTCCAGGTGCCGCTGTTCGTCAACATCGGCGACAGGATCAAGGTCGACCCGCGCGAGAAGCGCTACATCAGCCGTGCCTAGTCGGTGAGCTGCGTCGTCAGTGAACATAGCTGAGCGGGCTCGAGGCTCGCCGGTTCGGGGTCGGCTGCGATTTGCCCAGCCCCTGCCCAATGTGGCCTGCGGCCACCGTCAACGGTAACCGCCCGCGAGAACGAGCCGTAGGACACCGCTCCAGTGGGTCCGGCGAAACGGCTTCTCTAAGGAACCTCTTAGGAAAGTTCACGGGATCGTTAACTAACCCGCTGTCTACTTCGGCCGGTGATGGCGGGACAATCGTCGAAGCCCTTATCGACGGACCGTCGCGGTTTCGTTGCAGCCTCGGCGGGGCTGCTCGCAGCTCTCGCGGTCCCGCGCCTTGGATCTGCCGAGGCGCAGGAACCCGACGAGCCGTTCGCATGGAGCTTCCGCTCGCGTCCGGATTTGGCCCCGCCGACGATTACGGTCGAGACGGCCGCGCCCACCGTTGCGCCTGGTTACATGTTCCTCGCGCCGTTTCAGGGCCCGGGGCAGCACGGTCCGTTGATCGTGGATGACGCCGGGCGGCCGGTCTGGTTCAAGCCGCTCGAGTCGGAGCTCGCCCACAACTTCCGGGTTCAAAAGCTCGGCGGCCAACCCGTCTTGACGTGGTGGGAGGGCAAGGCGGTGAACGGCTTCTACGAAGGCGAGTGCGTGATCGCCGACGGCTCCTACCGCATCGTCAACCGCCTGGCCGGGGCGAACGGGCTGCACCCCGAGGTGCACGAATTCGTGATCACCTCGCGCGACACGGCTCTCATCAGCGCCAACGACTTCGTCCCCGCTGACCTCTCCGCGTATGGCGGCCCGGCCAACGGCACGATGGTGGAGGGCGTGGTTCTGGAGATCGACATCTCATCCGGCGAGGTGCTCCTCGAGTGGCACAGCCTCCACCACATCGCCCCCGACGAGTCGTACGTGGCGGCGGACGCCGCCACCGTGTGGGATTACCTGCATCTGAACTCGATCGGGGTCGACCAGGACGACAACCTGCTCGTGTCGTGCCGCCACACGTGGGCCGTCTACAAGCTTCATCGTGAAAGCGGCGAAATCATCTGGCGGCTTGGCGGCAAGAACAACGACTTCCAGCTGGGCCCCGGCGCCTCTTTCGCCTACCAGCACGACGCGCGCGGCCATCCCGGTGGCGTCCTCTCGATCTTCGACGACGGGGCCTACTCGACGACCGTCAGCGTCGAGTCGATCACGCGCGCGATCCTCCTTGTGCTCGACGTCGACGCGATGACCGCCGAGCTCGCCCAGGCATTTCCCAACCCTCGCGGATCGCTCAGCTGGGCGCTCGGGAACATGCAGCTGCAAGAGCACGGCGGGCCGTTCGTCAGCTGGGGGACAACGCCCGAGATCACCGAGTTCGCCCCCGACGGCTCGGTCGTCTTCGACGCGCAGTTCACCGGAGGCGCCATCAGCTATCGCGGCTTCCGAGACGTCTGGGTCGGCTCGCCGGCCGAGCCTCCTGCCGTCTTCACCTCCGGCAATGCCGACGGGACGCTCGAGGTGTGCATGAGCTGGAACGGGGCGACGAAGGTTTCACACTGGCAGGTGCTGGGCGGGAGCGATCCCTCGCACCTCCACGTCCTGAGGACCGTGCCGCGAGCCGGGTTCGAGACGGTCGTCCAGCTCCCCGCACCGGTGGAGAGCGTCGGCGCCGCTGCGCTGGACACGGACGGCAACGTGCTCGGCCGCTCTCCAACACGATCAATCTGAGACTGCCCCGACCCGCGGCACGACCCTGGTCGTCCGGTCGGAGGATGCCGCGTCCGCGAGAATCGCTGTCTCCGGTGTGCACGCGACTGACCTCCGTCCGCTCGGGACGAACGCGCGGCCCGCGCTAAGGTCCCGCGTTGATGCCGAGGCTCGTCGACACCTCGATTCGCGTCCTCTCGCAGGAGCCGCTCGCGGGCGCGATGCCTACCGCCGAGCTGCTACGGCTTGCGGAGATTCTCGACCGTGCCGGGTACGCGTACCTCGAGGTCTCGGGCGGAGGGGCGTTCGACGCCGCGGTCCGTCGAGGGGTCGAAAGCCCGTGGGAGCGGATCCGTGCGATCAAGGCGCGGACGACGACTCCGTTGATGCTCGCCGTCCGCGGGAGATTCCTGGTCGGCTCGCGGCCGGTCGGGGACGATCTCGTGCGCCGCTTCATGGCCAGTGCGGCCGAAAGCGGCATCGACTCGTTCCGCCTGCACGACCCGCTCAACGACGCCGGGAACCTGCGGGTCGCGGCGGAGGCGGTGATCGCCGCCGGCCGTGAGTTCGACGCCGGCCTGCTCTACGGCTCGAGCCGTCACGATGCGCTCGTCGAGACCGCGAGGAGCATGCCGGAGATCGGCGCCGCCCGGATCGTGCTCGACGACCCGGCAGGCCTACTCCAGCCGCATCGCGCCGGCGAGCTCGTGGCCGAGCTGCGGGAGCTCTCCGGGCTACCGGTAGGCCTCTACAGCCAGGGCGCGGGACGCAACGGGCTCGCCCTCGCGCTCGAGGCCGCTCGCGCAGGAGTCGACGTGATCAGCTGTGCGGTGTACCCCGTCGCGCTTGCCACCCACAGGGTTTCGGCCGAGTCGCTCGCGCAGGCGCTGGTGGGTGTCGGCCACGACGCGGGAGTGGACATCGACACGATCTGGGAGGCGGCGGAGCTGGTGGACGAGCACCTCGGCGACATGGAGCTCACGCCGCTCCTGCCCCGTGTCTCGGTTCGAGCCGCGCATCGGAAGCTGCCTCCGGGGCTGGTCTCGATCATCGACGCCCAGCTCCGGAGCCACGATCACTCGGACCGTCTCGATGACGTCCTCGACGAGGTCGAGCGGGTGCGTGTCGAAGCGGGATCGCCCCCGCTCGCGGCGCCGCTCGGCCAGATCGTCGCCTCGCAGGCGCTCGTCAACGTGCTCGGCGCCAACCGCTACGCGGAGATCGTCGACGAGCTCCGCCACCTCGTCCTCGGCGACTTCGGTCGCACGCCGGGCCCGATCGATCCCGCCCTTCTCCGCGCGGTCGAGCTGCGCGGCGTCGAGCCCCCGGGCGCGCCCGTCGACATCGACGCTCTCCGGGAGGGCGCGAAGGGTCTTGCCGCGAGCGAGGAGGAGCTGCTTCTGCTTGCGCTCTTCGGCAGCGAGGCAGAGCCGCTCCTCCAGTCGATCCGGCGCCGCGCCGGTGCTGAGGAGCCTGCCGCCGAGGAGGCGGCGGGGCGCGACCGTGACGAGCAGATCCGCTCGGTCGTCCGGATCGTGCAGGAGACGGGCGTCGGCGAGATCACGGTCGAGGAGGACGGCATCCGCGTCAGCGTGCGCCGCTCGGCTGCGCAGCCGATCGCCGACCTCCACCGCGCGGAGTCGAGCACTCAGGACGAGCAGCGCTCGGCGCCGGCCCGCGACGACATGGTGGTCGTGGAGAGCCCGATGGTTGGGACGTTCTACCGCGCGCCGAGGCCGGGAGCGCCGCCGTTCGTCGAGGAGGGCGATCCGGTCTCGCCCGGGCAGGTGTTGTGCATCCTCGAGGCGATGAAGCTCATGAACGAGGTCAAGGCGGAGATCGAGGCCATCGTCCGCCGGATCCACGTCGACGATGCTCAACCCGTTGAGTACGGCCAGCTGCTGTTCGAGCTCGAGCCGCTCAACGGCCGACCGCTCGGTCTCTGACGATGTTTCGCCGGGTCCTGATCGCGAACCGGGGTGAGATCGCCGTCCGCGTGATTCGCGCGCTCCACGAGCTCGACATCGAGGCGGTCGCCGTCTACTCGACCGCGGACGAGGGCGCTCTCCACACGAGGCTCGCCGACGAGGCGATCCGGATCGGCCCTCCGCAGGCGAGCGAGAGCTACCTGAGCATCCCCGCGCTCGTCGCCGCCGCCGTCACTACGGGGTGTGAGGCGGTCCATCCGGGCTACGGCTTCCTGTCCGAGAACCCGGCTTTCGTCGAGGCCTGCGTCGAGAACGACCTCGTCTTCGTCGGGCCGCCTGCCTCGGTGATGGAGGCGATGGGCGACAAGATCGCGGCCCGTCGGGCGATGAAGGCGGCCGACGTGCCGACGGTGCCGGGAACCGAGGGTGCGACCTCGGTCGAAGGCGCGAGGGCCGCAGCCGCGGAGATCGGGTACCCGGTGATGCTCAAAGCGACGGCGGGTGGCGGGGGGAGAGGCATGCGGTTCGTCGACGGCCCGGCGGAGATCGAGGACGCCTACGAGGCTGCCTCCGCCGAAGCGGCGGCTGCGTTCGGCGACGGGACCCTCTACCTGGAGAAAGTGCTCGCATCGGCGCGTCACGTCGAGATCCAGGTGCTGTGTGATCTGTACGGCACCGTGCTCACCCTGGGCGAGCGCGAATGCTCGATCCAGCGGCGCCACCAGAAGCTGATCGAGGAGTCGCCGTCGGCGGCCCTAACTCCGGAGCTGCGCGAGGAGATGGAATCGGCAGCCGAGCGTGCGTGCCGCGCGGTCGGCTACGTGAACGCCGGGACCTTCGAATTCCTGGTCGGTCCCGACGGCACGTTCTCGTTCATCGAGCTCAACGCGCGGCTTCAGGTCGAGCATCCAGTCACCGAGCTCTGCACCGGGATCGATCTCGTCCGCTGCCAGCTCGAGGTCGCGGCCGGCGAGCGGCTGACCGCGGCGGGCCGGGCAGCCCGGCAGGGTCACGCGATCGAGATTCGCATCAACGCCGAGGATCCTGCCCGGGACTTCATGCCGGCTCCGGGCACGGTGACGCGGTTCCGGCCGCCGCTCGGCGCGGGTGTGCGGGTCGATACGTTCGTCGAGGACGGCTGGACGATCACCCCTTACTACGACTCGATGATCGCGAAGCTGATCGTGTGGGACATTGCCCGGGAGGCCGCGATCGCGCGCGCCGAGCGGGCGCTCGGTGAGCTCACGGTTGAGGGTGTGCCGACGACCCGCGATCTCGCACTCGCCGTCCTCGCAAGCGACGAGTTCCGGAGCGGCGTCTACTCGACCTCGACGCTCGCCGAGCTCGGAGCGGTCGCAGCATGACGCTCGTCATGGCCACTGAGCACGGCTCGGTCACCGTCCCCGACGGCGTACTCGTCGAGATCGCCGTCAGGGCGGCCGAGAGCGTCGAGGGGATCCGGGTCCGGCGGCGGCGCACGATCGACGTCGAGGCCCGCCTCGTGCGTCTCGCGCTCGCCGCCCGGCGTGGCGAGCCGCTCGTCGAGCTCGCCGAGCGAGCCCAGAGCGCCGTGGCCGGGGCGCTCGAGACGATGTGCGGCATCGAGACGAAGGTCGACGTCGCGATCGGTGAGCTCCTTTGATCTCACGCCGCGAGGCGAGGCGCCAGGCCCTGATCCTCCTCTACCAGTGGGATCTCTCCGGGGGCGAAATCGGCGAGCGCTACGGCGGCGAGATCGATCCGTGGGCCCGCGAGCTCGTCGAGGAGACCGTGTTGCAGGCGGCCGAGCTCGACAGCCGGATCACGGCGGCATCGGAGGGCTGGGCTGCTGAAAGGCTGGGTGTCGTCGAACGGAGCGCCCTGCGGGTCGCGATCCGCGAGCTCGATCGGGGCGAGGTTCCGCCGGAGGTCGTGATCGACGAGGCCGTCAGGTTCGCGAAGCGCTACTCGTCAGAGGACGCCGGGAGGCTCGTCAACGGCATCCTCGGGCGGATCCAGCGTGAGGCTGCGGTGACCGAGTGAGCGCGGCCGACGAATCCCTCGACCGCGCCGAGGAGCTCCTCGCCCGACTTGAAGCTGCCCGCGAGAAGCTCGAGTCGGCCGACGACCCCGACCAGGCGATCGCGGTGCTCCAGGAGCTGTCGGAGCTCGCAAAGCAGATCGAGGCGGAGCTGCAGCAGGCCCGTCGGGCGGCCGAGGCGGATGCCGCAGACGCCTGACGAGCTCCGGGACGCTATCGAGGCGTACCTCGCCGAGCTCCAGCTCGCGCCCGAGCTCGGCTCTCTCACCGAGCCGGTGCGTTACGCGCTCGGCGGGAAGCGGGTGCGGCCCGTCCTCTCCCTGGCCGCGGGTGAGGCCGCAGGGGGAGAGCTTGACCTTCTGCTTCCGGCCGCGGCGGCTGTCGAGCTCGTGCACTCGTTCTCGCTCGTACACGACGACCTGCCCGCGCTCGACGACGACGAGCTGCGCCGCGGGCAGCCGAGCGTGTGGGCCGCTTACGGCGAGGCAACCGCGATCCTCGCGGGCGACGCGCTCGTCGCCGAGGCATTCCGGCTCGCGCTTCGCAGCGGGCCCGACGTGGCGCTCGAGCTGGTCGAGGCCACACTGGCCATGATCGGAGGGCAGCAGCAGGACCTCGAGGGGGGCCACGATCTTGCCGAGCTCCACCGGCTGAAGACGGGTGCCCTCTTCTCCGCCTCCGTGATGTGCGGCGTGCGGGCGGCCGGAGCCCCGGAACCGGAGCACGCTCGCTGGCGCGCGTTCGCGGCCGAGCTCGGACTTCTGTTCCAGGTCGTCGACGACATCCTGGACGGAGACGGGTACGTGGTCGAGGTCGGCGAGGGCAGGGCGCGCGCGCTGGCCGACGAGGCCGCAGTCCGGGCCGCACGCCGACTGGCCGAGATCCCCGCTGATACCTCGGTGCTCGCCGAAATCGTCGCCGGGCTCGCGGCGCGCACTTCGTGACCAAGAAGCGACTCGACGTTCTACTCGTGGAGCGCGGGCTCGCCGAGAGTCGCGCGCAGGCCCAGGCGATCGTGATGGCAGGACTCGTGCACGGACATGCGAAGCCGGGCGAGCAGGTGGACGAGGAGGCGCCGCTGGAGGTCGAGCGGCCACCGCCTTACGTGTCGAGGGCAGGCCGGAAGCTCGCGAACGCCCTCGACTCGTTCGAGGTCGACCCGGCAGGACTCGACTGTCTCGACGTCGGTGCCTCGACCGGCGGCTTCACCGACGCGCTGTTGCAGCGTGGTGCGGCGCGCGTGATCGCGCTCGACGTGGGCCACGGGCAACTGCATCCGCGAATCCGCAGCGATCCTCGCGTGATCGTGCTCGAACGGACGAATGCGCGGGACGTCCGGGAGCTCCCGTTTCCCCCGCAGCTCGTCACCTGCGACGTCTCGTTCATCTCCCTGCGTGCCGCGCTGCCGCCGGTGCTTCGCCTCGCCTCCCCGGGATGGCAGGCGCTCGTGCTCGTGAAGCCGCAGTTCGAGGCGGGGCGCGCCGACGTGAGGAAGGGCGTCGTGCGCGACCCCGGCATCCGGCGGCGCGTGGTGCGCGAGATCGCGGGCGAGGCGTGCCGCTGGGGTGGTCGTGTGGCCGGGGTCGTAGACTCCGGGCTCCCCGGGCCGAAGGGGAACCACGAGTATGTCCTCCATCTCGTCCACGACCCGAACGCCGAGCTCCCGCCGGAGCTGGATCGCTGGATCGCTGATGCTACGGGGTAGCCGATGACATGGACGAGCCCATGACGCCGGTTAGCCGGGCCACGGTTGTCACCCATGGCGTGACGCGGAACGTCGACGAGGCGGCCGCGCGGCTCGAGGCCGTCGCCCGGGAGGCCGGCGTCGAGCTCCTGGACGGAGTCGGCTCGGAAGGCGAGCCGATCCCCGAGCTCGCAGTCGTCCTCGGTGGAGACGGCACGATGCTCCGCGCGCTGACACGGTTCCTCGGTTCAGGGGTACCGGTAATCGGTGCGAACTTCGGCCGGGTCGGCTTCCTCACGGCGATCCCCGGCGCCGAGCTCGAAAGCGGGATCGCGCGAGTGTTCGCGGGGGAATACACGGTCGTGTCGCTGCCGACCCTCGAGATCGAACTCGACGGCGCGAGGCATGCGGCCGTCAACGACGCAGTCATCGTCAGCGGCGCCCCGGGGCGGATCGTCGAGATCTCCTACTCGCTCGACGGGGAGGACCTCGGGACGCAGCCGTGCGACGGGCTGCTCGTCGCGACCCCGCCGGGCTCGACCGCCTACAACCTCTCCAACGGCGGGCCGGTGCTCGTCTGGGGGCTCGAGGCCGCGGTGCTCACCTTCGTCGCGCCGCACACGCTCCATGCCCGGCCGCTCGTCGTCGGCCCCGAATTCGAGCTCGAGGTCGTGAACCGCACGTTCGACGTCGAGGCAGTCGTACTCGTCGACGGGCATTCGGTCGGGTCGCTCGCGACCGATGCCGGTGTGAGGCTCCGCTTCGGAACGAGCCGGACGCTGCTCGCGACGCTGCCCGAGCAGACGTTCTTCCGCCGCTACGCCCAGGTCTTCGGGATCGACTGACCCGGGCGCTCCCCCGCGGCACGAGATGTCGGTGGCCGTCAGCCGACGTTCCAGAATCGTCTCGGTGTCGTTGCTGTTGTCAGCATAGAATTGGTCTCGAGGGCGGAGGGACGCGACCCCACCCAAGGGTGGGGGTTGGCCCCGGCCCCGGCCGCATGAGACATTTCCCCAGCGGACGGTCGCTGCGGTCCCGCCGCCGTCGTACGATGCCGAGGTGCTCCGGCGGCTGCGGATCGAGAACCTCGTCCTGATCAAGGATGCCGAGCTCGAGCTCGGGCCCGGCCTCAATGCGATCACCGGCGAGACAGGCGCAGGGAAGACGATACTCTCGAACGCCGTCGGCCTCCTCCTCGGCGCCCGCGGCGACGCGGCCATGATCGGGGCCGCCGCCGACGAGGCCTACGTCGAGGCCGAGCTCGACCTTCCCGACGACGAAGCCCTCGGCGAGCTCGCCGGGTTGCGTCCCGACGGCGAACACGCCCTCGTGCTCGCACGTCGGATCTTCGCCGACGGGCGCACGCGCGCCTACGCCTGGGGCCGCAGTGCAGCCCGTGAGGATGTCGCCGCCGCGATCGAAGCCCAGCTCGCGATGAGCGGCCAGTTCGAGCAACGCCGCCTCGCACGGCCCTCCTACCAGCTCGCAACGCTCGATTCCTATGCCGGCACGGCCGGAACCGCCGGAGCCGCGCGACGAGCCTGGCGGGAGCTTGCGGACGCTCGTCGCGCCCACGACGTGTTGACGCGCGATGCAGCCGCTGCGGCCGACCGGCTCGACGAGCTGCGTACGCTCGTCGCGGACACGGATGGTCTTGCTCCCGGCGAGGAGGAGGAGCTGAGAGCCGAGCGAGAGAGGCTCCGGCATGTGACCGACCTGGCGCTCGCAGCTTCGTCGGCGCTCGAGGCCATAGCGCCGGACGAGCGAGAGGGTGGCGCCGACCTCGTTGCCGCGGCCGAGCGCGCCGTCGCCCCCCTCGAGACGATCGCCCCCGAGCTTGCGGCCGCAGGCGAAGCCCTGCGCGTGGCGGAGCTCTCGCTGCGTGAGACGACGATCGACCTCCGCCGCTTCCTTGACTCGCTCGAGGCCGAGCCGGGACGGCTCGAGCACGTCGAGGCTTCGCTCCAGCGGATCGCCGGCCTCCGGCGGCGTTACGGTGCCTCGACCTACGAGGAGCTCCTCGCGAGCGCCGAGGCGGCCGGAGCGGAGCTCGACGCGATCGCAGGCGGTCAGGACCCCGTCCGCGCGGCGGCCGAGGTGCTCGCAGCCAGACAGGCCGAGGTCGAGCGCCTCCACCGAGAGCTGCACGAGGCTCGGCAGGAGGCCGCCCCCCGATTCGCGGGAGCGGTGGCCGACGAGCTCGTCGGCATCGGCCTCGGCGACGGGGAGTTTCACGTCGAGCTGCGCGAGGCGGAGCCGGGACCCTCCGGGGCCGACGAGGCGGTCTTCTCGGTGCGTCCGAACAGCGGGCTCCCCTTCGGCCCGGTGGCGGAAACGGCCTCCGGTGGAGAGCTCTCGCGGATCGCCCTCGCGATCGCGGCCGTGGGAGGCGGCGAGACGATGGTGTTCGACGAGATCGACGCCGGGATCGGCGGGCAGACGGCGCATGCGGTCGGCGAGACGCTGCGCCGGCTGGCGGCCCGCGCCCAGGTGGTGACGATCACCCATCTGCCCCAGATCGCAAGCCTGGCCGACCGTCATTTTCGCGTGGCGAAGATCCCGGGGGATCCGACACACACGCGCATCGAGGAGCTCGATCGGGACGAGAGGCGCGAGGAGCTCGAGCGCATGCTCGGGGGCGCCGACTTCCTGGCCGCGATCCGCGAATGACGCCGGCAACCCGCGAGCTGCTCGCCTCGCAGGACGACGCCTGGGGGTTCCTGTCCGAGCCGTATCACCTCTCCGACTGGTGGCCCGGGCTGCTCAGCGTCGAGCCCGACAGGCGGGGGTTTTCGCCCGGTGCACGGTGGCGGGTGAGGATGGTTGCCGATCCGCTCCGCCTCTGGATCCTCCGGCTGCCAGGCATGGGACGTCCTAGTGGCCCGGACCGGATGATGACCCTCGTGATCACGGCGATCGAGCCGCGCCGGCGCTGGTCGTTCGCGCTCTGCCCTCCTGTGAAGGATGGGAAGGACGCGGCCGTCAGGCCACGCTCGGTGGAGATCGAGCTTCGGCCGCTCGCGCCCGATCGAACCGAAGCCGCCGTCACCGTGGCGACCGGGTCGAGGGAGGAGCTGCACATCGCCCGCGCGGCCGTCGACCGCCTCTACGACCTCGTGCAGATGGCGGCCACGCTGTGACGTCCTGACAGGGCCCTACGATCGGTCACGAGGTGGGGAGAGGGCGGCTGATAGGGTGTAGGTCCGTGGGTCGACTCACGGGTAGGCGCTTGGTCGAGGTTCGGGGAAAGCGCCCGTGACCGACGCGAAGTACGTCTTTGTGACGGGCGGCGTCGTCTCGTCCCTCGGCAAGGGGATCACCGCCGCTTCGCTCGGCCGACTGCTCAAGGCGCGCGGCCTGAAGGTGCAGGTGCAGAAGTTCGACCCCTACCTCAATGTCGACCCCGGGACGATGAGCCCGTTTCAGCACGGCGAGGTCTTCGTGACCGAGGACGGCGCCGAGACCGACCTCGACATCGGACACTACGAGCGCTTCATCGACGAGAACCTCTCGCGGGCAGCGAACCACACCGCCGGAGCGGTCTGGGACCGCGTGCTGCGGAAGGAGCGGAAGGGCGAGTACCTCGGCTCGACTGTTCAGGTCATCCCGCACATCACGAACGAGATCAAGGCGCGGATCCGCTCCGTCGCCGAGGTGACGGACACCGACGTCGTCATCTCCGAGATCGGCGGCACGGTGGGCGACATCGAGTCGCAACCGTTCCTCGAGGCGATCCGCCAGTTCCGGCGCGAGGTCGGTCCCGAGAACGTCCTCTACATCCACGTCACCTACGTTCCGTTCATCGCCAACGCGGGCGAGCTCAAGACCAAGCCGACCCAGCACTCGGTCAACGAGCTTCGCCGCATCGGCATCCATCCGGACGTGCTCGTCTGCCGCTCCACCGACTCGTTGACCAAGGAGATCCGGGACAAGATCGCGCTCTTCGCCGACGTCGACGCCGACGCGGTGATCCCTGCGATCGACGTCCCCGATGTCTACCTGGTGCCAAAGGCGCTCCAGGAGGAGGGCCTCGACCGGCTCGTCTGCGAGCGGCTCGGCCTGGATGCCCCCGAGGCGACGCTCGGGGAGTGGGACGAGCTGATCGACCGGCTCGGTACCCGCAGCGAGCGGATCGAGATCGCGCTCGTCGGCAAGTACGTGAAGCTCCACGACGCCTATCTGTCCGTCCACGAGGCCCTCAAGCACGCGGGGATCCACAACGGCTGCGATGTCGCGGTCAGGTGGGTCGACGCCGAGAACATGACGATCGACGAGGCGCGAGCCGAGCTCGCCGGCGCCGACGGCGTCCTCGTTCCGGGAGGCTTCGGCGCGAGGGGATGGGAGGGGAAGATCCTCGCGTGCCGCGTCGCCCGGGAGGACGCGATTCCCTATCTCGGCATCTGCCTCGGAATGCACGTGGCGGTCTCGGAGTTCGCGCGCCACGTCTGCGACCTCGACGGAGCGAACTCCACCGAGATGGACCCGGAGACGCCCTATCCGGTGATCGACCTGCTGCCGGACCAGAAGGACGTCGAGGACCTCGGCGGCTCCATGCGTCTCGGCGCCCAGGCGGTCGAGCTCGCCGAGGGAACACGGACACGCGAGGTGTACGGCGGCAAGCCGGTGGTGTCGGAGCGCCACCGCCACCGCTACGAGGTGAACAACGCCTATCGACAGCAGCTCGTCGACGCGGGGCTCACGATCAGCGGCACCTTCGAGGAGGGCCGGCTGGTCGAGGTGGTCGAGCTGCGCGACCACCCGTGGTTCGTCGCCTCGCAGTTCCATCCCGAGTTCAAATCGCGCCCGACGCGGCCTGCCCCGCTCTTCCGCGAGTTCGTCGCGGCAGCGCTCGAGCGCGCCCGCGAGCGGCGCCGCGATCGGGTAGAGCTCACGACCTGAGGCGGCTCCGAGGCGGCTCCGCTGCGGTCGTCTCTACCATGGGCGCCCGTGGCCTCCGAGGCGCTGGACCTCTTCCTCGAGCTCGCAGCCGTGCCGAGTCCTTCCGGCGAGGAGCGAGCCGTCGCCGATCTCGTGCTCGCGTATCTCCGCGATCTCGGCCTCGAGCCTGACGAGGACGACACGGGGCCGGAGCTCGGGTCGACGATGGGGAACATCCTCGTCGCGCTCGAGCCGACGGTCGCGGGCGAGCCGCTCTTTCTCTGCGCTCATCTCGACACGGTGCCGCCGGTGGACGCGATCGAGCCCGTGGTCGATGACGGTGTCGTCAGCAACCGGAACGCTGCGATCCTCGGCGGCGACAACAAGGCCGCGGTGGCGTCGATGCTGCAGGGAGCCCGAAGGATCCTCGCCGAGGGCCGGCCGCACGCCGGGATCGAGCTTCTCTTCACCTCCAGGGAGGAGACCGGGCTCGAGGGCGCGTACGCATTCGATTGCAAGAGACTCAAAGCACGCGTGGGCTACGTCTACGACCAGGCCGAGCCGATCGGAGCGGTGACCCTCGGCGCGCCGTCGGCGGAGCTGCTCGAGATCGTCTTCCACGGACGCGCCGCGCACGCCGGGATGTTCCCCGAGGACGGCCGCTCGGCGATCGCCGCCGCCGCCCGCGCGATCGCGGAGATGCGCCTCGGCCGGATCGACGAGGAGACGACCGCGAACATCGGGACGATCGAAGGCGGCAGCGCCGCGAACGTCGTTCCGGATCTCTGCCGGCTCGTCGGCGAGGCTCGCTCCCACGACGAGCGGAAGCTGGCCGAGCAGATCCAGTCGATGCAGGATGCGCTCACGTTTGCCGCGGGCGTGTGCGAGTGCGAGGTGGAGACGAGGCTCAAGCGCTCGTACACCGGGTATCGCTTCGCCAGGGACGACCTGCCCGTACGCCTCGCCGCGGATGCGCTCCGCAGCTCGGGCTTCGAGCCGCGCTACGGACTGTCGGGCGGTGCCGCCGATGCCAACGTCTTCAACGAGCGCGGCCTCGCGTGCCTCAACCTCGCCAACGGGATGACCGACATCCACACGCCCGACGAGCGAATCGCGGTCGCCGACATCGACGCCATGGTCGACGTCACCCTCGCGCTCGTCGACGCGGCGAGGTCGTAAGCCGTGTCTGCGCGGGCTGCTGCGCGTCCCGCGTCGGGCGCCGACCGCCTGCTCCGCTACCTGCCGTGGGCGGCCCTCGGCGTCGGAATCCTTGTCTTCTACTGGGTGGAGGCGTCGCTCCGGAAGACCCCGTGGCTCTTCACCGACGAGCTCGAGTGGAGTCAGCTTTCGCGGGCGATCGCCGCCACCGGGCATGCAGCGCGGCGCGGGGAGCCGCATTCGTTCGAGTCGCTTTATTCGTTTCTGATCGCGCCGGCATGGTGGATCCACTCGACCGCGACCGCCTACGCGGCCGTCAAGTACCTGAACGCGACCGTGATGTGCCTGACCGCGGTTCCGACGTACCTGCTCGCGCGAATGATCGTCGCGCGGCGGGCGGCGGTCGCGGTCGCTTTGCTCTCGATCGCGATCCCGGCCATGTCGTACGCGACCTCGATCGTGCCCGAGTCGCTCGCCTACCTGTGGTTCACGACGGGTGCGCTGTTCGCGGTGAGACTGCTCGCGGCCCCTGGCGTCGGGCGTGCGATCCCGGCGATCGTGCTGGCCGTCGGCGGCCGCTGGGTGCGCTCCGAGTTCGTCGCGCTACCGGCCGTCCTCGTTCTCGCCGCCGCCCTCCTCTGGGCGATCGGAGGGGCCGACCACCGGATCCGGTGGAGGAGAGTCCTGCTCGCAGCCGGCGGGCTCTTCGCCTTCGCGGTCGCGTTCGACCTCCTTGTCGTGCAGCAGGTCCAGAGCTGGAGCTTCCACCAGTACTTCAACGGGCACACGCTTCGCGAAGGCTCGCTGGCGGCGGGAGCGCTCGCGATCGGCCTCGGAGTCCTGCCCGTGATCGGCGGCCTGGCGTCCCTCTGGTTGCCCGAGCGCTTCGACGATCCGGCATACCGCGCCTTCGCCGCGTATCTGGGTGCGTCGATCGTGACCCTGCTGGTCTACACGGCCGCGAAGGCCACGTATCTCGTCGCGACGCTCCACACGCTGATCGAGGAGCGAAACCTCTTCTACCTGTCTCCGCTGCTGCTGCTCGGGACGGCCCTCGTGCTCGGCGCGGGCCGGATCAACTGGTGGGTGGTCGGGGTCGCAACCGTGCTCGTCCTCGGGTCGGCGTGGTCGGGTCTCCTCGTCGTGGGCGCACCGTACTTCGAGGCTCCCGGCCTTGCGATCCTGACGCTCGCCAACCGGTATCTCTACTGGGACATCAACGACTTTCACTGGGTGCTCCTCGGTGCGGCGGCCGTCACGATCGTGCTGTTCGCGTTCCGCAGTCGGAGAGGCGCCCCGGCTCTCGCGGCCCTGCTCGTGGCGGCCTGGCTCCTCACGGGGGAGATCTATGCGACAAGGACCAACGCGAACTACTCGAGGGTGTTCGCGAGCCGCCTGCCTCCACCGCGCAACTGGGTGGACGAGGCCGTTCACGGCTCGCACGTGACCTTCCTCGGTCAGGCGCTGAGCCTCGACCCGACGCCCCTTTGGCTGTCGGAGTTCTGGAACCGCTCGATCGACCATGTCGCGGCGATCGACGGCACGGCCCCCGGACCGGGGCCGGCGAGTGGGCCCGGGCTCGAGTCGGCCACCGGAGCCCTCGGCGAATACACCGGCGATCCGTACACGCTCGCCGGACCGGGAGTGCAGCTCGCTGCGCCGGTCGTGGCGCAGCACGCCGGGTTCACGCTCTACCACACGCCGACGCAGTGGCACCTGCGCGACGAGGAGCAGAACGTCTTCGCCGACGGGTGGGCCACCTCACCGATCGGCTACACGTACTTCCCGCGGGGCGGGCCGGGAACGCTCACGATCCACCTCTCCCGCGCAGCCTTCAACGGCGCGGGGCGGCCGGGCCGGGCGGTGATCCGTGTCGGGACGGTCGAGATCAGCGACCAGAACGTGCCCGTGATCGACCGGACGCTCGCGGTGCGACATACGTTCGTCCCGAACGGAAAACTGACGATCGTCCGGGTGCACGTTCCCTCGACTCCGGTTGCGGTCCGGGTCGACATGACGACGTTCAAGGCTCCGCCCGACACCCGCCTGCTCGCCGCCCAGCCGGCGTTCACGTTCACTCCCGACCGCTGAGCGGTATCGTCCGGCGCCGTGAGGATCGGCGTCGCGAAGGAGATCAAGTCCGACGAGTACCGCGTGGCGCTGACTCCGGCGGGCGCGCTCGAGCTGATCAACCGGGGGCACGAGGTGACCGTGGAGAGGGGCGCCGGCGTGGGCAGCTCGTTCGCCGACTCGGCGTACGACCGGGTCGGTGCGCGCCTCGGGTCGGCCGACGAGGTGTGGGGCTCGAGCGAGCTCGTGCTCAAGGTCAAGGAGCCGATCGAGTCCGAATACGCCCGGCTTCGCGAGGGCCTCACGCTCTTCACGTACCTGCACAGCGCCGCCGACGAACCGCTGACGAGGGCTCTCGTCGACTCGGGAGTCGCGGCCGTTGCGTATGAGACGGTCGAGACGGGGCGCGGGGTGCTTCCCCTGCTTGCGCCGATGTCGGAGGTCGCCGGCCGGCTGTCCACCCAGGCCGGGGCCTACTTCCTCGAAAAGCCGCTCGGCGGCCGGGGACTCCTGCTCGGCGGCGTGCCGGGCGTGGCGCCCGGGCGGGTGGTGATCATCGGCGGCGGGATCGTGGGCTACAACGCGGCGATCATGGCGCTCGGGCTCGGCTCGCACGTCACGATCCTCGAGCGCTCGATCGACCGTATGCGCCACCTCGAGGAGATCCTCTCGGGGC
>DATIYE010000031.1:0-2384 GCA_035517795.1 Gaiellaceae bacterium | reverse complement strand
GACGACCTGTGCCGGCAGCGAGTGCCCGAGTCCCGAGTCGAGCAGGTGCCAGACCCCCCAGCCGACTGCGGCCAGGAGTGCGGACGCAGCGCACACTCGGAGGAAGCTTCGCGCGGTCTCCCTGAACCCGAAGCCGCCCATCCGCCGGCGGAAGAAGTAGAGGAGCGCCGCCGTCCCGGCGATGTTCACGACCGACGTCGAGAGCGGAATCCCCCAGATCCCGAACCGATAGAACACCGCGTCGAGAAGGGCGTTCAGGCCGAGATTCCCGAACGCGACCCAACTCGGGATCCACGGCAACTGGAGCGAGAAGAAGCCGCGGTTGAGCATGAGCATGGTCCCGTTGAAGGTGAGCCCCAGCGCGAACGCCGCGAGGCATGCTGCGACCTTCGGCGTCTGCCCGGGGTGGAAGGCGCCCCGCTGATACAGGAGCCGCACGATCGGCTCGGCGAGGACTGCCGCCGCGACGCTCGCGGGCACGAGCAGGAAGCAGATCAGCCGGAGCCCGGTGCTCACGGTGTGGCGAAAGCCGTTCCAGTCCGCGCGTGACGCGTGACGCGACATGAGCGGAAAGAGGACGGTGGCGACGGCGACCGAGAACACCCCCTGCGGCAGCATGTAGAGGCGAAACGCACTCACGATCGCCGTCGGTGCCACGTTCTTGTTCAGAAAGTGCGTCGCGAACAACTGGTCGATCACGGCGTTGATGTTGATCAGGCCGAGCCCGATCGTGACCGGGACCATCAGGACGAACGTCCGCTTCACGGCCGGGTCGCGGATGTCGATCACCATGTGCAGCTGGCCGTCGCGTCCGCGCAGCCACGGCAACGGCAGGAGGAACTGGATGATCGTCGCGATCAGGATCGCGATGGCGTACGCATAGAGCCTGTCGCTCTTGAGGTTCGAGTGCTCCACACCGAGCGCGAGTCCGAGCAGGATCACGAGGTTCCACGCCACCGGGCTGAGGGCGGGCACGGTGAAGTGGTCGTAGCTGTTGAGGATCCCGACCACGACGCCGGTCAGCCCGAGGATGACGACGGTCGGGAAGAGGATCCGAGAGAGGCCGATCGCGAGGGGCCCGTACAGCGCGTTCGGGCCGTAGTTGAACAGGCCCATCACCCAGGGCGCGAGCACGATGAAGAGGGCCGTGAGGCCGCCGAGGCCGAGCAGCATCAGCCAGAAGATCGAGGAGGCCACTCGCCAGGCGCGCTTCCGCTCGCCCTTGACGAGCAGCTCGCTGAAGACCGGTACGAACGCCCCCGAGAGAGCCTGGTCCGCCACCAGGGACCGCACGGTGTTCGGGATCAGGAAGGCGATGTTGAAGGCATTGATCGGGCCGCGGATCCCGAACAGATAGGCCGCCACGATTTCCCGGACGAGTCCGAGGACTCGCGAGAGAGCGGTCGCGATCGCGAAGATGACCCCCGAGCGCGCGAGGCTCTGACCCTCCCCTGGCGGCTCCTCCGACACGGCTGTTGCGGGACGAGGAGCACTGATCAGGGGCACCTGCGCCTCCTCCGCGAACTCCAGAGCCTCGAGCTCGGTCAATTCACGGCCGTCGCGACGCGGACGCAGGATCGAGGTCGACGTCTCGGCCGGATCCTGCGCGGCCGGCGACGCGTCGTGGGTTGCCTCGCCGTCGAAGTACGTCGGCTTGCCCTGTTCGCGGCGGCGCCGGTCACGCGCGAGCGCCCGCTCCTGCCGCTGCCGCTGGGCGTCGTCCACGAGGGCAGCATAGGGAGCGGGGTTGCTACCATCGCCCGGCCCGCGAGCCGCGGGTCTTTCTCCTTATGCCGAACATCAAGCAGCAAGAGAAGCGCGTCCGCCTGGCGGCGCGGCAGCGGCAGGAGAACCTCCGCTGGCGCTCGACCGCGAAGACGCTCATGCGGCGTCTGAACGAGGCGGTCGCCGAGGGTGACGCAGACGAGACCGGCTCGCGGCATCGCGAGCTCGTCCAGTGGCTGGACCGCGCCGCGGCCAACGGCGCTCTCCACCGGAACACCGTCGCCCGGCGCAAGTCTCAGGCGGCGAAGCTCGTCGCCGGCACGTCCGGGAAGTAAGCGCTACTCGGGCCGGCGCGTGATCTCCACGAGGGTCCGCTCGAGCTGAAGCTCGGGCGGGAGGCGTGAGCCGCCTTTGGCCCCCGCGTCGAGCTCGGCTAGCCGGACCGTCGCCTGTGCGAGCTCGTCCGGCGAGAAGTTGCCCGCCTGCTTCGCCGACTTCTCGGCGACGAAGGGGTGGATCTTGAGCCGGCTCGCGATCTCGCTCGCACGAACACCCTCGTCTGCCAGGCGCGCTGCCTTGCGAACGCGGCCGACGTGCCCCACGAGCGAGGCGACGAGGCGGATCAGCTCGCCCGAGCGCGGCCGGTGCGAGCGGTCGAG
>DATIYE010000030.1:0-9401 GCA_035517795.1 Gaiellaceae bacterium | reverse complement strand
ACGCGCTCGGCTCCTTCGCCGACCTCCTCACCGGCGTGACCAAGGACCCGGCGATGCTGATCCGGCTCAACGGGAACCAGAACGTCAAGGGGCACCCGAACGAGAACTACGCGCGCGAGATGATGGAGCTCTTCACGCTCGGGCACGGCAGCGGCTACACCGAGCGGGACGTCCGCGAGCAGGCTCGCGCGCTCACCGGCTGGACGGCCGACTGGAAGAACGACATCGGCTGGGTCAAGTTCCACTTCAAGGCCGAGAACCACGACGACGCGATGAAGGTGATCTTCGGCAAGCCGGGACCGTTCAACTGGAAGGGCTCGGTGAAGCTGTGCATCGGCCATCCGGCACACGCCGGCTACTTCGTCAACCGCCTCTGGAGCTACTTCATCCCCGTCCCGCCCGACGCCAAGTCGGCGACGCTGCTCGAGCAGCTCTACGTCCGCTCGGGCAACCAGATCCGCCCGATCGTCACCGCGATCCTGAAGCATCCGCTTCTCTACGAGGGGCCGCGCATGGTCAAGTCCCCGGTGCTCTACACGGCCGGGATGCTCAGACAGCGCGGCGACCGGATCGAGACCGACGACTGGGTCTACCTCGACGCGATGGCCGGCCAGCAGCTCTTCTACCCGCCGAACGTCGCCGGCTGGGACGAGACCCGCTGGCTCGACACCTCCACCTTCCGCGCCCGCTGGCTGATCGCGCGTCGCGCGCTCCAGAAGCACGCCTCGAACCCCGACCACACGAAGCCGGCCGATCGACCGCCTGCCGATCCGGTGAAACTCGTTGACCGTGCACTCGGCTGGTGGGGGTCGCTCCAGGTCTCGCCAAACACGAGGAAGGCCATGCTCGACTACGCGCAGAAGACGATGGCGGCCGCGGTCGCCGACGAGGACCGGCAGAAGTCGTTCCCGGTCATGACGTACAACGCCCTCCGCCACCTGGCTGCGGTTTCTCCGGAGATGCAGACGGCATGAAGAGTTGCCACTGCAACGAGTTCAGCCGGGTCACGATGATGCGCCGGGGCGCGGCCGAGGCAGGCCGCGGGCTGCCGTCGATCGAGCCGGGCATGCCGCTCCCGGCGGGAACGGGACTCGACCGCCGCACCTTCCTCTCGAAGACGCTCGGCGCGGCCTTGACCGTGTACGGCGCCGCCGCACTCGGCCCGAACGTCCTCGACAACGCGATCGCGCGGGCCGCCTCGACCAGCCACGGCAACAAGGTCGTCGTAACGGTGTTCGCCCCGGGCGGCTGGGACGCGCTCTCTCTCCTCTACCCGACCGGCGACCCTCAATACCGACGTCTGCGCCCCGAGATCGCGCTGAAGCCCGAGGACGGCCCGCGGTTCGAGAGCGACTCCCGCCTGCACTGGCATCCGGCACTCGAGCCGCTCTCCAAGCTGCACACCCAGGGCAAGCTGACGGTCTTCCCGGCAATCGGGTACTCACACCCCGACCAGTCGCACTTCACCTCGCGCCACTACTGGGAGGTCGGGGCGCTCGACCCGCAGCTCTCGACCGGCTGGCTCGGGCGGCTACTCGACGAGATCGGTGATCCGGACAACGCCATGCAGGGACTCTCGCTCGACTCGTCGCTGCTGCCGTCGCTCGCAACCGCGAGGGTTCCGGTGGCGACGCTCGAGGACCCGACCGACTACGGCTTCGACTCGCAGAACGTGTGGGACGTCCCCGGAGCGCTCCTTCCGGACGCGATGGGATCGCTCGGCGGCCTCACGGTGGCGACCGACCCGTTTCTGACACAGGCGAGCAAGACGGCCTACGAGTCGAACCAGCTCCGGCGGCAGCTCGGCCGCTTCATCGGCCAGGACGGGCAGGCGCACTACCACACGAGGGTCAAGTACCCGGACGGCGACTTCGCCCACAAGCTCGCGGGCCTCGCGGCGCTTCTGCACGCCGGCTTCCCGATCCGTGCGGCGGCGCTCCAGGCTCCCGGCGAGTTCGACACGCACTCGGAGGAGACCGGGCCGCTCCAGCAGGGGCTGCAGGAGGTGGCTCAGGGGCTGCAGGCCTTCCAGGCCGACCTCGAGCAGCGGCACCTCGGCGACCGCGTGGTGACGCTCCTCTGGAGCGAGTTCGGCCGCCGGGCCGAGCAGAACGACACGAACGGCACCGACCACGGCGCCGGGGGCGTGGCCTTCATGATCGGCAACCGCGTACGCCACAAGATGGTCGGCGAGTTCCCCGGCCTCTCCCGCGGCAAGGGCCTCGACGTCGACGGGAACCTGAAGGAGAACGTCGACTTCCGCTCGGTCTACAGGTCGATCGCCGAGGAGTGGTTCGGGGTCGACGGCGACCGCATCCTTCCCGATGCGAAGCACATGCCGAGACTCCCGCTCCTGGCCTGAGTCAAAGGCCCGGCTTGGCGAGCACGTACCAGCCGTAGAGCACGGAGAGGTGGCCCTCGGCGAGCGCCAGGGCCTGCTCGCGGTCCTCACCGCGGCAGCCGGCGAGATCGAGGTACCGCTCGAGGTTCCGCTCCTCGACGACCGTGTCGGCTCTCCTCAGGATCAGGCCGTTGGCGTCGAAGAGGCCGCGCAGATCGACGTCGGCCAGGATCCGGGTCGTGCTCGGGTCGCGGGCGGTCTCGAAGCGGTTGAGCTCGATCGCCGCGAGCGGGTCGACCGGAGCGAGCTGGTCGACCACGAGCATCGTCCCTCCCGGCCTGAGCACCCGGTTCATCTCCGCGAGCACGAGCTCGGGGCGCCCAACGTGGTGGAGCGTCCGTGCGGTGGAGACGACGTCGAACGACGCCGGAGGGAAGGGGAGCTCGAGCGCGTCACCCTCGACGAACTCCACGTTGCCCGGAGCGCGCTTCCGGCCCTCCGCGAGCAGCTCGGGAACGATGTCGATTCCGACGACCTCGCGCACGTGAGGGGCGAGTGCGAGCGCGAGCTCGCCCGCTCCCGTGCCGACGTCGAGCACCCGCTCTTCCCCGGTGAGGACGAGGAGCGTCTCCACCCGCTCACGGGTCGCCTCGAAGCGGCGGTCCTGGTTCTCGGCGATCGCGACCGCTGTTTCCGAAAAACGCTTCCTGACAGGGTCGACCACGCATGGCATTCTAGGGCCGCGCCCGTGCAGGAGACTCCCGGGGGAAGCCGTAGAGAGAGCTTCGGCGCCTCGCGAGGACGACGGGTGTCGCTAGGCCTGCTCATGCGGATCAAGCTGCTCATCCCCCTCGCTGTGGCTCTCGCCCTCACCGCATTCGGCGGACGGAGCGCGACGGCCACGCGACCGGCGACCGCCTCGCCGCCCTCGACGGTCTCGAATCCCACGAATCCGGCGATCAGGGCCAAGAAAGCCGAGGCCCGGCTGGTTCTGCAGGAGATCGCTGCGATCGACGAGAGCCTGAACACGATCTCCGAGCAGTACGACGGGGCGCGCGTACGGCTCGGAACGCTGCGCAGGAATCTCGCGCGGGAGCGCGTGGCGCTCGGGCAGGCGAGGGCCCGCTACGAACGGGCCCAGCATCGGGCTGCGAAGCTCCTCGTCTGGATGTACACCTCCAGCCACTCGAGCACGCTCGACGTCATCCTGGGCGCCCGCAGCCTCGGCGAGCTGCTCCGGCTCTCGGACGCGGAGAACGAACTCAGCAAGCAGGCGACGTTGATCGCCGAGCAGACGGCACAGGCAAAGCGCGTCCTCGAAACTCGTGTGCGCGAGCTGAACCGCGACAAGGCAGCGGCGCAGGCGACCGTGCGTGAGCTCGCGAGCCAGCGCGACCAGATCATGCGCGGTCTCGCGGTGCGCAGGCGACTGCTCGCCTCGGTGGAGTCCCAGGTGAGCAAGCTCGAGGCCGCCGAACGTGCGCGCCAGGAGCGGCTGGCAGCCCTGGCACGGGCGAGGCTGAAGGCAGAGCTGGCGGCGAAGGCGAGGGAGGCTCAGGCGCGCGAGGCTGCCGCACGCCGCGCACAGCTCGCGACGGCGCAGGCGAAGGCGGCGATCGTCGAGGGCCCGCAGGCACCGACGACTGACGCCACGAGCACGACGACAACGACCACCACCACGACCACGACGACGACGTCGACGTCGACAACAACGACAACGAACGCCGCCGCCACAACAACTGTCCCTGCCCTGACCTCCACGACCGCAACGACAGCGCCGACGCCTGCGCCCGACCTCACGCCCGCGATCTCCCCGGCGCTGACGGCGCCCCCGACCGAGCCGACGGCACTCCTTCCACCCGGGCATCCGAGCGCCGCCCAGATCGCCCTGAACTACCTCGGCGTGCCGTACCTGTGGGGGGGCGCGACCCCAACCGGGTTCGACTGCTCGGGGCTTGTCACCTACGTCTACGCGCAG
The DNA here is from genome assembly GCA_035517795.1 of Gaiellaceae bacterium. Taxonomy (GTDB): domain Bacteria; phylum Actinomycetota; class Thermoleophilia; order Gaiellales; family Gaiellaceae; genus PALSA-600. Next base: position 5,082 of record DATIYE010000030.1, on the reverse strand, counting down.
CTCGGCGTCCCGCTCCCCCACTTCGCGGCCGCGCAATGGGACTACGGGGTTCCCGTCGCCGTGTCACAGCTCCAGGCCGGTGACCTGGTCTTCTTCGACGCGCTCGACCACGTCGGGATCTACATCGGGGACAACCTGTTTGTCGACGCGCCGCACACCGGCACGTTCGTGCGGATCGACTCGCTCTCCGAGCCGTGGTACGCGAAGAAATACGTCGGCGCCCGCCGGATCTGATCAGTCGACCTCGACCACCATCTCGATCTCGACGGGTATGCCGAGCGGGAGTCCCGCCGTCCCGACCGCGGACCGGGCATGGCGCCCACGCTCGCCGAACACCTCGACGAGCAGGTCGGAGGCGCCGTTCACGACCTGCGGCTGTCCCGTGAAGTCGGGATCGCTCCAGACCATCCCGACCACCTTCACGATCCTGCGCACGCGGTCGAGGGAGCCGAGCCCGTCCTGCATCGAGCGGAGGCAGTTGAGAGCGCTCAGCCTGGCGGCGCGGTAGGCCTCCTCCAGCGAGACCTCGCTGGTCACGTGGCCGCTGAACACGATCTCCGAGCCCTGGGTCGGGCCGTGACCGGAGACGTAGAGGAGCGACCCCGTCCTCGCAGTGACATCGAAGTTCGCGATCGGCGTGAACGACGGCGGAAGCTCGATCCCCAGGTCGGCGAGCCGCTCCTCGATCAGCCCCATAATCCGCGGGAGTCTCTCACGATCGGCATACACTGCGCGTTCCGTGGCCGTCCCGTACGGATCGTCGCTCGCCGGAGAGCTCCGTGAGGACGTCCTCGATCGCTTCCTGCGTTACGCCCGGATCGACACGCAGTCGGCGCGGGTCTCGGACACCTACCCGAGCACGCCGAAGCAGCTCGACCTCTCCCGCCTCCTCGCAGCCGAGCTCCGCGAGCTCGGCCTCGACGACGCCGAGCTGACCGAGCACGGCTACGTCTTCGCGACGCTGCCGGCAGTAGGAGACCGGGAGGGGCCGACGGTCGGGCTGCTCGCACACGTCGACACGAGCCCTGATGCGCCCGGAACAGGTGTCGAACCCCGGGTCTGGCGCGACTACGACGGCGGCGAGATCGTGCTGCCCGGCGACCCCTTGCAGGTGCTCTCGCCCTCTACCAGCCCGCTTCTCGCCGGGCGGGTCGGGCACGACATCGTCACCTCGGATGGAACGACGCTGCTCGGCGCCGACGACAAGGCCGGGGTGGCCGAGATCATGGCGGCCGTCGCCTGGCTCGTCGGGCACCCCGAGGTGCCGCGCGCGAGAGGCCGGATCGGGTTCACGGTCGACGAGGAGGTCGGGCGAGGCACCGACCATTTCGACCTCGCTCGCTTCGGAGCGGACTTCGCCTACACCCTCGACGGCGCGCTGGTCGGGGAGATCGAGAACGAGACGTTCTCCGCAATCGAACTGAAGGTGACGTTCACCGGCGTCGGGGTCCATCCGGGTGTCGCCAAGGGGAAGCTGGTGAACCCGGTCAAGCTCGCCGCGCGGTTCATCGAGAGACTGCCGCGCGACACCCTCTCGCCCGAGACGACCGAAGGCCGGGAGGGGTTCATCCATCCGTACGAGATCGCGGGTGGCGCCGGCGGCGTGACCGTGACGACGATCCTGCGCGACCATGACGCCGAGAAGCTCGAGGAGCATCACGCGCTCGCCCGCCGCCTCGCCGAAGAGGTCGTCGCCGACGAGTCAGGGGCGGCGGTCTCGTTCTCGCGTTGGGACCAGTACCGCAACATCGGCGAGAAGCTCGACGAGGTCCCTCACGTGGTCGCGGCTGCGGAAGAGGCGACGCGCCGGGTCGGCCTCGAGCCGGCGCTCGCGGCCATCCGGGGCGGCACAGACGGCTCGAGGCTGACCGAGAGAGGCCTGCCGACGCCGAACCTGTTCACCGGCGGCAACGAGTACCACTCGGTGCGCGAGTGGATCTCGGTCGAGGACATGGCGATCTCGGCCGCAACGGCCGTCGAGCTGCTGAAGCTCTTCGCGCAGTAGCCGTGCAACAAAACCGGGGTCAGGGCCCGGTTTTGTTGCACGGACGTTGTCGCTACATGACCTCGAATGTCTCGTAGACGTCCACGGAGCCGCCCGAGGCGAAGACGGGACAGCCGCCCGCCTTCTCGACCGCATTGTCGAGGCTCGGCGCCTCGACGATCGAATAGCCGGTCAGGCCCGAGGTGGCAGTGCCGTTCGAGCCGTCGGCCTTCACCGCCGCGGACGGGCCGAACGGGTTCCCGGCGTCGACGAGCGACGGACCGAGGGCTCCGAGCCACGCGCCCCACGCCGCCATCAGCGCGTTCCGCTCTTCCTCGGTCTCAGCCATCCCGCCGCCGCCCCTGTAGACGAACACGTATTTCCCCATCTTCTCTCCCTCCTCGATCGTTGGTTACCGATTCCCTTCGAGCCACGGGTCGCGTCCCGGATCGCCGCCCGCCGCTGCGACAGCCAGCCGCCCGAGGTAGTGATCCCAGCCCTGCCCGTGAGAGACGACCGACTCCTCGGCCGGCAGGTCACGATGCACGAACCGGAGCGTCGTCCCTTCAACGGTCGGCTCGAGCTCGATCTCGATCGTGCTCGACCCCGGCGGCACGAGGTTCGGCCCGTCCCTGCCCTCCTCCCAGCCCCACGTGTAGACGAGGCGCCTGGGCGGGTCGATCTCGACGAACTCGCCCGACGCCGTGTGCCCGGGAACGACGTGGACGCGAAACTCCCCGCCCGGGCGCAGGTCGAACCGCGCGTCGATCCCCCACCAGAGGAGCGCCTTCTGCGGGTCGACGAGGAACTGCCAGACGGTCTCCGGTCGCGCCGCGATCGTGATTTCGCGCCGGACCTCGAGCCGTTCAGTCGTGCTCTCCATGCTTCTCCTGCTCCTCTCGCTCTGCTTCTCGCTTCAGCACCTCGAGTCGCTCGTCCCAGAACCCGTCGAGGAACTCCTTCAGCTCGACGAGTCCCGCGGGGCGGGCGCGGTAGAGACGCCTGGTGCCGTTCCGTCGCTCGTCCACGAGCCCTGCCTCCCTCAGGACGGTCAGGTGCTGGGAGACCGCGGGCCGAGAGATCTCGAAGTACGACGCGATCTCGCCCGCCGACAGCTCGCCGTCCCGTACGAGCATGAGGATCCGCCGGCGGCGGGGCTCCGCGAGGGCCTTGAGTGCGGTCTCCACGGGGGAGATTGTAAGCATCTACTTACGTAAGCGCAAGCTTAAATCGCCAGAGTGACGCAAGCCGGTGAGATCAGGTCCCTACGATGTGGCGCGATGAGGCGCCCGCTCGCGATCGGCCTTGCCACGTTCACGCTCACGGCGGCCGCCGCCGCCGCGGCGCTTCCGCTTGCACCGCTCTCTTCGGTCGGTCCCCTGAAGGCGGCGCCGGCACCCGGCCCGCTCGGACCCGAGGGCGTCCCGATCCCGAAGGGCCCGGTTTTCGCCGACGTGCAGACGGTCAAGCTCGGCCAGACGATCGACGGGGTCACCTGCCAGCGGGTGGAGAAGATCGCCTTCCACATCCACGCGCATCTGACCCTGTTCGTCTCGGGGAAGGCCTACGTCATCCCCTACGGGATCGGGATCGGTCCCCCGATCGGCGGGGTGAACACCTCGGTGGGGCCTTTCGTCACCAACGGCTCGTGCTTCATGTGGCTCCATACCCATGCCGCCGACGGGATCATCCACATGGAAGCGCCGAAGCTGACGTCGTTCACCCTCGGCCAGTTCTTCGAGATCTGGGGCGTCAAGCTCTCGCCGGCTCGGATCGGCGCCTACAAGGGTCAGGTGACCGCCTTCTACAACGGCAAGGTCTGGACGGGCAACCCCGCGAAGATCCCGCTCCCGGGCGAGGCGCAGGTCCAGCTCGACGTCGGCAAGCCGATCGTCGCGCCCGAGCACATCAGGTTCCCGAAGGGCCTCGCAGCCTCGATGAGCAGGAGCAAGTAGCCTCCTTCGTGGCGCGGTTCCTCGTGACCGGTGCGTTCGGCTGTATCGGAGCCTGGGTCGTCCACGAGCTGGTGCGCTCCGGCCGGGATGTGGTCGCGTTCGACCTGGACACCGAGCCACGGCGGCTGCGTCTCTTGATCGGAGAAGAGGCCGACCGTGTGCCTCGCGCGGTCGGGGACATCGCCGACCAGGCCTCGCTCGACTCGGCGGTCGCCCGTCACGCGATCACCAACATCATTCACCTCGCGGCGCTGCAGGTGCCCTTCGTGCGGGCCGATCCCCCTCTGGGCGCGCGGGTCAACGTTCTCGGCACCGTCAACGTCTTCGAGGTCGCGGCCCGAAGAGAGCTCGCGCCGGTCGTCTACGCCTCGTCGGTGGCGGCGCTGGACGCTGCCGGGGGGGCGGCCGGCGCCCCTTCGACGCTGTACGGGGTGTTCAAGCGGACGAACGAGCTCACGGCCCGGGTCTACTTCGAGGAGGGGGGCGTCGCGAGCGTCGGGCTCCGCCCCCACACCGTCTACGGCGTCGGGCGTGACCAGGGCCTCACGTCGGCTCCCACCACGGCGATGCTCGCAGCCGCCGCCGGAACCCGGTATCGGATTCCGTTCGGAGGCGCCTGCCAGCTGCAGCTCGCCCGCGACGCCGCAAGGGCCTTCATCGCCGCCAGCGACGCCGGAGCCGAAGGCGCCTCGACGCACAACCTGCCCGGCCGGACGACGAGGATCGCCGACATCGTCGCGGCGATCGACACCGACGGGATCGAGTTCGACGGGGAGCCTCTGCCCTTCGTTGACGAGCTCGACGCGGGATCGTTCCTCGAGCTCGTGCCGGAGTTCACGGAGACCACGCTCGACGAGGGAGTCGAGCTCACGATCGGCGCGTTCCGGAAGCTGCTCGAGCGCGGCCTCCTGACCGCGCCGGGCTAACGAAAGGGAGCGAGGACGACCTCGACGTTCCGGGCGGGCAGCAGGATGTGAAGCGAGGGCACGGCGAGCTCCGCAACGCGGTCGAAGTGGTCGATGTGGTCGTGGGTGACGAGCACCCAGTCGACGTTCCGCACTGCCGCTCCTCGAGGCGGTGGAGGATACAGGCGGGCCTTGTGGTCGCTCAGAAACGGGTCGACGAGCACCCGGAGGCCGTCGA
>DATIYE010000029.1:0-5657 GCA_035517795.1 Gaiellaceae bacterium | reverse complement strand
TCAGCTCGTCCTCGAAGGTCTGCGCCTCGTCCTCGGTCGCGAAGTAGCCGTCGGCGCGGCCCCAGCTGCCGACGGTGTTGACGACCCGGCCGATCATCTGGCGCACGGAGCGCTCGCGTTCGGGCGACGCCATGCGACCGCGGAAGTACTTCTGGGCGACGATGTTGGTCGCGGTTTGCGACCAGAACTTCGGGAACTCGACGCCCTTCTGGTCGAACGCCGGCTTGTCCTTCCCGGGGATGAAGGCGTCGCGGCTCTCCCATTCGACCTCGTCGAACGGGTCGCGGCCGGGGATCGTGAAGTGGCGGCGAACCGCGAGTGTGGCGTCCTCCCTGACGACGTTGTTCCGGAGAGCTTCCGCCTCGATCGGAACGGCCCCCTGTGTCGCCTCGATCCTTGCTGCTTCGAGCTTCTCGTTCTCTACCTGCTTCGTGGACGCCATCTTCCTCTCCTCATTCCGCGGTCAGCCGGGTCGAACGCCGATCGAGCGGAGCCGCCTTGTTGACTTGACGACTCTGTTGACGGGCGGACCGAGGAGCGTAGGCCTCGGGTCGGATGGAACGAAAAACCCCTGCAAAGAACCCAAATCTACCAGCACCCGCAGCCCCCATTCTAGCCGTCTCGGGAGGGTGCCGTGAGAGCGGGTCAGGCCCCGGCCGCGTCGTCGTCGCGCGGGTGCGAGCGCTGCCAGAGCATCCCGATCCCGCCGGCGATCACGAGCAGAATCGCGACTCCGCCGAGGATCAGCACCGGAAGCGGGAAGGAGCTGACGCCGCCGCCGCTCGAGCTGCTTGCAGCGACGGTGGTCGTGTTACCGCCCGACCCCTCCGGCGGAGGCGGCTTGTGGTTGATGGCGGCCGTCCTAGCGGCGATGATGTCATCCTTGGCGCTGCCGTAGATCTCGAGCGAGGCCGGAAGGTGCTTGATCGCCTGCGTATAGCAGGGGATCGGGTACGTGTTGTTGAGCTGGCCGTCGTAGTAGTCGTTCAGAAGGCGCTTCCAGCACGGCACCGAGTCGCTCTTCCTGGTCGCCGTCGCCACGGCCGGGAGGGGCGCGAGGACGGCGACGGCGCCGAAGAGCATGGCGAAGCGAACGAGGTGCTTACGGGCGGGGCTCAAGGATCGCGCGATTCGGTGGGGCCAGGGGGAACAGGTCCGGAGGTGATGATGACGAGTCTTCCGGACGTGGATATGCGCCCGGTTGCGACCGTGTAAGGCGATTGTTAGCCGCCGGTGCACGGTCAGGTCCGGATGCTAGCTTCGAAGAGGATGCGGCCGGCCCGCGAACTTCTGTCGCCGCTCACCTTCGCACTCGCCCTCGTCGCCGGTGCGCTCTTCCTCGCACACGACCCCGGTGACTCGGCGATCCCCTGGCTCGGCATCGGTGCGCTCGCCCTCGTCGGTGCGCTGTTCGCGACCCGGGGACCGCCCCGCGGCCTGGTGATCCTGGTTCCGCTCGCGGGCCTCGCCGCCTGGTGCGCGATCTCGATCGCCTGGTCGGTCGAGCCGGACCGGAGCTGGAGCTACGCGAACCGCACGGCCGTCTATCTCGCCTTCGCCCTGGTCGGAGCGCTGCTCGGGGCGGAGCCGCGCAGGCTGCTGTACGGGTTCTCGGCGCTCCTCGGGGCGGTCTGCGTCTGGTCGCTCGCAGGGAAGGTCCTGCCGTGGCTGTACGAGGACTACGGGCGGCTCGCCCGCCTGCGTGGGCCCGTCGGCTACTGGAACGCGCTCGCACTGCTCGGCGACATCGCCCTCCCGATCGGGTTGTGCCTCGCGACGCGCATGCGGACGGCGGGGACGCTTCTCGTCTTCGGGTGGATCGTCGTGATCGGGATGACGTACTCCCGTGGCGGCGTGCTTGTCGCTGTGGTCGTGGTCGCCCTCTGGATGTGGCTGTCGAAGGCCTGGCTGGAGGCGCTCTCGACCCTGGTCGCGGCGGGCCTTCCCGCGGCCGGAGCGCTCGCGGTCGCCTTCGCGCTCCCGGGACTCACGAGCGACGGCCAATCACACACCGCCCGCGTCCATGCGGGGATTGTGTTCGGCGCCGTGCTCGCCGCCGACGCCCTGATCGCGGCCGGCCTCGCCCGCTTCCCCCTTGCCGACGGGACGATGCTGCGGCGGATCGCGCTCGCGGTGCTCGTCCTCGCGCTCGCCGCGGCGGTGGCGATCGGCGCAGCAAAGGCGCACTCGTGGTGGGACTCCTTCACTTCCTCGTCCGGGTCTGAGCTGACGAACTCGCCCGGTCACCTCGTCTCCTCCGGCGGGAACTTCCGCTCGTCGTGGTGGACGCAGGCGTGGCACGGCTGGAAGACCGCTCCGCTCAAGGGGACGGGTGCAGGCACCTTCGCCGTCACGAACCTGCGCTACCGCACGACGAGCCTCGACCAGACGATCGAGCCTCATGACCTGCCGCTTCAGTTCCTGACCGAGACCGGGGTCGTCGGCCTGGTCCTGTTCATCGCGTCGATCCTGTGGCTCGCCGTTCGAGGGCGCCGCCGACCCGGGCCGCAGCTCGCGCTCGCGCTCGCGCTCCCGGCGTACTTCCTGCACGGGCTGCTGGACATCGACTGGGATTTCGTCTCGGTCTCCGCCCCCGTCTTTCTGATCGCGGGCGCTCTCGTCGCCCGGCCCTCGTCACGTCCCCGTCCCCGCGCCTCCCGCGTCGTCGCCGTGAGCGGCGCCCTGATCGCCGTCGGCTGCTCGCTGTTCGCCGTCTGGCTGGGCGTCCGTTGGGACGGCCAGGCGGCGGCTGCCGTCGGCGTGAACGACCAGCATGCGATCGCCCTGGCGAAGCGGGCGCGCAGGGTCAACCCGTTCGCGATCGACCCGCTCTTCCAGGCCGGGGCAGCCGAGGTCGACATCGCGGCTACGGCGAAGAGCGGGCGCGCGCCGGGCTGGCAGACCGGGTATCGCTCGGCGATCGGGAGCGCCGAGAGCGACTTCACGAAGGCGACGACGGTGCAGCCCTCGAGCGCCCTCGCCTGGGATCAGCTGGGGTACTTCGAGCTGATCAGCCGGGGCTGCCCGCGCGCAGCCCTGACGGCGTTCAGCCACGCGACCGTTCTCGACGGGCAGAATCCGACGTACAACCGGCACTACGCCGAGACGCTCGCGCTCGTCAACTCGGGCAAGCCGCGGTGTTAGGGAGGGAGGATCAGGCGCCGACGATGACGGCGAGCTCGCCGCCGTCGAGCGACGGCTTCGAGATCCCGTCGAGGGGGCCGACGACCCTGACCCCGATGTCCTTCGCGAGACGTATCGCCTCGGCCCGGAAGCCCGGCACGTACATGACGACGCTCGTCGCGTAGTCCTGGCGCGCGGCGTTGGTGGTGCCGGCGATCACGTAGCCGAGTCGTTGTAGACGGCCTGCGGCGCTTCCGGCGGCTCCGGCCCGGCCGTTGCCGTTGAACACCATGATCTTCACGTGGTTGCGGGGCCGCGCCTTTCCGGGCGGCGCCTTCGTGCGCCGGATCGCCTGCTTGAGCTGCTTCGACTGTGTCACCGCGTCTGCCCTGGGCGCCGCGGCCGAGATCGCCTGGTGCTTGATCTCGTGCGCCAGGGGCTTCGCGATCAGCCGGACGCCGGCTCCGACGAGCAGGACGAGCTCGAGCGCGGCGATCGCCCCGACGACGACCGTGGCACGGCGCCACGGCCGAATCAGATCCTGGGGCGTGAGGAGCGGGGCTTCCAACGGGCCTCCGACTTCGCCGGAGCCCGGAGGACTCCTGCGCTACAGCCCGGTCAGCCAGGCCCAGGTCCGGGCGAGCCCCTCGGCGAGCGGCGTGCTCGCCCGAAACCCGAGCTGCTCTGCGGCGGCGGAGACGTCGAGTGACGACCGGCTGAGGTCGCCGAGCCGTGCCGGCTCGAACGCCGGCTCGGCGGTCACACCCGCAGTCTCGGCGCACGCGCGGTGCAGCTCGAGCACCGTCATCTCGACGCCTGTTCCCACGTTGAAGACGCCGCCCTCGTGCGCGGCGGCGGCGAGCAATGCGGCAACGACGTCGCCGACGAAGACGAAATCCCGTACCTGGAGGCCGTCTCCGAAGATCACCGTCTTCTGTCCGCGGGCGAGCCGCTCGAGGAAGATCGACACGACGCCGCCCTCGAGGCTCGCCGCCTGCCGGGGGCCGTACACGTTCCCGAGCCGGGCCACGACGTTGGTCGTCCCGTGGATACGGTTGAACCCGCGCACGTACTCCTCTCCGCAAAGCTTCGCGATGCCGTAGGGCGAGAGCGGTGCGAGCGGGCGGCTCTCGACCGCGGGCTCCGGGCACTCGCCGTAGATGGCGCCCCCGGTCGACGTGAAGACGACCCTCGCTCCCGCGCGAAGCGCTGCGTCGGCCACCTGCACGGTGCCGACCACGTTCACCGCGGCGTCGTGGGCGGGCTCGCGTACCGAGGTCTGTACGTCGGTCTGGGCGGCAAGGTGGAACACGGCCTCGACGCCGTCCAGGTCGATCCCGTCCCGGACATCCCGCTCGATGAACGTCGCGGCCGGGTTCACATACTCGCGGTGACCGAACGAGAGGTCGTCGATGACGATGACCTCGTCGCCGCGGGAGACGAGGGCGTCGACGAGGTTGGAGCCGATGAACCCCGCGCCCCCGGTGACCGCAGCCAGCACAGGCCGTATCGTACGGGCCCGGTGTTCATCAGCTTCGAGGGACAGGACGGGTCCGGGAAGACCACGCAGGCCGGCCGGCTCGCCGAGTGGCTGCGGTCAAACGGGAACGAGGTGATCTCGACGCGCGAGCCCGGTGGGACGCCGATCGGCGAGGCGATCCGCGACGTCGTGCTCCACGGCTTCGAGATGACGCCCTGGGCGGAGGCGTCCCTGTTCGCCTCGGCCCGGGCCGAGCATGCGGCGCAGGTGATCCGTCCGGCGCTCGAGCGTGGAGCATGGGTCGTCTGCGATCGGTACGTCGACTCGTCGATCGTGTACCAGGGGATCGCGCGCGGGCTCGGCGTCGATTCGGTGCTCGAGCTGAACCGGATGGTGACGGGCGGCCTGATGCCGGCCAGGACGTTCGTGCTCGCGCTCGACGTCGATGCGGCCCGGAGCCGTCAGGGTGCTTACCTCGACCGGATCGAGCGGGAGGACGAGGCCTTCCGCAGCGCCGTGGCGGACGGCTACCGCGAGCTGGCCGCCCTCTTCCCGGACCGGATCGGCATCATCGATGCGTCCCTCGACCCCGACGAGATCGCGGAGCAGGTCCGTGAGCAGGTTCGACAGCTTGAGAGCCTCTAACACAGTGTATGGGTGGTCGTCGTGTTAGAGGCTCATCGCGAGCAGCTCGAGGCCAGGCGTCTGCTCGAGGCGGCGCTCCTCGAAGGGCCGGTTCACGCGTATCTCTTCCACGGCCCGGCCGGGGTGGGCAAGCGGGAGCTCGCACGTGCCTTCGCCCTCCAGCTCCTGGGCACGACCCGAACCGTCCACCCGGATCTGTACGAGCTCGAGGCGCTCGGCGAGATGATCCGGATCGACGCGATTCGCGAGCTCCGTCGCGATCTCCACATGAGGCCCTTCGAGGCGTCGCGCCGGGTCTACATCGTCTCGAGCGCTCACCTGATGAACGACGACGCCGCCAATGCGCTGCTCAAGGACCTCGAGGAGCCACCCGAGTACGCGGTGATCATCCTGGTCGCCGACGACCTCG
>DATIYE010000028.1:0-11776 GCA_035517795.1 Gaiellaceae bacterium | reverse complement strand
GTCGCTTCTATCCTCGGAGGATGCTTCGCGCCGTCGTCTTCGATGTCGATTTCACCATCGCCCGGCCCGGGCCGGATCTCGGGCCGCAGGGATACCGCGATCTCGGTCTTCGCTACGGGCTCGAGCTCGAGCCCGGTCGGTACGAGGAGGCTCGGGCCGCCGCGCTCGCAGAGGTGAAGCGTCATCCCGAGCTCGACCACGACGAGGAGATCTGGGTCCTGTTCACTGAGCGGATCATCGTCGGGATGGGCGGAGAGGGTGATACGTATGCGGCGGCTACCGAGATGGAGCGGCGGTGGGCGCACTCGGCGCATTTCGAGCTCTACGAGGACGCGGCACCGGCGCTCGACGATCTCCGCGGGCGCGGTCTCCGGATCGGTCTCCTCTCCAACTCCTCCCGCAACCTCGAGGAGTTCGTCGAGCACCACGGACTGGCCGCTGACGCGGTTCTCACCTCGGGAGCGCATGGCAAGACGAAGCCGCACGAGTCGATCTTCCTCGCGGTGCTCGACCTGCTCGGCGTCGAGGCAGCGCAGGCCGCAATGGTCGGCGACACTCCGCACGAGGACATCGAAGGCGCGCTTGCCGTCGGGATGAGCGCCGTACTGGTCGATCGCGAGGCGCGCTACCCGGACGCAGCGCGCCGGGTGGCCGATCTCAGCGGTCTGCCGGCGGCTCTCGGTCTCGAATAGGCTTGGCCGGTGCGGCGCGCCAACATCTTCTCGCCCGAATTCGATCACCAGTCCGAGCGCGAGGGGTTCCGCTGGCGCGGCGCTCAGGTCGGGAAGGCGGTGGGCGCCGAGCAGATCGGCGGTTGCGTCTACGAGCTGGCCGAGGGCGAGCGCACCTACCCATACCACTTCCATTACGGGATGGAGGAGTGGCTCATCGTGCTGGCGGGCGCGCCGGTTTTGCGGGATCCCGAGGGCGAGCGGGTGCTGCGGGTGGGTGACACGGTCTGCTTCCCGATCGGCCCCGAGGGTGCGCACCAGGTGGTCGGGCCCGGGGCGGTGCTGATCCTGTCGGCGAGCAGTGAGCCCGAGTCGATCGAGTACCCGGACAGCGGGAAGGTGGGGATCACTCCGCCGCGGAAGATCTTCCGCCTTGCAGAAGCGGTCGATTACTGGGACGGAGAATGACCGAGGTCGCGAACCTGTTCGATGCGCCGAGGTCGGCTGACGAGGGCGACCCGGCCGGATTCGAGGTTCCGTACGTCCGGATCGGAGCACTCGTCGGCGCCTCGGCCCTGGGGTTGACCGTTTACGAGTTGGCCGAGGGGAACAGCATCTGCCCGTATCACTACGAGTATCCCGAGGAGGAGTGGTTGATCGTTCTCGAAGGGCATCCCACTCTCCGCGATCCGGACGGCGAGCACGAGCTCGAGCCCGGCGACGTCGTCTGCTTCCCGAGCGGTCCCGCGGGGGCTCACAAGGTGACGAACCGCGCGGCGGACCGCGTGCTCGTGGCGATGCTGTCGACGAAGTCGAAGCCGTCGGTTGCCGTCTACCCCGACAGCAACAAGATCGGCGTCTGGTCAGGCGACGGCGACGTGGCGATGCTCGTCACCCGCGACGCCGCCGTCGACTACTGGCACGGCGAGCTCTAGGCCCGCGCGTGCGCGGGTGACAGCGCCGGCGCCCAGGAGCACATGGGCGACATCTCGCCCCCGGACCCGTTCAGCTGCCGGTAGCCGAGGGCATGCTCGGCCTGCATCATCTTGTGGATCTGGGTCGTTCCCTCGTAGATGATCGGGGCGCGGGCGTTTCGGAAGTACCGCTCGATCCCGTATTCGGCGCTGTAGCCGTAGGATCCGAACACCTGAATCGCAAGATGAGCCGCCTCGAATGCCGACTCGGTCGCGTGCCATTTCGCGAGCGAGGTCTCCCGGGTCGACCGCTTCCCGTGGTCCTTCATCCACGCCGCCTGCATCACGAGCAGCTTGGAGGTCTCGTAGCCGAGCACCATCGTCGCGATCATGTCCTGGACGAACTGGTAGCGCCCGATCTCGCTCCCGAACGTCTCCCGCTCGCGCGCGTACTCCGTCGAGCGCTCGAGGCAAGCCCGCACGACCCCGCACGCTCCGGCGGCCACGGTGAACCTTCCGTGGTCGAGCGAATGCATCGCGATCTCGAATCCCTGCCCCTCCTCGCCGATCCGGCTCTCCCCTGGAACCTCGACGTTCTCGAGGAAGAGCTCCCCGGTCGATCCCGCCCAGATCCCGAGCTTGTTCTCGGTGTCTCGTGACGTGAACCCGGGCATGCCTCTCTCCAGGACGAAAGCGCTGATGCCCCGGTGCGCGGCGTCGGGGTCGGTCTTCGCGAACACGAGCGCGTGGTCGGCCACCGTGGCGTACGAGATCCAGTTCTTCTGCCCGTTCAGTACGTAGACGTCGCCCTCGCGGCGCGCAGTGGTCCGCATCGCGGCCACGTCGGAGCCTGCGCCCGGCTCGGTCAGGCCGAAACACGCCAGCTTCTCGCCCTTCGCCTGCGGGGTCAGCCACCGCTGCTTCTGCTCCTCCGTGCCGTAGCGCAGGAGCGACAGTGAATTGAGCCCGACGTGGACGGAGATCAGCGTACGAAACGCTGCCTCGCCACGCTCGATCTCCTCGCACGCGAGCGCCTCGGCGACGAAGTCGAGTCCGGCGCCGCCGTACTCCTCCGGGATCACGATGCCGAGGATCCCGAGCTCGGCCATCCCGCCGATCAGATCGAGGTCGAGCTTGTGGTCGATGTCGTTCTGGATCGCGACCGGCAGAATGCGATCTTCGACGAACGAACGTACTGTGTCCTGAAGCAGACGCTGCTCGCTCGTGAGCTCGAAATCCATCGCAATAGCGTAGTCAGATGGGTCCCTCGCGCCTCCCGCCGCTCCCGCGAGCCCGTCGCCGACGAGCCGGTCGGCTGGTCGGTCCGGCCGACGAGCCGCTCGGACCGACCGCCTCCGACTGGGCCCGGGGCGCGCCGATAGGATTGCCCACCGTGAGCGTGCGCGCTTCCACGCCTCCTGCCCGCGTTCGCCGGAGCACTCCCACCGTCCGCGACACCCACCTTCGGGTCACGGCGTCCGCGGCTGCGCTCGTCGCGGCGATGCTCGTGGTCGGGCTCGTGTTCTCGGGATCTCCGGGGTCGCTCGCGCCGGGCACGAGGATCGACGGCGTCGACGTGGGCGGTCTGAGCCCGAGCGCAGCGCAGGCGGCGCTCGAGCAGCGCGCTGCGGCGGTCGCGCACGTGCCGGTGACGTTCACCGCAGGCACGCACACGTTCAAGATCCGCCCTGACGAGCTGAGCGTGAGCTCCGACTGGGCTCAGGCGATCGCCAGCGCCCAGAGCAAGGGTGGCGGGATGGATGTCATCCGGGGCTTCGTGCGTCTCGCGTTGCGCCTCAACCCGCCGAACATCACGCCCGAGGTTCGCTCGTACCAGGCGGCGGTCGCGTACGAGATCGGAGTCATCGCCTCCAAGGTCGACCGGCCCTACCGCGCCGCGCGCCTCGTGCGCCACGGCCTCCGCGTCCAGGTAATTCCGGGTCAGGCCGGAGAGCGCCTCGACCGCGGCGCTGCGGCGAGGATCGTGGTCGACGCTCTGGCACGCCTCTCCCGCTCAGGCCCCGTCGTCCTGCCGACCTCCGTCGAGCAGCCCGTGATCACCGGGCCTGATCTCGACGGCGCGCGGGTTGTCGCCGAGAAGGTGATCTCGGCGCCGGTGACGGTCCACGTCCAGGGAAAGACCTTCCAGCTGTCGCCCCAGCAGCTTGCCGCGATGCTCCAGCTCCCGACCTCCAAGGGGGCCGCGCCGATTCTCGGCGGCGCCGCTGCCGACCGCTTCTTCGCGAAGGTAAACCGTCAGGTCGGCCGTCCGGCCCGCGGGGCGAGCTTCGCCGCCTACGGTGACCGCGCCACCGTGATCCCGGCACAGGCTGGGCTCGGTCTCGACGTGCCGCGATCGGCAGCTGCGGTGCTCGCCGCGGCGGAGTCGTCCAGCAACAGAGTCGCCCGCCTCGTCGTCAGCTCGGTCTCGGTCGGGCGGACGACAGCGGCGGCCCAGGCGATGGGCATCACGGGGCTGGTATCGAGCTACGAGACGGAGTACGGCGGCGTTCCGAACCGGATCCACAACGTCGAGCTCGTCGCGCATCTGGTGGACGACAAGCTGATCGCCCCGGGAGCCACCTTCTCGTTCAACGGGGCGACCGGAGCGCGCACTGCCGCCAAGGGCTTCCTCGAGGCGCCGGTGATCATCAACGGCGAGCTCCAGACGGGCCTCGGCGGTGGTGTCTGCCAGGTCTCGACCACGGTGTTCAACGCCGCTTACGAGGCGGGGCTCCCGATCACCGCGCGCACGAACCATGCGCTGTACATCTCCCACTATCCGACCGGGCGCGACGCAACCGTCGACTATCCCGACGTCGACCTCAAGTTCGTGAACGACACGCCCCACTGGCTGCTGCTGCGCACGTTCGTCGGGCCCTCGTCGCTCGTCGTCTCGCTCTACGGGACACCGCAGCACCGTCGGGTCGTGAGCTACACGGCGCCGCTCCGCGTCGTCTCGCCGCCGCCGATCGAGCGGAAGCTCGATCGTTCGCTGGCTCCCGGGACGAGCGTGGTCGAGGATCCGGGCGAGGCCGCCATGTCGACCTCGGTGAGGCGCCTCGTCTACTCGCCCGACGGCAAGCTCCTCTCAGATGCCACCTGGTACTCGAGCTACCGGTCGAGCCCGGAGATCCTGCTCGTCGGCCCCAAGCCGAAGCCCAAGCCAAAGCCGAAGCCCGCCGCCGCTACGACGCCTCCCCCGACGACGACGCCGTCGGGTCGCGTCTTGCAATAGCGTCCCGCAGCCAGCCCGGAACACGGGTCGGCCTGAGGGTATCGGCGTCGACCGTGCCGTGCTCCGTCCAGCCGTCGGCGATCACGGTGCCGTCTCGTTCGACCGCGTACTCGAAGCGGAACCGCGCGCCGCGCACCTCGAGGCAGCGGGTGTGGACGAGCAGGCGGTCGTCGAATGTCGCCGGTGCCAGGAACCGTGCGTGGGACTCGAGCACGAACGACTCGATCTTCTGGTCACGAAGTCGCTGGTAGCCGCCGGCGAACCGCTCGAGGAACTCGACGCGCGCCACCTCGAACCACACGAAGTAGTTCGAGTTGTGCACGACGCCCTGCGCGTCGGTTTCCGCGAACCGCACCCGTATCGCCGCGGCGTAGTCATAGCCTTCCATCGAGCTGCACTCTGTCAGAGGGCGAGCGCGAGCTGGGCGTGATCGGCCAGCCCGGAGAGACCGACCCCGACGAGCCGGAGCGGCCCGGGCCGCTCCCGAAGGGCCCGGTCGAGCAGGGTGCACGCGAGCTCGGCGATCCGCTCGCCGTCGTTGGTGCCCGCGCCGAGCGACATCGAACGGGTCCGGATGGCGAAATCCGGATAGCGGAGCTTGGTCGTGATCGTGCGCGCGGTCTGCTCTCGCTGCCTCAGGTGACCGGCCAGCCCGTCGGCCATTCGCCTCAGCTCGTCGTGCAACCGCTCGACGTCTGCGACGTCCCGCTCGAACGTCTCTTCGCTCGAGATCGAGATGCGCTCGGCCGAGACCTCGAGCGGCCGCGGGTCGATTCCCCTTGCCCGCTCCCGCACGAGCTGCCCGACCCTCCCCGGAAGCAGGCGCCGGACCTCGTCGTCGCTCAGAGACGCCAGCTCGCCAATGGTCCCGACCCCCGCTGCCGCGAGCTTCGCCTCGGCCCGTGGCCCGACCCCGGGGAGTGCGCGGATCGCGAAAGGCGCCAGGAACGCAGCTTCGCCGCCGGGGCGCACGACGGTGAGACCACCCGGCTTGCGCCGATCCGACGCGACCTTGGCGACGACCTTCGACGTCGCCACCCCGATCGAGCAGGAGAGCGCGGTGCGCGCCCTGATCACCGCACGGACGGCCTCGGCGAGGGCTCGGGCGTCGCCGAAGGTGGGCGCGACCTCTCCCAGGTCGAGGTAACCCTCGTCGATGCCGGCCTGCTCGACCGTCGAGACGATCTCGCGCACGATCGACCACACCTCGCGCGAGTGCTCACGGTAGAGCGCTCCGCGGGGGCGGACGAAGACGGCATGAGGGCAGCGGCGCAGCGCCTCGGCGCACGACATGGCGGAGGCGATGCCGAACCGACGCGCGACGTAGTTGGCGGTCGCGACCACCCCGCGTCCGTGCGGATCCCCGCCGACGACCAGGGGCAGCCGGCGCAGCTCCGGGCGTTCGAGCTCCTCCACTGCTGCGAAGAAGGCGTCCAGATCGAGGTGAGCGACGATGCGCACCGACGGGCAGCCTAGACCCGACGCTAGACGAGCTCGTCGGCGATTCGCCGCGCGAGCTCATCGGCCTGCTCCGCAGCAAGTTCCGGTGCCACCTGGCCGAGGGCTGGAGATCCCACTCGTCTCGCGGCGACCGTCCGGAGATACCGTCCGACCCCGCGCGCATAGACGGCAGGCGACGCCCCGGCCGCGGCAAGACGCCCCACGAGCGTCGCGGCACCTGCCTGCTCGGTGGCGGTGAGGTCGATCTTGACGCCGTCCTTCCCGAGCTCGAGGCTGCCGATCCGGTCGTGGAAGACGGCGATCACCGCCGCGCCGGCTCCGAGCGCGAGGAGGACGAGAGCGAGTGCCTCGGATCGCCGGGAGGGCGAGCCGCCACGGGTGGTCTTCACGACCGACGTGATCCTGTGCGTCGGCCGGGTGGCGGCGTTGGCGTCGACGGTCGTCACCGCGCGAACGACGACCGCGCCGCTTCCGGCCGGCGGAAGCCACACGCGCCAGATCCCGACCCAGAGAAAGAGCGCGGCTAGCGGGATCAGCACGAGCGGAACGAGGTTCCTTCCTGCCCACCTCCTCGCACCGGCCAGAACGGACATGGCAGCGAACTCTACGCTGCTGAGCACAAATGTCAACACACGGACCTGCGCCGCTCGTTTATCGTTACGTTCGCCCCGAACCGGACAGGAGATCAACGTCAGATGGCCAAGCCGAAGTCGAAGTCAGTACTCACGCAGCTGCAGTCCGTCGGTGAGGACGCGCTCGGGAGGCTCACGAGCAACCCGGCGGCGAAGTCCGCCCTTCAGCGAACGATGCAGTGGAAGGACAAGGGCGGGAAGGTCTTCATGGGGTTCGACGCGATCGATGCTCGGTTGACCGCGATCGAGAAGCGGCTCTCGGCCCTGGAGGGGTCGCCGAAGAAGCGGACGACCACGAGTCGGACCCGTTCCCGTTCCTCGTCGACGAAGACGGCCGCGAAGCCGCCGGCCTCCGCGAGCAAGACGAACGCGGCTTCCTAGCTCGGGCCGGGTGAGCGCAGGCGCAGCGCGCCCGGAATCACCTCGAAGCGCGCGGGCGTCGTTCCCGCCACCTCGCCGTCGAGCTCGAGCGGGATCGGGCTCTCGGCCTCGATCGTGAGCGTGGGGCTGCGGACGACTTCGACCCGATGGTGTCCGACGTGCCCGCCGTGGTAGAGCTTCGGTGACGTCGTCACGAAGTCGAGCTTGCTCACGTCTCCGATCAGGACCACGTCGAAGAGGCCGTCGTCCGGGTGTGCATCGGGGGCGAGCTTCATCCCGCCCCCGTGCCAGCGGCCGTTGGCGACGATCACGTCGTGCATTCGGCCGCGGCGCTCGCCGTCGTCGAAGGAGACCGTCACCTCTGTGTTCTTCCACGCGACGAACTCGCGAACGAGCGCATAGTAGAACGTCGCTCGTCCGCCGAGACGCTTCGACATCGAGTTCGCGCGCCTCGCCACGGCACCGCTCATACCGGCGGATCCGACGTTGGCGAACACGCGTGAGGGCTCCTCTCCGCCCGGTGCGCGGTAGACGGCGCGGCCGAGATCGATCTCGCGCGGGGACCCGTTGAGCGCGACTCGCACCGCGTCGTCGAAGCGCAGGGGGATCTCGTGCGTCCGGCCGAAGTCCTGGCCTGTGCCGTTCGGGATGACGGCGATCTCTGCGTTCGTGCCGACGAGGCCGTTGACGACCTCGTTCAGCGTTCCGTCCCCGCCGACGACGACGAGCAGGCGCCCCTCGCCGGCGGCGCCGCGGGCCAGCTCGGTCAGGTGGCCCGGATGTTCCGAGAGCAGCGCTTCGCCGTCGAGTCCAAGCTCCCGAGCTCGTTGTTGCAGGCTAGGCCAGCGCTTCGCCGTCGAGCCGTTCGCGCTCGCCGGGTTGACGAGGAAGATGGCCTTCTCGCTCACGCGAGAAGTAGAGCAGCCCACTAGCCGAATGACGTCGGAGACGTCATTCGGCCACGGCGACGTCGAGCGCGAGCCGCGTCATCCGGTCGACGGCCGCTCGGAGCTGCTCGTCGGAGATGCGTGTGAAGAGGCCCTCGACGACGATGTCGCTGACGGTGAGCAGGCAGGCCGCCTCGACGCCGCGCAACGCGGCGACGGTGAAGAGAGCCGCCGCCTCCATCTCCACCGCGAGCACACCCCGTGCGGCCCACCGCTCGTACTGGCCCTCGTCCGGGTTGTAGAAGAGGTCGCTCGACACGATCGGCCCGACGTGGATCGGGGTATCAGTGTGCTTGGCGATGTGCACGGCCTCGTGCAGCAGGGACCACGACGCCGTCGGGCAGTGGGGCTCGTTGGCGACCAGATGCATCGCAGTCGAGTCGGCCGGCACGGCCGAGAGCGCGACAACGAGATCGCCGAGCGCGTGCGACGACTGCAGCCCGCCGCAGGTGCCGACGCGGATCAACTTCTTGCACCCGAGCTGGACGAGTTCCTCGAACACGATCGTCGCTCCCGGGCAACCCATTCCCGTCCCTTGCACCGAGACGGGCTTGCCGTTCCAGGTGCCCGTGTAGCCGAGCAGGCCTCGCTCGCCGTTGCGCTGAAGCGGGTCGTCGAAATAGGTCTCGGCGATGTACTTGGCCCGCAGCGGGTCGCCTGGGAGGAGAACGGCGTCGGCGTACTCGCCTGGCTCCGCGCGGACGTGGATCGGCATGGCGCGTGGACTCTACGCGATGCGAGGATTGGGGCCGATGAGTTCCCTGATCGATCCGTCGCTGGAGCAGGTGCTCGAGTTCTGCTCGCGCGATCCGGTCGAGCGGGTGTTTCTCGAAGACGTTGCGCGGAGAGGCTTCGGGCGGTTCGTGGCGGTCGCCGACGAGGGTGGTGCACTTGTCGCGCTCTGCCATCTCGGGGCGAACCTCGTGCCGTCGGGCTTCGGCTGCGGGGACTTCGCCGGTGTGGCGTCGGGGGCGACCTCGAAGATGATCATCGGTGACCAGAGGGCGGTGGGCGAGCTCTGGCGGGAGGCCGAGCCGCGGATGCCGGAGCCGCGAGCCGACAGGCCGGGACAGCCGGTCTACGCGCTCTCCACCCCGCCGCCGACCGGGGAAAGTGGCCTGCGAGCGGCGACGCTCGACGATCTGGAGGATCTGATCCCGATCTGCGCGGCCGCTCACGAGCACGAGCTCGGGATCGATCCGCTCGCCCGGGACGCGGAGGGCTTCCGCTGGCGGACGCGGGCGCAGATCGTCGATGGACGCTCCTGGCTCTGGGTCGAGGGCGGCGTCGTCCGGTTCAAGGCCGAGGCCTCGGCGTGGACGCCGGCGGCGGTGCAGATCCAGCAGGTCTGGGTCGATCCCGCCGTTCGCGGCCGAGGGTACGGAGCGCGCGGAATGCGCGACCTCTGCCGACTGCTGCTCGAGGCCACGCCCGTCGTCACCCTCTTCGTACGCACCGAGAACCTCGCCGCGATCGCGCTC
Organism: Gaiellaceae bacterium; assembly: GCA_035517795.1. Lineage (GTDB taxonomy): Bacteria > Actinomycetota > Thermoleophilia > Gaiellales > Gaiellaceae > PALSA-600. The sequence goes on along the minus strand of DATIYE010000028.1, from coordinate 2,051 downwards.
TACGAGTCGATCGGGATGCGCCTCGTCGGGCGCTACCGTTCGCTCCTCTTCTGATGGTGCTGAAGGTCATCCTCGCGAGGCACGGTGAGAGCGTGTTCAGCGTCCGCGGCCTCCTGAACGGCGACCGAGAGGTGCCCGGTGGGCTGACGCCGGCGGGCGTCGGACAGGCTCGCCGGCTCGGAGCGGAGCTGGCTGCCGAAAGGCTCGACCTGTGCGTGACGAGCGAGCTCGAGCGGACGATCGAGACCGCCGACGAGGCTCTCCGCGGCCGCGACGTGCCTCGGCTCGTCGTTCCGGGTTTCAACGACCCGAGGTACGGGCCTTATGAGGGGAAAAGGCTCCAGGACTACCGTGCGTGGGCCTCCGCCCATTCCTCGCGCGAGCGTCCCGGCGTGGGCGCTGAGAGCCGGTTCGAGCTCGTCGAGCGCTACGCCGGTGCATTTCGCGATCTCCTCGCTCGGCCCGAGGAAACGATCGCCGTCGTCGCCCACTCGCTGCCGATCGCCTACGCGCTCGAAGCGAGAGACGGGGTCCCACCGGCGGCGCGCTTGCCGATCGCCGCCTACGCGACGCCCTTCCCGTTCGCGGCGGACGAGCTGGCGGCAGTCATCGCGGTGCTCGACCGCTGGCTCGCGGCACCGACCTTCTGATCGAGCTGCAAGACTTCGAGTGTGGACGCCCTCGCGCGGATCGAGGCGCACGTCCGCCGGCACGACCTGATCGCGCCCGGCGGTGAGGTCCTCTGCCTCGTCTCCGGCGGTGCCGACTCGACGTGTCTCCTGCTGGCACTGCGTGAGCTCGGGTATCGAGCCTCGGCGCTGCACGTCGACCACGGGCTCAGGGGAGCGGAATCCGCCGCCGATGCGCGCTTCTGCGCCGAGACGCTCGGAGCCGCGATCGTCGCGGCGCCCGGTGCCGGGCTGACCGAGGCGGGGCTGCGCGAGTTGCGCTACGCACAGGCGACCGATCGGCTCCGTGCGACGGGTCACACGGCGAGCGACCAGGTGGAGACGATCCTCTACCGTCTGGTCTCGAGCGGGACTGCCAAGGGGATCAAAGTGCGGCGCGAGGACGGGGTCGTCCGGCCGCTGCTGGCGCTCTGGCGCGAGGAGACCGAGCAGTTCTGTCGCGAGCGCGGGGTCGAGCCGCGAGTCGACTCGACCAACGGCGCCACCACGCGTGGCCTGATCCGGAACGAGGTGATACCGCTGCTCGCGCAGATCCACCCCGCGGCGCGGGAGAACCTCCTCCGCAGCCTCGAGACCCGTCGCACGATGCCGCCCGCGCTCGCCGAGCTGCTCGATTCGCCGGCCGGCTCGCGCCGGGTCGACCTCGGCGGCGGCGTGCAGGCGGTGCGCGAGCACGACCGGCTGTGGCTCGAGCGCGGGCCGGTCGAGCTGAGCGGCGAGGTCGACTGGGGCGGTTGGCGCATCCGGTCCGAGCTCCCAGGGCTTATTGTCCGCGGGTGGAGGCCCGGCGACTGCCTCGCCGGGCGCTCGAAGAAGATCCAGGACGTGTTCGTCGACGCCAAAATCCCGCGTTCCGACCGTGAGGGATGGCCGCTGGTGGTCCGGGGCCGCGAGGTGGTCGCCGTACCGGGTATCGTCGAGGCCGACGGCGTGGAGGCGGTGCGCGTATGAGTCGTCCAACCGAAGGTTGGCCCAGGAGCGACAGTGAGCTGGAACGGGCCGTGGGCGAGATCCTGATCGACGCGGAGACGCTCCAGACGCGAATCCGCGAGCTGGGCGAGGAGATCACAGCGGACTACCAGGGCCGCGAGGTCCTGCTGCTCGGTGTGCTCAAGGGCGCGGTCTTCTTCATGGCCGACCTGATGCGAGCGATCGCGGTGCCCTGCGAGATCGACTTCATGGCGATCTCGTCGTACGGCGCCTCCACCGACTCCTCGGGCGTCGTCCGCATCCTGAAGGACCTCGACATCAACATCGAGGGCCGGCACGTGCTCGTCGTCGAGGACATCATCGACTCCGGCCTGACGCTCTCCTACCTGCTCCGGAACCTCGAGTCCCGCGAGCCCGCCGAGATCGAGATCT
>DATIYE010000027.1:0-6039 GCA_035517795.1 Gaiellaceae bacterium | reverse complement strand
CGGCTATACTCAGGCCCTACGCGGATGTAGCTCAGTTGGCTAGAGCGTCTGCTTGCCATGCAGAAGGTCGAGGGTTCGAGCCCCTTCATCCGCTCTCGTTCGTTGAAGGAAATACCTGCAAAACAGCTCGTTTGCGTAAGCGTTCAGCCGGTGTAGGGACCCGGGCGTCGGCCGCGAATCTTGTGGTGTGGAGCGGGTTGAGGCGGAGGCGATCCTGGATGGTGATCGTGAGACGGCGATTGGGTTGCTGCTTCGGCTTGACGAGTTGGTCGTGGCGAATCAGCGGCTGGTCGAGGCGAATGAGCGCCTGGAGGGCCGGGTTGCCGAGCTCGAGCGTCGTCTGAATCGGAGTTCGCGTAACTCGTCGTTGCCGCCGTCGCAGGATCCTCCGTCGGCGCCGTCACGTCCACGCGGGAAGGGGTCGGGCGGCAAGCGAGGTGGGCAGCATGGACACGAAGGCAGGTACCGCCGGCTGTTCCCGCCCGACCGCGTCGACGAGATCGTCGAGCATTGGCCTGAGCGGTGCGGGGCGTGTGCGCGTGAGTTCGCCGAGGCGGATCGTGTCGATCCGACGGAGCCTTCGCGGCGACAGGTCGTCGAGTTACCGCCGATCGCTGTCAGGGTGACCGAGCATCGGCTGCACCGGGTCTGCTGCCCGGAGTGCGCGGCGGTGACCGCCGCCGAGACTGCGCCCGGGTCGCGGTGGGCGTTCGGGCCGCGGCTCCAGGCGGCGGTCGTCACGCTCGCGGTGCGTAACCGCGTCTCGCGTCGCGACACGACCGAGCTCGCCCGCGAGCTGTTCGGGGTCGAGCTCTCGACCGGGTCGGTCGACGCGATCGTGCAGCGCGCCGGCGAGGCGCTCGCCGCCCCGCACACCCGGCTGGAGCAGGAGATCAAGCGGTCCCCGGTCGTCAACATCGATGAGACCGGATGGAAGACCCGCGGCGAGCGCCGCATGCTCTGGGGCGCGCTCACCCGCCGCACAGCGGTGTTCCGGATCGCCGCCGGCCGGCATGCGGCCGAGGCGCAAACCATGCTCGGTGAGCGCTACGACGGGATCGTCTGCTCGGACCGCTGGGCCGGCTACGACTACCTCGACCCGACGCGGCGTCAGCTCTGCTGGGCCCACCTGCTCCGCGATTTCACCGCCCACAGCGAGGGACTGAGCGAACAGAGAGAGTTCGGAAACGCAGGACTGGTCGTCGCGCACAACCTGTTCGACGCCTGGGAGCAGTTCCAGCACGACGACGACCAGGCCGCGCTTCAAACCACGATCGCGCCGCTCCAGACGAAACTCCGGACCGAGCTCGAGCGTGCCTCCCGCAAGAGCCCAAGAACGAAATACCACCGGCAATTCGCGCGCAACCTCCTAAAGCGCTGGCCCGCTCTCTGGACCTTCAGCCACACCGACGGCGTCGAGCCCACCAACAACCACGCCGAACGCTGCCTCCGCGGCGCGGTCATCTACCGCAAGCTCTCGCTCGGCACCCAATCCGAACGCGGCGAACGCAGCCTCGAACGACTCCTCTCCGCCTCGATCACTTGCCGACTACGAAAGCAATCGCTCCTCACCTACCTGACCGAGGTCATCACCGCCCACGCCCGCGGCGACCCGATACCCGCCCTCAACTGACAACCCAACGGGCTGAACGCTTACCAGAAATAGCCCAAATGCGGGAACTTTCGAAGAGCGGGAGCGACGGGACTCGAACCCGCGACCTCCGGCGTGACAGGCCGGCGTTCTAACCAGCTGAACTACGCCCCCAGGCGCAGGGCAGTGTAACCGGTTGCAGGCGGCAGGCGCCGCTGCGGTGCAGTTCGCCGGCACCAACGACCCCGGCTGCGAGACCGTCGACATCGGCGCTGAGCGGCCTCCCCGCCGGAATCGGCAAGCACGAGAATGTGTCCCCCATAGATAACCCTTTCGGGCGGAGGGCAGCACCGGGCCACGCAGAAGTAGCCACCCATCACCCGCGTCGATTGGATCATCCTGGCCTTCGTGGCGTTGACGGCTCTCGGCGGCTACCGCCGGGGCTTGATAACGACCGCCTTCTCGTTCGCGGGGCTCGTCGTCGGCGCGGTGATCGGCGCCCGGGCCGCACCCCACTTCCTGCACGCCGGGATGAACTCGCGCTACACCGCACTCGTGGGGCTGGGTGGCGCGTTCCTGGGGATCTTCATCTTCCAGCTTCTCGCCTCGATGCTCGGAAGGACGGTGCGCGGGGGCTTGCGCCTCCTGCCGCCGCTGCGTCTGCTCGACTCGCTCGGCGGGCTCGTCGTCGGGGCCGCATGGGGGCTCGCCCTGGCGTGGGTGATCGGCGCCGTGGCCCTCCAGATCCCCGGCAGTCCGAAGATCCGCCGCCAGGTCCGTGAGTCCGAGGTGTTGACGCGCCTCGACAAGGTCGCCCCGCCGCACGACATTCTGCGCGTGCAGAAGCAGCTGGCCTCGATCGCGTCCGATCTGGGCAAGTAGGCCCTACGCAAGCAGCTCGAGCACCGACGTCGGCTTGCGGTAGGGCGCGACGACGTAGACGCCGTCGCAGCGCTCGCGGGCGCCCTCGAGCAGCTTCCTGGCGTGGGACATCCCGACCTGGGCCGCGCCGGCGCCGGCATCGTCGAGGGCAGCCTGAAGCGGGTCGGGAACGATGATCCCGGGTACCTCGTTGTGCAGGCGCAGAGCCAGGCGATAGCTGGTCAGCGGGAAGATCCCGGCGATGACGGGCACCGGCCAACCGCCGATCACCTCGGCAAACCGGTCGAGAGCGTCGAGGTCGAAGACGATCTGCGTCATGGCGAACCTCGCTCCGGCCTCGACCTTGGCCCGGAACCGATCGGCCTCGAGCTCGAGATCGTCGGTGGTCGGGTTGACGGCGACGCCCGGGAAGAACGCCGTCGGCGCGGCAATTGGACGGCCGTTGAAGTCCTCGCCTCGGTTGAGCGAGGCGATCATCCCCGTGAGCCCGATCGAGTCGATCTCGTAGACGCCCTGCGAACCCGGGTAGTCGCCAACCTCCGGCGGGTCGCCGGTGATGGCGAGAACGTTCCGCACCCCCTCGGCGTGCGCCCCGAGCAGCAGGGATTCGATCCCGAGCACCGTCGAGTCGCGGGTCGTCAAGTGCGGGACCGTCTCGAGCCCGGTCGCGCGCTCGATCGCGCCCGAGACCATGAGGGCGTTGATCCCGGCTCGCGCCGTCGCGTTGTCGTTCACGTCGACGAACCGGACGAGTCCGGAGGCGTCGAGCTCCTCTGCCACCTCGATCAGCCCGCGGCTCGAGCCGCCGAGCGGCGGGTCGAGTTGTACAGAGACGACAAACTCGCCCTCGCGCAGCGCCTGCGCGAGCCGGGTCTCGCGCTGCTCCTCGCCGAGGGTGGCGGCGACCTCGCGTGCGTCGGCGTCGAACCGGGTCCGGACGACGCGCTCCGAGTCGATCGCGGCCCGGATCGCCGCGATCTCGGTCGGGGTCGTCCCGCAGCAGCCGCCGATCACCATCGCTCCCAGGTCGCGGGCGTGCGCCGCGAACTCGGCGAAGTACTCCGGCGTCGCATGCGGGTAGACCACCTTGCCCCCGAGCAGGCTCGCGAGGCCGACGTTCGGAAGCGCCGCCAGCGGCAGCCCGGCAGGCCTCATCTGCTCGAGCGCCGTCAGCGCCGCGAGCAGACCGGCCCCGTGGTTGGCGCCGATCGCCGCCACCTCCAGGTCGGCGAGGCGCTCGGCGGCCTGGCCGGCGCTGACCCCGGCGAGGGTCTCGGCGTCCTCGTCGAAGGTCAGGAGGGCGATGATCGGGAGGGCCGACACCGCGCGAACGGCGGCGATCGCGTCGACGAGCTCCCTCAGTTCGAAGAAGGTCTCGAGCATGAACAGGTCGGCGCCGCGGCCCTCGAGGATCGTCGCCTGCTCGGCGAAGAGCTCGGCACGCTTCTCGGTACTCGCAGCCTCACCCAGGGGACCGATGGCCGCCCCGACGAACACGTCTCGCCCGGTGAGTTCCCGCGCCTCTCGAGCGAGCTTCACCCCATCGGAGTTGATCCGCTCGAATTCGTCTTCGAGGTAGTGGGAGGCCAGCTTGCGCCGGTTGGCGCCGAACGTGTTCGTCTCGATCAGCTCGGCGCCGGCCTCGATGAAGCTCACGTGGAGCGACACCACCGCCTCCGGCGCGCGGATGTTCGCCTCCTCGGGCGTGCGCAGGCGCGGCACCGCTGAGCTCAGCAGCGAGCCCATACCGCCGTCGGCGACGATCGGGCGCCCCTCGCCGAAGCGTGTCTCGAAGCGGCCGGCCATGTCTGGAAACTAGACAAAGCGCCGGAAACCGCAGTCAAGTGGGGCGGTGAACCACCGAAACGGGGATGGATCAAGTAGGGGGTGGGGGTCGATGATTGGCCTGTCTGCGAAGACCCGATGTGGCGGGGCCTGCGGGCACATAGTTAAGGACTCCCTGACCGGGAACTGACGGCAATCATTTCCTGCGGCAGGGTCAAGGCGGCGGCCGAGAGGTCGCCGTCGGTCTATCCGGGACCTCGGTCCGGACTCGGCGCTCACGACTAATTCGCCTGGGCGAAAAAAGTCTCCCAATTTGCGGAATCGTCGTGTAGAGTGCGGCCCGCAACGAGGGCGAGTCGGAGGGGTGCCGGCTCGGCGCGGACAGGACGAGTTGGGTAACCGAGCCGGAGGTTGGGGTCGCTTGCTGACGGTCGACATCACCCTTCCCGATGTCGAGGAGCTGCACAAGCTCGTCGAGACCGGGAAAGAAAAGGGCTTCCTGACCTACGACGAGATCGTCACCGGCCTCGAAGAGGTCGAACTCACCAAGGAGCAGCTCGAAGACTTCACGATCTACCTGATCGACCACGGCGTCGAGCTCGTCGAAGGCGAGCAGAACAAATCGCTCCCACACGAGCAGCCGCTCGTAGAGGAGGAGAAGAACTCCCCGAAGCTCGACCTAACCGTCGAGCCGTCGCTCGATTCATTGCGGTTGTATCTGCGAGAGATCGGCCGTGTTCCGCTCCTCACGGCCGACCAGGAGGTGTACCTCGCGAAGAAGATCGAACGCGGCGACATGCTCGCCAAGTCGCAGATGATCGAGGCCAACCTCCGCCTCGTCGTCTCGATCGCCAAGGGCTATCTCGGTCGCGGGCTCTCGTTCCTCGACCTGATCCAGGAAGGCTCGCTCGGCCTGATCAGGGCGGTCGAGAAGTTCGACTACCGCAAGGGGTTCAAGTTCTCGACCTACGCGACCTGGTGGATCCGACAGGCCGTGACGAGGGCGATCGCCGACAAGGCGCGGACGATCCGGATCCCGGTGCACATGGTCGAGAAGCTGAACAAGGTCGTGCACATCGAGCGCCAGCTCGTGCAGCGCCTCGGCCGCGAGCCGCTTCCCGAGGAGATCGCCGAGGAGCTCGAGATGACGACCGAGGAGGTGCGCGAGATCCTCCGGATGGCGCAGCACCCGATCTCGCTCGAGAAGCCGATCGGCGAGGAGGAGGACTCCGAGCTCGGCGACTTCGTCGAGGACGACCAGGCCGAGTCGCCGTTCGATTCCGCCTCGCTCACGCTTCGCAGGTCGGATATCGAGAACGCCCTGTCGTCGCTCCCCTCCCGCGAGCGCCGCGTGATCGAGCTCCGCTACGGGCTCGACGGCTCGCAGCCCTGCACGCTCGAGGAGGTCGGAAAGGCCTTCGGTGTCACACGCGAGCGGATCCGCCAGATCGAGAACAACACGCTGAAGAAGCTCGAGTCCCTGCCCGAGGCGCAGGGCCTCAAAGACTGCGTGCTCTAGCGAACTCCTCGCTGAAAGCCGCATCAACACGCGGCTTTTCGGCTCGCCGCGCGACGTCGAGCGAGATGATCTCGGCGCCCTGATCGTCGTTTGTGCCCATTCGTGCCCATTCAACGGCTCGGTCGAACTCGGTCCGCTCTTGCTCGGTCAGCTTCTGCCGGCGCCGCACGGCGTTGGTGTACGTGTTGAGAGTGAACGTCGCGTCGACGTGTCCGAGCTGCGCCGCGGTGTAGGCAACGTCGTCGCCGAGAGCGCAACGGAG
>DATIYE010000026.1:0-7954 GCA_035517795.1 Gaiellaceae bacterium | reverse complement strand
GAGCTCCTTGACAGGCTCGCCCACTCAGTGCCGCTCGAACGGCTCGGTCAGCCCGAGGACATCGTGTCGATGGTCGCGCTCCTATGCCGGCCCGAGGGCCATTGGATCAACGGTCAGACGATCCGCGTTAACGGCGGCATCGTCTAGTGACCTGAGTCGTTCGTTGGTTTTGAGGTTGCAGTGACCCGGGTTGCGGTGGCGAATGCCGTCGTCGTCAACGACGACGACGGGAGGGGTCATGGGGAAGCTGGCGGAGGTTGTGGTCAGCGCGGGCGACCGGACGATGCTGAGGTGCTCAACGAACTGCTGCGCCTAGAGAGACGGGTTTTTCGGACGGTGGACGCACTGACTCTTCGGCGATTCGGTGCTCACGATGCCCAGCACGCCCGCTCGCTGTCAATCGTCACCTGGATGCAGAGTGGCGAGAGAGCCGGCCGTTCGTCGCGACGGTCTTGGGAGCCTGTGTCGGCCGAGCCAGCCGTCCGCGACCCGTGGTTCTCGCCTCGCGCCTCGACCAGCGCAGGCCAGGACCGGCACCGACTCGCTCGCCCGGAAAGGGAGTTCTCTGTCTAAAAGATCCATAACGGGATCCATCCCCACCGCACAGAGCACGCTCTGCGAGTCGATCTGAGAGCGAAGCCTGCGATGTGCGGGCCTTTTGCAGAGCCCTCTGACGGACTCGAACCGTCGACCCCCTCCTTACCATGGAGGTGCTCTACCAGCTGAGCTAAGAGGGCAGCTGCCCTACTGTAGCCACTTTGCCGGGCTTTCCCCGCGGCCCGAAAGGGTGTGTCAAGCCTTTGTGTCAAGTTCAGTCGGCGTGAGTCGGTAGTCTCGACCAGTTGTCGAGGCGGTCCGTCCGTAACCGGCGTGTCCACCGAACCCGGGCGGTCCAGCTGGCCCCTCGCGCACGTTCACAGGGTTGGCATCGACCACAGGGTTGGCATCGACTCACGACGGCCGATGCTTGGCAGCCCTGGGAGTCGGGAGGCGCGCGTGAGCGATTTAGCGTTTGGCGTGCTGTCGGTTACGGAGCGCAGGTGCTGTCGTGGAAGTCTGGATAGGTCTCTGCCTGGCGCTCGTGTCGGCGCTTGCCGTGAACTGGGCCTACACGAAGGAGCACGAGGCTGCAGCGGCGATGCCGCCTCTGAGTCCTCGGCGGCCTTTTCGCTCGCTCGGGCTGCTGCTCGGCAACCGTAGTTGGCTTATCGGCTTTGGGACCGAGTCGGCCGGCTGGCTCGTCTATGTGGCGGCGCTCCGGCTGGCACCGCTCAGTCTTGTGCAGGCGGTCAGCGCCTCGGGTATTGCCATCCTCGCGCTCTTCAGCGTGCACGGCCACCCAGGCAGGCTGGCACTCTACGAGCGGCTCGCGGTCGGGGTGGCGTTGATCGGGTTGGTGTTGCTCTCGCTGTCGCTGATCGGTTCTACGCCCTCCTCGCGCACACCGCATGTCGCCGGCGTCGTGGTCTGGCTCGCCGCCTCTGCCGGTGCAGCGGCCGCTCTGATCGTGGTGCGCATCCGCCTCTCACGCACTGCTGCGCTTGGGCTCGCTGCCGGGCTGCTCTTCTCTGACGGAGACATCTCCGCGAAGCTCGTCTCCTCGGGCGGAATCTGGTTGCTCGCGCTGCTCTCGCTGGTCGTCTGCTACGCGGCGGGCACGAGCGTGCTCCAGACGGCGTTTCAACACGGCAGCGCGCTGACGGCCGCCGGCATCGCGACTCTGGTGACCAACGCCGTCCCGATCGCGGCCGGCTTCGTACTCTTCGATGAGTCGCTGCCGCCGGGCGCCCGGGGGGTGCTGCAGATCGCCGCCTTCGCCTCCATCGTCGCCAGCGCCGCACTCCTCGGAAGCTCAGCCGCAACACAACCAGGCACAGCGAAAGACCTTGCAGAGCCCGACCCCCGGGCTCGCTAGACGTGGGCGACACGGACAAGCCCGGGCGCGGCTCCGAGGCCCGGCGACGAGCGAGGGCGAGGATCGGTTTCTCGAAAGCCGGCACTCGAGGCTGATACTTCTGTTGTGCAGCAGCGCGACGGCCACATCCGCTTCTCACCTTCCGATCTCAACGCGTTCCTCGAGTGCGAGCACCTGACCCAACTCGAGCTCGCAGTGGCCCGCGGCGAGATCGAGCGGCCCGAGGCCGAGAACCCGCAGGCCGACCTGGTCAAGCGAAAGGGGGACGAGCACGAGGCTGCATATCTGGCCGAGCTGAGGGCGGCCGGGCGGGACGTGGTTGCGATCCCGTTCGAGGAGTTCGACTTCGAGGCGGCGGCCCGCGCCACCGAGGAGGCAATCCGTGCCGGCGCCGACGTGATCTACCAGGCCTGCCTCGTCGACGGCAACTGGCGTGGGTTCGCCGACTTCGTCGAGCGCCAGCCTGATGGGCGGTACGAGGTCGTCGACACGAAGCTCGCCCGGCACTCGAAGCCGGCCTACGTGCTGCAGCTCTGCTTCTACTCCGAGCAGGTGGGGCGCATTCAAGGCTCGCGGTCGGAGCGGATGCACGTCGTGCTCGGGAACCGCGACCGCGACACTCTGAAGGTCGCTGACTTCCTGGCCTACTACCACCGGGTGCGCGAGCGGTTCGTCGACGCGGTCGAGGCGGGGATCGACGTCTTCCCGCTGCCGGTCTCCTACTGTGACCGCTGCGACTTCCTCGCTCGCTGCGAGGCGCGCTGGCGGGCCGACGATCACCTGAGCCTCGTCGCCCGGATGCGCCGCGACCAGGTGCGGCGGCTCGAGGCTGCCGGCGTCACCACTGTTGCCGCGCTCGCGGCCGCCTCCGACGAGGCACGGCCGCCGCAGATGCCGCCCCGTACCTTCGGGGCCCTCCGCGACCAGGCGGCGATGCAGTTCGCCGCACGCGCCAACGGCGACGCCTTCAAGGTTCTCGACCTCGAGCCGGCGCGCGGATTCGCGCTCCTGCCGCGGCCCACCGCAGGCGACCTCTTTTTCGACATCGAGGGCGACCCGTTCTGGGAGCCCGCTCGCGGACTCGAGTACCTATGGGGGATCGTCGATACGGCGGGCGAGTTCCGGCCGTTCTGGGCGCACGATCGCGCCCAGGAGCGGCGGGCGGTCGAGGCCGTCATCGACCTGATCCGCGAGCACCGCGCCGCCCACCCGGCGATGCACGTCTACCACTACGCCGCCTACGAGGTCAGCGCGCTCCGTCGGCTCACCTGCGAGTACGGCACCCGTGAGGAGGAGCTCGACGAGCTGCTCCGCGGCGAGGTCTTCGTCGACCTCTACAAGGTCGTCTCGCAGGGATTGCGCCTCTCGCACGAGCGCTACGGGCTGAAGCAGGTCGAGACGTTCTACTTCGAGCGCAAGGCCGACCTGCAGGCGGGCGACGACTCGATCCTGCTCTACGAGGATTGGCTCGAGCGGCGCGACTCCGCCGTTCTCGACGAGATCGCAGCCTACAACGAGGAGGACTGCGTCTCGACGCTCGGGCTGCGGGACTGGCTCCTGCGGCTGCGCCCCGGGCCGGCGCCGCCGCCGGAGCCCGAGGAGCCGCGGGAGCCTCCCGCGGACGCCTCCGAGACCGAAGAGCTCCGTGCAGCGCTGCTCGCCGGGCTACCCGACGACCACCACGACGTTGCCGAGGCCGACCGCCCGCGCTGGCTGCTCGCCCAGCTCCTGCTCTACCACCGACGCGAGGAGAAGCCCGTCTGGTGGGCGTTCTTCGGCCGGATCGGGCAGACCTCGGAGGAGCTCCAGGAACGGGACTCCGACGCGATCGGCGGGCTCGAGCCGGCGGGGCCGCCGACCGGCTCGGGGGAGTCGCTCGTCTGGCCGTTCACGTTCCCCGAGCAGCAACACCATCTCGGCCCGGGCGACGGCGTCTACGACCCGGCAACCGGCGGGCCCGCAGGCACGATCGAGGAGCTGGACGAGGAGGAGGGGACGCTCCGCCTCCGTCGCGGCCCCTCGCTCGACGACGTGCCGCTCCCGGCGGCGCTGATCCCGGGCGGGCCCTACCGGACGGATGTCCAGCGGGCCGCGCTTCGGCGAGTCGCCCGCTCCGTCCTGCAGGGGGCCGACACCTACTCGGCGTCGAAGTCGATCCTCGTTCGCGAGCCGTTCCCCTCGGCGCTTCCGCAGGATGACCTCGAGGCTGCGAAGGAGCTCGTCGCCGGGCTTGCCGGCCGGCACCTCGTGATCCAGGGACCGCCGGGCGCGGGGAAGACCTACACCGGCGCGCGGCTGGTCGTGCGGCTGATGCAGCTCGGGCGTCGGGTCGGCGTGACCGCACAGAGCCACAAGTCGATCCACAACCTGATCGCCGAGATCGAGCGGGCGGCGGGCGAGGAGGGCTTCGCTTTCCGCGGACTGAAGAAGGGCGACTCCTACGAGGGGCCGTTCGTGACGACCTCGGGAAGCCAGCCTGCCTTCTCGAACCCCGACGACGGCGTGCTGCTCCTCGGCGGAACCGGGTGGCTCTTCTCCCGCGAGGACATGGAGGGTGTCGTCGACACCCTCTTCGTCGACGAGGCCGGGCAGGTGTCGCTCGCCGACGCGCTCGCGGTCGGGACGTGCGCGCGCAACATCGTCCTGCTCGGCGACCCCCAGCAGCTCGCGCAGGTCTCGCAGGGGATCCACCCTCCGGGCGCGCAGGCATCGGTGCTCGAGCACCTGCTCGGCGGCGCCGACACGGTGCCGCCCTACCGCGGCCTCTTCCTCTCACGCACCTGGCGCATGCACCCCGACGTGTGCCGGTTCATCTCCGAGACCTCGTACGACGGGCGCCTCCACTCGGTCGAGGCGTGCGCGCGACAGCGCGTCGACTCGCCCGGGCTCGAGGGGACGGGCCTGCGCTGGCTGCCGGTCGAGCACGCCGGGAACCGCGGCTCCTCGCCCGAGGAGGCGGAGGCGATCGCGGCCGAGCTCGAGCGCCTGATCGGCGGCAGCTACACCGACCGGCACGGCCGCGAGCACCGCCTCGGCTGGGACGACGTCCTCGTCGTCACACCCTACAACGCCCAGGTGCGCTGCCTGAGCAAGCGCCTCGGCCGCCGCGCCCGCCTCGGCACAGTCGACAAGTTCCAGGGGCAGGAGGCGCCGGTCGTCTTCTTCTCGATGGCCACCTCGAGCGGCGACGACCTGCCGCGCAACCTCGAGTTCCTCTTCTCCCGCAACCGCCTCAACGTCGCGATCTCGCGCGCCAAGTCGCTCGCGGTGCTCGTCGCGAGCCCGCAGCTGCTCGAGATCCGCTGTCGCACGATCGAGCAGATGCGGATGGTGAACGCACTCTGCAGGTTCGTCGAGGATGCCGGCGACTGAGGGAAGGGGCCGATCTGGAGCAGCTGACTATCGTTGGCGCGTGCAGAGCCGGTCGACACTGGGTGAGCTGGCGGCTTCGCTCGTCGAGATGGAGTCGGTGAACCCCGGGCTCTGGGCGGATGGATCCGGAGAACGCGCGGTCGCACAGGTCGTGGCCGAGTGGTCGCTGGCCGCCGGGCTCGATGTCGAGTTCGACGAGGTTCTGCCGGGTCGCCCGAACGTCATCGTGACCGCACGCGGAACCGGCGGCGGACGGACGCTTCTCCTCAACGGGCACCTCGACACGGTCGGTGTCGCAGGGATGGAGCGGCCCTTCGACGCAGGCATCCGCAACGGTCGCCTCTACGGCCGCGGGGCCTACGACATGAAGGGGGCGCTCGCCGCCGCGCTCGTAGCCGCCGCGCGTGCGCGGGAGGAGCGCCTTGCGGGAGACGTGGTGGTGGCATGCGTGATCGACGAGGAGCTCGCCTCTACGGGAACCGAGCGGCTCGTCGCCTCGTGCAGCGCCGACGCGGCGATCGTCTGCGAGCCCACCGATGAGCGGCTCTGCATCACGCACAAGGGATTCGTCGGCTTCGAGATCGAGACGCAAGGCCGCGCCGCGCACGGCTCGCGTCCCGACCTCGGCGTCGATGCGATCGCGGCGATGGGCTCCATCCTGACCCGGCTCGCCGACCTCGCGACACGTCTCGGAGGTGGGCCCGGGCACGCGCTGCTCGGGCCGGGCTCGATCCATGCGTCGCTGATCGAGGGCGGCCAGGAGTACTCGAGCTACCCGGCGACCTGTCTGCTCACGGGAGAAAGGCGAACGCTTCCCGGCGAGTCCCAGGCGGACGTGGAGCAGGAGCTGAACGAGTTGATCGACGGCGCCGACGCGACGGTGCGCGTGACGTTCGCTCGAGCACCCTTCGAGAGCGACCCCGGCCATGGTTTCCCGCAGCGGATGACCGAACTGGCCGGCGGAGATCGCTTCTACGGGATCTCGTTCTGGACCGACGCTGCCCTGCTCGCAGAGGCAGGCATCCCGACAGTCGTCTTCGGCCCTACCGGCGCGGGAGCACACGCGACCGAGGAATGGGTCGAGCTCGAAAGTCTCGAGCGCTGCTCACACATCTACCTCGAGGCTGTTCGCGCCGTCTGCGCTGCCTAGACGATGGCTCGCGCGATCGGGATCAACCACGTGGCGCTCGATGTCGGGAGCCTCGAGGAGGCGCTCGAGTTCTGGAGGGCGCTCTTTCCGGATCTGAAGCTCCGAGGTCGGTCGCGGCAGATGGCGTTCATCGACCTCGGCGACCAGTTCGTGGCTCTCTCCGAACAGGAAGTCGAGCCGCGCCGTGAGCATCGTCACTTCGGGCTCGTCGTCGACGACGTGGCCGCCGTTCTCGCCGCCGCCGGCGAGCTCGGAGCGAGCATCAGCGGCAACAACGTGGGTGACCCGTGGGGCAATCGCTTCGACGTCGTCGCCTACAGCGAGGTGCAGTTCACGAAGGCCGAACCGGTGCTCCGTGCGCAGAACGCCGCGGATCTCGAGAAGGGCGCGGCGGCACGCGCGGAGCTACGCGCGAAGGGCATAGATCTCTAACGCGTCGGCCGCTCGGCGGGACCTCCCGGGCTACGGAAAGCCCGCAGTGCGTCTCCGCGGGAACGCTGAGGCGCCTCGTCGCTCCGTGGGAGACGCTGCGGAAAAGCTCGCTTCCAGGAGGTCACGACAATGAGCGTTCTCGTTCGTCCGCAGATTCGACGTCCGCCTGTCGTAGTCGAGGTCGAGCCTCGCGTGGAAAGTGCCGAAAAGGTCGAGCCGGCCTGGTCGCACCTGAATCGGTGGTTCCTGTTCCTCGGGATCCCGTTCGTCGTCGGCGCGTCGTTCTTTGCGCTCGCGATCGGGCTCGGCGCGGAATGGCCGATGGCGCCTGCCTTCCTGCTCGGCCCGCTCCTGATGATCGCCGGTTACATCTACCTCAGCCTGACCTCGGATTCGAACACCACCGACGCCTGAGCTCGGCCGCCCGGCCGTTACTCGATTTCGGCGCGCACGATCGCCGCGCCTTCGACCATCGCTGCGAGCTTCGCGAAGGCCAGACCGCCTGACAGGCACTTCATGCCGCAGTCCGGGGCGACCAGAAGGCGCTCGGCGGGGGACGTGATGAGCGCGGCGCGGATGCGCGCCGCCACGGTCTCGGGCGATTCAACCTGGATGTTCGACTACGCAAAGGAGACGGAATGAGCGAGAGCGACGGGAAGATCACCTGGTTCGAGATCGCCGGCGCCGACGGCGCCCACGCCCGCGGCTTCTACGGGAGCCTCTTCGGCTGGCAGTTCCAGCCCTTCGAGGAAGGCGGCGACTACCAGATGACCTACGAGGCAGGCGGGGCGGTCTACAGCGCGCCCGACAAGGGGATCCTCGTCTACTTCGGCACCTCCGACATCGACGCGTCGGTGGCGCGGGTGCGCGAGCTCGGCGGCGAGGCCGGTGTTCCCCAGGAGATCGCGAACGTCGGCCGCTACGCCACTTGCAGCGACACGGAGGGCAACACGTTCGGGCTCTACCAGCGCGGGTTGCGACCCGCGGGCGACCCCGCAGGAGGCCGCCGCGGCGCCGGGCGGCGGCCTCCCGTGCGGCGGCTGATCATGGTTTGAGCATTCGGCACCAGTGTTGTAGGGTCGGCC
>DATIYE010000025.1:0-2199 GCA_035517795.1 Gaiellaceae bacterium | reverse complement strand
GATCGGGAGCGAGGCGGCGCTCTTCCTCGACGACCCGTGGCATGCCCGGAACCCGGTGATCGAGATCCGGCGGGACGACGGGGCCGAGCGCGTCATGCTGGAGCCGGTCGACTCCTACCGGCTCGAGCTCGAGAACGTCAGCCAGGCGATTCGGGGCGAGGCAGAGCTGCTGCTCGGCCGCGAGGACGCGATCCGGCAGGCCCGCGTGATCGAAGCGCTCTACCGCTCGGCCGAGACGGGGCTTCCGGTCTGACCGCGGCGCCAACTCCTGCCCGAGCCGGTCGTCGTAGCTCCTGGTCGGGGCAGGAGCACGATCCGGCGTGAGCTGTCAGGCGTGGATGCGCCTCGGCGTGACTGCGGTCAGCTGAGCAAACCTCCCGGTTTCCCTCGACCCGTTCCCCTGGTCCGCCTCGCGGACAGGCCGCTACGCGGCCGGCAGCCCCGTGTCGGCCGATCGGTAGAGCGCTTCGATCACGCGAGCCTGCGCCACCGCGTCCTCGCGGCCGAGCAGCAGCTCTGCCTCGCCCCGAATCGCCTGGCTGACGTTCTCGAACTCGAGCCGGTAGGAGTCGACCGGCTCCAGCATGACGCGCTCGGCCCCGTCGTCCCGCCGGATCTCGATCACCGGGTTCCGGGCATGCCACGGGTCGTCGAGGAAGAGCGCCGCCTCGCTCCCGATCACCTCGAGCTCGTCGCGATTGGTCATTGCCGTGCCGCAGTCGAACTGGGCGATCACGTTGTCCGGGAAGCGCATCGTCCCTGCGAACACCCAGTCGGTGCCGGTGGGCCCGAACCAGGCCTGGCCGAAGACCGACTCCGGCTCGCCGCCGAGCAGCCGCAAGCCGCTCACGCAGTAGCAGCCGACGTCCATCAGCGATCCGCCTTCGAGGTCAGACCGAAGGCGGATGTTGTCCGGGTCGTAGAGCGAGTAGCTGAACGAGGAGCGGACGAGCCGGAGCTCGCCGATCGCACCGTCGGCGATCAGGGAGATGAGGCGCGCGGTCTGCGGGTTGTGTCGCCACATGAACGCCTCCATCAGCAGGCGCCCGGCGCGCTCGGCCGCGTCGAATGCGGCCTCGACCTCCTGCGGATGCCGGGAGAGCGGCTTCTCGCAGAGGACGTGCTTGCCGGCCTCGACCGCCCGGATCGACCATTCGCAATGGAGCGTGTTCGGGAGCGAGATGTAGACCGCCTCGATCTCGGGATCGGCGAGCAGCTCCTCGTAGGAGCCGTACGCCCGCGGGATCTCCCACGTCCGGGCATAGTCCTCGGCCCGGCCCCGGTCGCGGCTCGCCACTGCGGCGAGCTCGACCTCGGGCGAGGCGTGCGCACCCGGGATCACGAGCCGGTTGATGTGCGCGGTCGAGACGATCCCCCAGGTGACGGGCTTCACCCCCAGCTCGCCTCCGTCATGGGCCGCAGCGCCGTCTCGAGGATCCGAAAGCGCCGCGGTCGCTCGAGCGCGAATACGACGACCTCGGCAACGTCGTCGGCGGTCATCATTCCCGGCAGCACGTCCGGGGTGCGGCCACGCCCCTCCTCGAGCGCGAAGTCCGTCGCGACGCCGCCAGGGCAGATGTTCGTGCACCTGATTCCGTGCCCGCGCAGCTCGTGCTCGAGCGCGCGCGTAAATCCGACCTGGCCGAACTTCGAGGCGCAGTACACGGCTTCGAGCGGGAGTCCGCGCCTCCCCGCCTCCGAGGCCAGCGTGATCACGTCGCCCTCGCGCCCGAGCATGTGCGGAAGCGTTGCTCGCACGGCGTAGAGCGTCCCCTTGAGATTGACGTCGATCATCTCCTCGAGGTGCTCGCTCGAGAGCTCGAGGAACGATCCGTACGCGCCCACACCCGCGTTCGCAACCAGGATGTCGATCCCGCCGAAGCGCTCGGCGGTGCGGTCGCTCTGCGATGCGACGGCCGAGCGGTTCGGCGGGATCGACATCGTCGTCGCGAACGCGGGCGTCGGTGCGTATGCGCCGTTCCTGGAGCTCTCGCTCGAGCACGTCGACGAGATGATCGAGGTCAACCTCAAGGGCACGATCTACACGATCCGGGCCGCGCTGCCGCACATGCTCGGGCGCGAGGGCGACGTGATCACGCTGGCGTCCGAGGCGGGGCGGCGGGGCTTTCCGACCGAGACCGTCTACTGCGCGTCGAAGTTCGGCCAGGTCGGGCTGACGCGCGCCCTCGACCACGAGCT
>DATIYE010000024.1:0-3013 GCA_035517795.1 Gaiellaceae bacterium | reverse complement strand
ACGTGCTCACCGGCGCACTCGCCTTCGGTGCGTTCGTGCTTGCCTGGGCGCGGCGACCTCTCGCGGCCGGCGTGGCGGCTGGGCTTGCGCTGACGTCCGAATACGAGGCAGCGGCGATACTCGCGGTCCTCCTCGCGTATGTCGCGCGTGACGGTGTCCGGCCGGTTGTGCTCTACGCCGGCGGAGCGCTGCCGGGCGTCCTGCTGCTCGGAGCCTACGACTGGGCTGCGTTCGGTGCGCCCTGGCATGCGTCCTACCGTTACCTCGGAAACGGCCTGAGGAACGAGCAGCGCTCCGGTGTTCTCGGCATCCACCTCCCCACGGCGCACGGCACCTGGGACGTCCTGGCCGGCCAGAAGGGGTTCCTCGTGGCGGCGCCCGTGCTCATGGCTGCCGCCTACGGCCTGTTCCGTGTCTGGGAGAGCGGCTACCGAGCCGAGGCAGCCGTGTGCACGACGATTTCGGCCTTCTTCATCCTCGCCGACTGCGGCTACTTCCAGCCGTACGGGGGCCTTTCCCCGGGCCCGCGCTTCGTCGGGACTGCGCTGCCGTTCCTGGCGCTCGGCCTCGGGCCCGCATTCGAGCGACTGCCGCGGATCACGGCCGTGCTCGCCGCGCTCTCGATCGTCGCCTCGACCGCGCTGGCGCTGACGTGGCAGCAGGTGGCGTACTATCGCGAATCGGTCTGGGGGGAGATCGCGCGAGCGGCCGCGCAGGGCGGCTCGTCCCGCCTGCTGTCCAGCCTCCCGCGCGACGTCCTGCTGTGGGATCTCAACCGGATCGCGGGCGCCGCGCTCGTCTCGGGCCTCGCCGTGGCGGTCTTTGCCGTCGCCGTCGCGCCTAAGATGATTGTGCGCCGGAGTAGCTCAGCTGGCAGAGCACCGCTCTTGTAAAGCGGATGTCGTGGGTTCGAGTCCCACCTCCGGCTCTCAGGCGCCAGGCATCCGCTCGCCGGCGCGGACGGCCACCGGCAGGCGGTTGGCCGGCGGCGAGAGCGGGCAGACCCAGCGGGGGTCGTAGCTGCACGAAGGGTGGTAGGCGAAGTTGAAGTCGAGCACGAGCCGGTCACCCTCCGTGCCCAGGTCGGCTCCCTTGACCGTGTCGAAGAGGTAGCGCCCGCCGCCGGAGGTCTCGGCGCCCGAGGTCTGGTCGCAGAACGACAGGAAGAGCCCACCGCCGTATCCCATGAGCCAGTAGAGATCGAGAGCGTGGTCCGTTCCGGCGAGCTCGAACTGTGCACGTCCGAATCGGGCGAACGAGATCGCCTCGGTACCGCTGCTCCCGATCCGTGTCTCGCCCGCCTCGACCCGTCCGACCGAGGCGAGCACGCGCGACGCCGGGTCGTAGGGGAAGTACGGGACGCCCGGATACGAAGTGCGCGCCTCCGGAGGGAGGGGCGAGCTCGGGTGGTCGCGGAAGAGCTCGTCACGCGCGGCGACCCACTTCCGCCAGGCCTCTCCGTGGTCGGCCGCCGCCCTCACTCCGGCGTAGATCGCGAACACGCGCCGCTTCCAGTCCAGCAGCTCGAGCTCATCCGTCATCGGTTTCGCATTGCGGCGTCAGCGGCGGGAAGCCGCAGGAGCTCGCGCCTGAACTCGTCGTTCTCCTGCCCCGCTGCGAGGACGAAGCAGTCCCCGGGGTGGAGCTCCATCTCCCCGACCACGACCAGGTGCTTCGCATACATGACGCCGGGCCAGGGGCAGCGGTTGCCGATCTTCTCGAGCTCCCCGACCGTGTTCGGCGGGAGGTAGTCGGCCGCTCCGGACTCGACCGCCGCGAGGATCGCGGCCTGGAGCGTCAGGGTCTTCTCGGGCTCTGGGTCGCCTCTCCAGAACTCCTCCAGCTGGACTTCGGACTCGGGGCTCTCGCTCCTCGACCTCCTCTTGATCGGATCGGTGAGGCACCACGGGTCGAAGCCCGGATCCCCGGGGCGGAGGACCTGCACCGTGGCCGCGGTCGCCGGTGAGGGCGTCTCGGGCCGATCGCCGCGGGACGAGGCCAGCAGAGTGGGCATGGCGAGCAGCTGCCCGAGGCTGAACGCACGATCGAGGCCGCCGTGAATGGCCGCTGCAAGCGTCGGCAACAGCTCCGGGCCTCCCGTGCGAGCGGCGGCGGTCGTGTCGAGCGAGGACTGCACGGCCTCGAGCGACGGCTCGAGCCGCTTGCGAACCGGCTCGTCGGGTGCGAGCGCCGCCACGTCGGCACCCAGGCGCGCCTGCAACGTCTCGAGGGTCGCCCTCATTGCCGTGAGCTGCTGTCCGTCGAGCTCGTGCGGGAGCCGCGGCAGCGGCTGGGGCATCGAGACATCGAGGTGATAGCCGGGGTCGGCTGCCGCATCGCGCGCCCGCGCGAGCCAGTCGGCGGCGAGCTGATAGGCGACCTGCGCGTGAGCCACCGACGCTTCGCTCGCGTACCCCTCGGCCGAGCCGGATGAAAGCAGCTCGTCTCCCAGGGTCCGATAGACGAACGCGCACCACGCGGCTGCTCGTGCGGGCCCCTCCGGGGGAACCTGCTCGAGGAGGTCGTACGCATCGCGCGAGCCGCTCCCGAACGCCGCGACCGCAGCGGTCGAGACCTCCCCGCGGGCTCTGGCCTCTAGTTTGTCCCGCAGGGACACGCCACCTCTACTCCCCGATCGCCTTCATCACGACCCGCTTGCGCCGGCGGCCGTCGAACTCGGCGTAGAAGACCTGTTCCCACGGCCCGAGGTCGAGACGTCCGTCGGTGATCGGCAGCACCACCTGGTGCGCCATCAGGTGGCGTTTCAGGTGGGCGTCGGCGTTGTCCTCCCCTCGGTTGTGGCGGTAGCCCGACACGGGCTCGTGCGGTGCGAGCCGCTCGAGCCAGTCGTCGATGTCGGCGATCAGCCCGCCCTCGTCGTCGTTCACGTAGACGGCTGCGGTGATGTGCATCGGGTTGACGAGACAGAGCCCGTGCCGGATTCCCGACCCGCGCACGAACGCCTCGACCTGGTCGGTGATGTTCACGTAGTCGCGGCGATGCGGCGTCTCGA
>DATIYE010000023.1:0-41502 GCA_035517795.1 Gaiellaceae bacterium | reverse complement strand
AAGCCATTCTGGATCCCGGTCCTGACGTTCTTACCGATCCTGGTCCGGCGCTTGGGGACCCCGGGCTTGTGCGCGAAGTTCGCGGTGATCGTTCCGGCGCCGATGTTCGTGTCCTCCCCGATCTCAGTGTCGCCGATGTACGACTGATGTGCCACCTTCGACCTGCGACCGATCGTCGAGTTCTTGATCTCCACGAAGGTGCCCACCTTCGACCCCGCTTCGAGCACGGTACCGGGCCGAAGGTAACAGAATGGACCCACGAGCGCGCCGGAGCCGATCACGGCATCGACGGCCACGGTATTCGGCTGGATCACTGCGAGTGTCTCGACGCGCGTCGAACCCCGCAGCACGACGAACGGGTGGATGGTGACGTCGGGCTCGATAGTCACATCCGGCTCGATCCACGTCGAGGCCGGATCGACGATCGTCACGCCGTCGAGCATGTGACGCCGGTTGATGCGATCGCGCAGCCCGGCCGCAGCAGCGGCGAGCTCCTCCCGTGTGTTGATGCCCTCGACCTCGAACGGATCGCCGGTGAGGTGCGCGACCACGTACTCGCCGTCGCCGACGAGCACCCCGATCGTGTCCGTGATGTAGACCTCCCCCTGCGCGTTGTGCGCTTCGAGGCGCTCGAGCGCCGGCCACAGTCTCGCCGCGTCGAAAACGTAGATGCCCGAGTTGACCTCGGTCAGGGTCAGCTCGGAGGGGCTGGCATCGCCCGCCTCGACGATCTTCACCACCGCTCCGGCAGCGTCGCGAACGATCCTGCCGTAGCTCCTCGGATCCGGAGGTTCGAAGGAGAGGACGGTCGCTGCAGCCGCCTGGGACCGGTGCGTCTCGACGAGATCGGCGAGCAGCTCGCCGGTCAGCCCCGGCACGTCGCCGTTGAGGACGAGCACGTCGCCCGCGAACCCCTCGAGCGCCGAGCGCGCCGAGCTGACCGCATCGCCGGTCCCGCGAGGCGAGCGCTGCACGGCAGTCGTGATCCCCTCGAACTTGCCCTCGCCGTCCGGCGAGCAGACGACGATCAGGGGGTCCGCTCCCGCTCCCTCGGCGGCGAGGATCACCCAGTCGACCAGGCGCCGGCCGAGCAGCTCGTGGAAGTGCTTGGGAAGTGCGGAATGCATCCGCGTCCCGAGCCCTGCGGCCATGACGACGGCTCCGATCGGCTTGTCGCTCACGATGGCGAAATCGATGGCTGGGGCGCCAGGATTCGAACCTGGGATCGCGGGACCAAAACCCGCTGCCTTACCGCTTGGCTACGCCCCACTGGGGCCCGAGTATAGGCGCGAGGACGCCGCGGTCCGGCTAGAGCTTCTCCCGCTCGGCGAAGAGGATGACGAGTCCGACCACGGCTGCGACCACGACGACGCCGATGGCAAGCCACTCCGCGACGTGCAGCACGGTGGGGATCAGCACGGCGATCGCCTGCGAGGCGGCGAAGATCCAGGTGAGGTGCCGCGCCGTCGAGGACTTGTAGTTCCTTCCTGCGAAGACCCAGAACAGGATCGCGGCGGCAGCGAGAACGAAGACCACGAGGTGGGGGATGACACCGATGAGGGTCAGAGCCCCCTCGATCGCGCCGATCCAGATCGTCAGCTTGAGGCGGTGCTCCTTCAGGTATCTCGACGGCTTCGAGCCGGCGGGTTCGAGCGCATTCGCCCCTGTGGACATCGCTCGAGACAAGCTACCACGCAGGGGTGGCGAGCCAGGTCCGGCCGAGGCTCTGCACCTCGGCTGCAGCGCGCTCGGCGACCTCTCGCTCGTGGAACAGGCCGTAAACCGCCGGCCCTGCCCCGCTGACCTCGGCCCGGAAGGCTCCGAGCTCTCGCAGACGCGGGGAGTGCGGTGAGCGGGCGAGGTCGTTCGGCGGCAGGGCGGCGAGGTCGGCTGCCTCCCCGGCGGCCGCGATCTCCACGACCAGCGCGCGGCGCTGGTCGAACCCGGCCTGCCCGTCGAACCGCGAGTAGACCTCTGCGGTCGAGTTCTTCGCCTCGCCATGGGGAAGCAGCAGCAGCACGGTGTAGTCCTGCGGGAGGTCGACCGGCTGCAGGGTCGTCCCGGTCCCCGTCGCGAGCTTCGGAGCCGGGTCGAGGAAGAACGCGACGTCGACTCCGAGGCCGGCGGCAATCTCGTGAACGCGCTCCGGCGCCGGCGGCCGGTCGAGCAGCTCGCAGGCGAGGCGAATCGCGGTCGCTGCATCGGAGCTCCCGCCGCCGAGCCCCGCGGCGACCGGGATGCGTTTGTCGATCCGAGCCCGCCAGCACGGCGCTATCCCGCAGTCGGCTGCGATCTTCTCCAGGGCGCTTCGCACAAGCGTGTCACCGGCGAAGCCCTCGACCGCGAGCGCCTTTGCGCGCTCGAGGGAGACCGTGTCGGACAGGTCGACTCGCTGGATGATCGTCGCAACCTCGTGCAGTCCGTCGGGGCGGACGGGCCCGACAACGAGTGCGAGGTTGATCTTCGCGAACGCGGATCCTTTGATCATCCGAGCTCCACGTCGAGAGCGAGGTATTCCGGCGGACTCAGCTCCTCGGCGCGGGCCGTGGGAGGGCGGCCGATCGCTGCGAGCGCATCGACCGCGAGCTCCCTGCTCGCCGTCCCGGTGAGCGCGAGCGAGTTGGCAAGCGTCTTTCGCCGATGGGCGAAGGCCGCTTCGACCAGCCGTTTCAACCCGGGGGCGAGACCCGGCCTGATGCGCCGGAAGGCTACGAGGGCGGAGTCGACGTTCGGCTTCGGGCGGAACACCTCCCTCGAGACCGGATGGAAGCCGGTGCGCTCGGCGGCAAGCTGCACGAGCACCGACACGGCGCCGTAGGCCTTCGTTCCGGGAGCGGCGAAGAACCGGTCGGCGACCTCCCGCTGCACCATCACGCACCAGTGCTCGATTCGAGGCAGCCGGTCGATGCTCTCGACCACGAGCGGCGTGGCGATGTTGTACGGGAGGTTCGAGACGAGCTTGCCCGGGGGCGGGTCGAACGCGGCCGCATCGACCGCCAGAGCATCGCCCCAGTGGAGAGTCGTGTTCGGGATGTCGTGAAGCCGCGGCTCGAGCGACCGGTCGATCTCGATCGCATGGACGTACGCAACCCGGAGGGCGAGGAACCGGGTCAGGACGCCGAGCCCAGGGCCGATCTCGAGCACGACATCGGCCGGGTGGAGCTCGGCGAGACGCCCGATGATCCCGAGCAGATTCTCGTCAACCAGGAAATGCTGCCCGAGACCCTTCTTCGGAACGACTTTCACAAGCCGAAGACCGTGGTTGCATTCGCGTCGACCTGGCGCTCGAGCTCCTCTGACGGCACGGAGCGGAGCTCGGCCAACACTGCGAGCGTGTGCATGACATAGGCCGGCTCGTTACGCCGGCCTCTGACCGGCTGCGGGGCGAGGTACGGACTGTCGGTCTCGATCAGGAGCCGCTCGGCCGGGACGAGCCTCGCGGCCTCGCGGAGCTCGGGCGCCCCCGGGTAGGTGACGTTGCCCGCGAACGACACGTACCAGCCGTTCTCGAGCGCAGAGTCAAGCAGGGCCGGCGACGAGAAGCAGTGAAGGATCACCGTGCCCGAGAAAGCGGAGAGCGCGGCGACGGTGTCCTCGTCGGCGGCGCGCGTGTGGATCACGACCGGTTTGCCGACCTCCTCGGCGAGCCTCAGCTGAGCGTCAAAAAGCTCGCGCTGCGCCTCGCGAGGGGCGTAGTCGCGGTAGTAGTCGAGCCCCGTCTCGCCCACGGCGACAGCGCGGTCGGAGCCGAGGAGCTCGCGCAGCCCCGCCAACGAGCCGGCTTCGGCACGCCCGGCCTCGTGCGGGTGGATTCCAAGAGCGGCATGGACTCCCTGATGCAGGGCGGCGAGCTCGAGTGCGGCGAGGCCTGCCTCGACGGTCGTTGCAACCGTGACGACGCGGTCGACCCCGGCGACTCGCGCCCGCTCCAGCACCTCGTCGGCATCGGCCGGGTCGAGGTGGGCGTGCGTGTCGATCATGCTCGGTCCGGTCCCTCCTCCTCTTCCTCCTCCTCCGCGATCGCCGGGTCGAGCTTGCGAAAGAGCGGCCGCGGCTCACGCAGCTCCTGTCCGGGCTGGAGGGCACTCGGCTGCCATGCCCCGACCCACGACCGGTAGTCCCCCGTAAGCACCTGGTGGCTGCGTCCCCCCTCTTCGGCCACCTCGCGGAACTCCAGTGGACCCGCGAGCGAGCCGTCGTATCCGAGCAGCTCGTGCAGTGTCTGCGAGCTGTGGGGCAGGAAGGGGGTGAAGACGATCTTGAGGCTGTCGACTGCGAGCAGCGCGACGTAGAGGACGGTGCCCGCCCGGACGAGGTCGCTCTTGACGAGCGCCCACGGCGCGGTGTCGCTGACATACTGATTGACCTCGGACGAGAGCCGCATCGCCTCGCCGAGCGCCGCCCGGAACCGGCCGCGCTCGATCAGCGAGCCGACGCTGTCGAATCCGCCCTCGATCGTCGCGAGCAGCGCCTGATCGCCGTCCGTCAGCGTTGCGGGCTCGGGAACGGCGCCGAAGTTCCTGTGCGCGTTAGTCAGCGTCCGGTTGACGAGGTTGCCCCAGTTCGCGAGCAGCTCGTCGTTGTTCCGACGGACGAACTCCGCCCACGTGAAGTCCGTGTCCTGGGTCTCCGGGCTCGCGGCAACGAGGTAGTAGCGAAGCGCGTCGGCGTCGAAGCGGTCGAGGAAGTCGCGGACGAAGATGGAGTGACCTCGACTGGTGGAGAACTGGCGCCCGTAGTAGGTCAGGAATTCGGTCGCCACCACGTTGGTCGGGAGGTCCAGCGGACCGCGGCCGGCGCCGAACACACCGCCCTCTCCGTAGCCGAGCAGCATCGCCGGCCAGATCACGGTGTGAAAGACGATGTTGTCCTTGCCCTGGAAGTAGTAGTGCTCCGCGTCCGGGTTCTGCCACCATTCCCGCCATGCTTCAGGGTCGCCGCTCGCCGCGGCCCACTCGATCGAAGCGGAGAGGTAGCCGATAACGGCGTCGAACCAGACGTAGATGCGCTTGTTCTCGTCTTCCGCATAGCCGGGCACGGGGATCCTCACGCCCCAGTCGAGGTCTCGGGTGATCGGCCGGGGCCGGACCTCGTCCAGCAGAGAAAGCGAGAAGTTGCGAACGTTGGGCCGCCAGTCGTCGTGCGAGACGATCCAGTTCCGGAGCCGGCCCGCGAACTGCGGGAGGTCGAGGAACAGGTGCTTGGTTTCGCGGAACTCCGGCGTCGACCCATCGATCCGGGACCTCGGATTGATCAGGTCAGTCGGATCGAGTTGGTTACCGCAGTTGTCACACTGGTCGCCGCGCGCCTCGGGATATCCGCAGATCGGACAGGTGCCCTCGATGTAGCGGTCGGGGAGCGTGTGCCCGGTGGCGGACGAGAACGAGACGAGCATCTCGCGCTCGACGATCGCGCCGTGGTCGTACAGCGTCCGGAAGACATCCTGGACGACTCGCTCGTGATTGAGCGTGGTCGTGCGCGAGAACAGGTCGTACGACAGCCCCAGGCGCAAGAAGTCTTCGCGGAACGACTCGTTGTAGTAGTCGGCGACCTCACGGTACGAGCGCCCTTCCCGGTCGGCGGCCACCATCACCGGCGTGCCGTGCTCGTCCGTCCCGCTCACCATGAGCACGTCGTTCCCCGCGAGGCGGTGATAGCGGGCGAAGACGTCCGACGGGACTCCGAAGCCTGCCACGTGCCCGAGGTGGCGATGCCCTGCGGCATACGGCCAGGCGGGCGCGATGAGGATCTTCCGGGGCCCGGTCGGCATCGGGATCAATCATACGAGGGGGTACCGGAGCCACCCGGCGTCGAGCTCCCAGCAGGAGCAGTCCGAGCGCGAACGCAGGGAGCACCACGACGAGCCAGCGGAGGGCGCGGGGAGCAAAGGACATGAACCTACGATCTGACCGCAAGGGCGGAGTACCGACGGCGATCGGGGTGCGGTGCCTGAGCCGGTGCACCCCACCTGGCGAGCCGGCGCGGCGAGCCGCGGGGGCGACAGCCGCGGCCCTGACCGCCGGGCGAACCGTCGGGGTGGGAACGCGCCGCACGGGCTGGCCACGCCTGCCCCCTCCCACCGCCCGCAGCGGCTTGACGCGGTGGAGGATGATCCTCGTCCGGGCCGGGACGGCGCGAGCGGGCGGAGGCGCAAGTTCCTTCTCGAGCTCGGTCGGCGCACTCGCGATACGAGGCGTCGGGGATGCCACTATCTCGCGGACTGTGACCCGGCGGGTGACGCGAGCCGGAGTCGCGCTCTGAGCCGGCGCCGCCACGCGCTCGACAGAGGTCGCCTTCGGGGTCTCGGGTGTCGACCGCGCCGGAGGGGAAACCTCCGCGGACGGCTTGGGCACCGGCGCGATGCCGTGCGCGACACGAACCGGCTGCGTCGGCGCGTGCTGGGTCGTCGGGGCTTCCGCAATCCCGGCTTCTGGCACTTCGGCCTGCATCGCCTCACCCTGTGTCGCCCCTCTCGACTTCGCCTGACCGTGAGTTGTCTGACCGTGAGTTGTCTGATCCAGGGTCACGGGAACCCCGGTCGTCTCGACCTCGGGCTTCACAGCCGGCTCGACCGGCGCGGTCACAGGAACCGCCGGAGGGGCGGTGCCTGGCGATGCCGTCGTCGAGGGCGCAGTCACGGCGGGCGACTGGGTCGTAACCGCAGTCGGAGGAACGGGCGGGGCCACGGCCGCGGGCGGATCCGCGACAGGGATCGCCGTGGCAGCCGACGAGTCGCTTCCAGCGGGAGCACCGGTTGCCGAGGTGGAGGCGGGAGACGTCGGCAGGGTGGTCGCGAGGACGGTCGAAGCCGGCTCCGAGGGCGATGGGGAGTCGGCGACGGTGGCAGACGTACCACCGTTCCGTGCTGGCAGAAGCGTCGTCGGATCGACGTATCCCTGATCCTGGTCGGCATGACGCACCCCGAGCTGGACATACGGACTGCTCACCTCGGGGTCCTCGCTCGGGCCAATCGTTCCGACGCCGTCGCCCTCTGCGACCGCCGCACCCTTGGCGACCGCGATCGACCCGAGCTGGGTGAGGGTCACCGACCAGCCGTCTGCGGTGAGGATGGTCACGGACTTCCCGCTTCCCGGCACCGTGCCGGCGAAGGTGACCACACCGGGGACGGGGGCCGCGACCACCTCGCCGGAAGCCCCTCCAACGTCGATCCCGCGGTGCTGGCCGGCGGCGTAGGGATCGCTCGAATCGAAGGAAAAGCCGAGCAGGACAGGGCCGCTCGCCGGCCAGGTCCACGCATGAGCAGGACCGGCCACGGCCAGTGCAGGCGCAGCAATGAGCACAAGAAGGAAACGACGCATCGGACCACCTCTGTGTTGTCGAAGACTGTTGTCGACTCAGGCAATGATTCGAGCAGAGTAGACGAGGAGTCGGACGTTGTCAAAAGAGATTACAGTCTCGTTCTAGAGAGACGCACGGTAGAGCTTGTTCCGCGACACGCCGGTGAGGCGCGAGACGACCTCCGCGGCCACCTTGCGCGAAGCGCCGGCAGCAACCAGCTGTGCGACAGCGTCCACCTCGACCGCCAGATCGTCCCCCTGCCGAACCTCGTGTCCTGGACCGAGAACGAGGGTGACTTCCCCCTTCGGCGCGTCGGCGAACCGCGCCGCCACCTCGAGAGCGGGACCCCGCACGATCTCCTCGAAGCGCTTCGTAAGCTCCCGGCAGACTGCGACCTCCCGGTCCGGCGCTGCGACCGCGAGGGACCGCAGCGAGGCCGGGAGACGCTTCGGAGACTCGAACGCGACCACCGGCCACGCCACGCCGCGCAGGTCCTCCCAGAGCGCCTCGAGCTCGCCCGAGCGGCGGGGGAGGAACCCGATGAACGTGTATCGATCGCCGACGAGTCCACTCGCGACGAGCGCCGTCTCGACCGCGGAGGGCCCCGGAAGCACGGTCACTTCGACGCCGGCGGCGAGTGAAGCCCGAATGAGCCTCGAGCCGGGGTCCGAGATCGCCGGCATCCCCGCATCCGAGACGAGCGCGATCCGTTTGCCCGCCTCCAGCCGCTTCACGATCTCGAGCGTCCTTTCGGCCTCGTTGTGTTCGTGGAAGGAGAGCAGGCGGGCGTCGATCCCGTGCCGCTCGAGAAGCCGCCTGGTATGGCGCGTGTCCTCGCAGAGGACGAGCTCGGCCGTCCGAAGCTCCTCGATCACGCGCTGCGTCACGTCACCGAGGTTCCCGATCGGCGTCGCGCAGACCGCGAGCGGCACCGGACTCCCTACTCCAACGCCTCGAAGGCGACGAGCCCAGCCCCGATCAGCCCCGCTTCGGGCCCGAGCTCGGCAACGGCGAGCCTGACCCGGTCGCCGGCCGGAGCGAGAGCCTCGCGACGCAGCACCTCGCGCGCCGGATCCAGGAGCAGATTGCCGGCCGCCACACCGAACCCTCCTCCGACGACCACGATGTCCGGGTCGAAGAGGTTGACGAGAGAGGCCATCGCCGCGCCGAGATGGCGCCCGATCTGCCCCAGGGCCGGATGGCGCTGGGCAACTAGATCGTGAGCGGTCGCCGAGGGCCCGAGCAGCTCGCGGGCGAGGCGATCTGCCGCCCGCCCGGAGCAGTACGACTCGACGTGTCCACGACCCGTGCAAGCACCCTGGCACGGCTCGCCGTCCTCGACGATCACCATATGGCCAACCTCCGACCAGCCTCGATACAGCTTGCCGTCGAAGACGAGTCCGCCGCCAACGCCGGTTCCGAGCGAAAGCAAGACGAGGTCTCGTGAGCCCCGCCCGGCTCCGTGAGTGAACTCGGCCAGCGCCGCCGCGCTGCCGTCGTTGATCGCCGCGACGCGCATTCCGAGCCGCTCTGTCAGCACCTCGCAGAAGGCGACGTTGTGGATCGGCGTGTTGACGGCACCGAGTGCGACCCCCGTTCCCGGATCGACCCGCGCCGGGACACCGAAACCGACTGCCTCGAGATCCGGCGCGCGCATCGCCTCGACGGTCTCGACGAGGGCGTCGAGCAACTCTTCCTGCGAGACCGCCGGCGTCGCCTGCTCACTCACGTCCTCGAGACGCCCGTCTTCGTCGAGGATCCCGGCCAGGATCTTCGTCCCTCCGAGATCGACTCCGATCACCCGCCGGCCACTCACCGGCGGGTACCCTACTGTGCCGGATGGCGCCGAAGGACAAGCCCTACCGCGTCTACCGAGGTGGTCGCGTCAAGGGGAAGGTGCCGGCGGTACCCGGGAAGCCGAGTCCCGAGCCCAGGAAGCTCGTGGCAACCAGCGCTTCTCCTCGGCGCTTCCCGCGTCTGAACCTCGGCCGGCTGAGCTGGAAGCAGATCTCGCTTTTCGTGGCACTGACGCTTGTCGTGCTGCTTCTCGTTTGGGCGATCACCGGCTTCCTCTCCTTCCAGAGGGGCGTCTCGGCGGCGAACAAGCGCTTCGACCAGGCGCGCGGTGCCCGGGCTGCACTCGCCCCGAGCAACGGCTTCCTGCTGAGCCACGGCACGACGATCCTGCTTCTAGGTACCGACAGCTCGACTGCTGCAGGGCGGAGCGGCGACCGGCACTCGGACTCGATCATGCTCGTCCGCACCGATCCCTCCCATCACAGGCTCGCCTATCTCTCGATTCCGCGAGACCTGCTCGTGAACGTTCCGGGCGTCGGGAACGCCAAGATCAATGCCGCCTACCAGGCCGGCGGTCCTGCGCTCGCGATCAAGACCGTTCACGACTTCACCGGAGTCGCCGTCGACCACGTCGTGATCGTCGACTTCAACAGCTTCAAGGACCTGATCGACGCCGAGGGCGGGATCACGATCAACGTGCCCGAGGCGATCCTCTCGAATCGATTCGACTGCCCCTACCCGACGCAAGCTCGCTGTCAGGAGTGGAAAGGGTGGCATTTCCGCCGCGGCACTCAGCACATGACAGGCGAGCAGGCGCTGATCTACTCGCGGATCCGCGAGAACCAGCTCAATCCAGGTGACAACGACCTGACCAGGGCGGCGCGCCAGCAGGCCGTGACGCAGGCGGCAACCGCGAAGCTGACCTCGACGTCCACGCTGCTCGACCTGCCCTTTGACGGCAACTCGCTGATGAAGCCGCTCACGACCGACCTCTCGACCTGGCAGCTGATGGAGCTGGGCTGGGTCAAGTTCCGGGCATCCGGCTCGCACACGCTCTATTGCCGCCTCGGTGGCGACGTGACGACGGTTGGCGGCTCCTCGGTGATCCTTCCGTCCGAGGAGAACCGGAACGCGCTCGCGATGTGGGCCGGTCTCTCGGCCCCTCAACCGCCGACGTCGACCTACGGTCCCGGCTGCAGGACCGGGCACCCCCTGAACTGATTCAGTCCGAACTGGAGGCCGACGGGGAGCTGTCGGTAGAACCGCCGCCCGACGAGTCGCCGCCGCCGGAGCTACCTCCGCCGCCCCCGCTGGAGTCCGTGGAGCCCGAGTCCTTTGCGGCCTTCCTGCCTCCCCGCCCGTAGTCGGTCGAGTAGAAGCCGGAGCCCTTGTAGTGGACGGCAACCGGGTGAAGCACCCGCTCGAGCGGTGCGGCCCCGCAGACCTCACACGTTCGAGGGCCCGGCTCGTTCATGCCGTGGAACACCTCGAGTAGGTGCCCCTTCGGGCACTTGTACTCGTAGATCGGCATGGACGCGGAAGGGTAGCGCGGAACAGCTACGCCGTGGGCGGCGCGCCGGCCTCGCCTGCATGCCCGGGATCGTGGAGCTTGTCGAAGCAGGGTGCGTCCTCGAAGGCCGAGAGTCCGGCAATCGCCCTGGCGCCGTGCGAGCGTCGGAGGCGCCGAGCGGTGGCAATGGCTCCCGCAGCGCCGACGACTCCGCCGAGCGCGAACGACCGCAGCCTACTTCGCCGCCCTCCCGTCGCCTGCCGCCCACGAGCGTCCTGCATGAGACCATCGTACGCGTGCGTCTCGTCTCGCTCGGAGACCTGATCCTCGACGTCGTCGTCTCGCTCGAGCAAGCCCTCGTGCCGGGCGACGACCAGGCGGCCCTCACCCGCGTCGGCGCGGGCGGGCAGGCGGCGAACGTCGCGGCGTGGGCAGCGTCGCTCGGCGCTGAGGCACGCTTCGTCGGCAAGCGCGGCGCCGACGCCGCCGGCGAGCTTGCGGCACGAGAGCTCGCGTCGCGGGGTGTCGAGCTCGCCGGGCCGGTCTCGGGACGATGCGGGGTGGTGGTCTCGATCGCTTCGAGCGGCGAGCGGTCGATGGCATCCGACCGGGGCTCGGCGACGGAGCTCGCCCCGGACGAGCTCGACCCGAGGTGGTTCGACTGCGACGTGCTCCATCTCTCGGGATACGCACTGCTACGTGACCCCGCCGCGTCGGCGGCAGAGCGCGCAGTCGAGCTCGCCGGAGCCGCAGGGGCGCGAATCTCCGTCGACCTCTCCTCGTGGAGCCTGATCGACGATGCGTATCGTGCGCGAGTGCGGAGCTGCGGGCCGGAGATCGCATTCGCCACCGAGCGCGAGCGCGAGACGTTCGGGCGGCTCGACGCGAACTGGATCGTGAAGCGCGGCGCCGCGGGCGTCGTCGTCTCGGGCGTCGAGCACCAAGCCCACCAAGCCGAGGTTGTCGATTCCACCGGAGCGGGCGACGCCTTCGCAGCGGGTTTTCTCGTCGGCGGTCTCGAGGTCGGGCTGGCGGCAGCCGCCCGGTGTTGCGCGAAGCTCGGGGCGATGCCGTGATCAGGATCGCGGAGGAGGTTCGCGACGCGCTGCTGCGGGGCTCGGGCGTGGTCGCGCTCGAGACGACCCTGGTGGCACACGGGTTCCCGCCCGGAGAGGGCGTCGAGGTCGGGCTGGCCGCTGAGCGCGCCGTTCGCGACGGCGGCTCGGTGCCCGCCACGATCGGGGTGATCGATGGCGAGGCAGTGGTGGGACTCGACGGCGCGGAGCTCGCGCGATTCGGCGCCGAGGCGCGCAAGGTGGGGCCGCGTGACCTCGCCGCGGCGGTGGTGCAGGGCGCGGTCGGCGCGACGACCGTAGGCGGAACGCTCACCCTCGGTCGCGCCGCCGGCATCGCCGTGATCGCGACGGGAGGCCTCGGAGGCGTACACCGCGGCTGGCCGGACCCGCCCGACGTCTCCGCCGATCTCGAGGCACTCGCGCGCACACAGGCTCTGGTCGTCTCCTCGGGGGTCAAGTCGCTGCTCGACGTGCCTGCCACCGCGGAACTGCTCGAGACCCTCGGCGTCCCCGTTCTCGGCTGGAGGACCGACGAGCTGCCGCTCTTCTACGCGGCACGCGGAGGACCGCCCGTCTCGGCCCGGGTCGAAGGTGTGACCGAGGCGGCGCGAATCGCCTCGGCCCACTGGGAGCTCGGCGGACGCGGGCTGCTGCTCGGTCGCCCGCCCGACGAGAGCCTCGACGACGTCGAGCCTCTGATCGAGCAGGCTCTCGCCGAGGCCGCTGCCGCCGGGATCAGGGGCGGCGCGGTGACACCGTTCGTCCTCTCCCGCCTGCACAGCGAGAGCGGCGGCCGGACGCTTCGCGCCAACCGTGACCTGATCGTCGGCAACGCCGGGCTCGCGGGCGAGATCGCCGCGGCCTTCTAGCCGATTTCGCCGAGCCAGCGGCCGTTTTGCTGCACGAGCGTGTCGTCGGCGTAGATGCGGCCGCCGGAGCGGAGGTCCTTGACCATGTCCCAGTGAACGCTGCTGACGTTCTTGCCGCCGTTGGCCGAGTAGGAGTTGCCGATCGCGAGGTGGATCGTCCCGTCGATCTTCTCGTCGAAGCCGACGTTCTTCGTGAACCGCTGGATTCCGGGATTGCAGCCGATTCCGAGCTCGCCGAGGCGGCGGGCGCCCTCGTCGGTGTCGAGGGTCCGGAGGAGCAGCTCCTCGCCGTACGACGCGCTCGCATCTTCGATCCGGCCCCGGCGGAAGCAGAAGCGGACGCCGGAGACCTCGTGGCCGCCGTAGACGGCCGGGAACTCGCAGAAAAGGACCTCACCCTCGGCCGAGTCCTCGACCGGAGAGTAGAAGACCTCTCCTCCAGGCATGTTGATGTGGCCGTCCTCGATCGCGCCGGCCCTGCCGGCGAGGGACAACGTCAGGTCGGTCCCCTCCCCCACGATCCGTACCTGGTCGGCAGAGTCGAAGATCGCCGCGATGCGCTCCATCCGCTCGACCTCGGCGTCCCAGTCGAGCAGGACGGCGCCGTAGACGAACTCCTCGTACTCCTCGAGCGTCATCCCGGCCTCCTGCGCCGCCGCGTTCGTGGGGTACTCACAAATCACCCACGGCACCTCCATCGCCATCTGCCGGCGCCGGAGCGGCTCGATCCGCCGCTGGAGGATCCGGCGGCGCTCGTCAGAGAGATCGGAGCCCTCGCGGGCGTTCTCCGGGGCCGTGATGGTCATGAACGCGTCGCACTCCTCCCAGACGCGCAGCTGGAGAGGCGCCGGCCGCGACAGCAGATCGAGAGGAGCCTCGCGCGCGAACGGGCCTCCGACCGACTCCCAGGCAAGCTGGACGAGAGGGTAGGCGCCGCGGCGGGCGATCTGCTCCTGAACCGCGTCGACGAGCGGGCGGGCGAGCGGGGTCGAGCGGACGAGGACCTGCCAGCCCGGCCGGACGCCGACCGAGCGATCGACGAGCAGGCGCGCATATTCGTCGATCCTAGGGTCGCGCATGGGACTGCGAAGTTCTACCGCCGTTGCTGCATGCGGGCAACTGTCCGGAACGGCCGATCCTGAGTCTTTCTAGAAATTTCTCAGGAACTCGTCGATGTCGAGCGCCGGCAGCGTCTCGATCCTCACCGAGCCTCGAGCCGCGATCGAGATCGACGCCCTGGCGATCGTCTCCACATCGGGCGCCTCGACGACGTTGACGAAGTCGAACTCGCCGAGTGTCGCCCACTGGTGGAGCACGCGCACGCCCAGCTCCTCGATGTCCTTGTTGACCTGGAGGAGGCGCTCAGGAGTGGCCTTCAGGGTCTGGACGCCCTGCTGTGTCAGCGTCGAGAGGAGGATGTAGGTCGGCATGTCGGCGTCTCCTTCGCTGGTGTCGCGGCGAGCCTACCCGGGCAACCTGGTCCTCGTAGAGGAGCGCGCCGCCCAGGTAGAGGAGCGGGCTCAGCACCAGGTCAGCGAGAAACACCGCGACGCGGAGCCCGCTGTCGCTCTGCGAGCGAAGGAGGAACTCGAGCGCGTACTCGGCCACGCCGACTCCGATAACGAGGGCGGCGAGCGAGCCGAGAGCATGGAAGTAGTCGGCCGTTCCGAGCTCGCGTCCTCTCACGAGCGCGTCGCGGAAGCGCCGTCTCTCGACCAGGGCGGCCGGCACGGCGAGCCCGATGAATGCGAACCACGCGAGCCCGGGAATGAGGTAGGCGGCCCTGAGCGGCGGGAACACGGCATAGATCAACAGCCCGACTCCGAAAGCCGTCCACTTCCAGCTCGCGTCGTAGACGATCACGCAGCCCTGCACGAAGGCGGCGACGAAGAGCGGGGCGGCGGCCCAGTAGATGAGCACCTGGGCGCCGAGCGGCTGTCCCGCACACGCCTGATCGACGATCGCGAGAGGGAGGCCGAGCGGGAGCACCCTCCAGAATCGATTCCCGTAGGCACGGATCGCCTCAGCGATCAACTGACCGATCGTCCGCTCGCGCGGCGGCAGCGGTGGCGGCAGGTCACGCATCGAGAGCCTCGAGCACGCGTGGCACGGCGAGCGCGAGTGCGGCGATGGCATCGTCGATCCGCCATTCAGCCCTTGGGTCGTCGAGGCGGTTCGAGATCGCGCGCAACTCGAGCGCCGGAACGCCGGCCATCTCGGCCGCGCGCAGCACGCCGAAGCCCTCCATCCCCTCGACCTCGCAGCAGCCCCTGCCGCCGCCAACCCTCGCAGTCGTCGCGATCGGCACGACCTGAGCTTCCGGAAGAGCGCGCGCAGCGGCGGTGAGAAGCGCCGGGTCGGCAGTCACGCGGTCGATTCTGGGGAAGCTGCTTCCGGGATCGACGAGATCGCAGTAGACAGCCTCGGTCCCGATGACGATCGTCCCCGGGGAAAGCCTTCGCGCGCCGGCGATTCCGATATGCAGGACGGTGTCGTACCGGCGGGTCGCGAGCGCCCTCGCAGTCGAGACGGCGGCCTCGACCGGGCCGAACCCGCAAACGAACGTATCGGCACCACCGACGAATTCGAGCTCCGCGGGAGTCGCAGCAACCACAAGCACGGAACGGACGGTAGACGAGGCGCGAGCTCTGTAACGGCTTCGAGACGATTCTGTAACGCCCGGCGGCGAGCTCTTGCGCGCTCGGGTACGGCGAAGTATTCTGTTGTCTTTCTTGACAACTTACGGAGGGAGCCCGAGATGAGACCTGGATCGATCCGGCCGCTCGCGATCGTGGTGGCGGCGCTCGCAACTGCCGGCGGGGTGGCGTTTGCAATACACGGAAGCGGAACCACTGCCGTAGCCGATTCCGCCGCCCTGTGCGGGATCCCGAGTTCTTTGCCCGCAACCCCATCGTGCCGTCGTACCGTCGCTTCGGGCATCCGGCTGGCTGACCAGCGTGAGCTGCGCGGGCCCGTGGGACCGCGTGGTCACGTTGGGCGACACGGCGCACGCGGTGTCGCCGGAACGCAGGGCCCCGCAGGGCCGCCTGGGCCAACCGGCCCCCAGGGGCCCACCGGGCCCGCCGGACCCGCGGGACCGGTCGGACCTGCAGGACCGGCGGGTGCGACCGGTCCGGCGGGCCCGGTCGGGCCCGCCGGACCGGCTGGACCCGTCGGGCCGTTGGGACCCGCTGGGTCGACAGGCCTTACCGGTCCGGCCGGAGCGGTGGGCGCCACCGGCGCGACCGGCGCCGTCGGAGGAGCGGGCCCGGCCGGACCGGCCGGGGCAAGCGGCAGCCAGGGACCCGCCGGGCCAGCCGGTCCGATCGGCCCGGTGGGACCGAGAGGCGAGACGGGAACCACGGGCGCGCAAGGGATCCCCGGACCGCCCGGGCCCGAGGGACTGACCGGCCCCGCGGGCCAGGCCGGGCCTGCCGGACCGGCTGGCCCGCAGGGGCCGAAGGGCGACACCGGGCCGAAAGGCGACCAGGGCCCCAAGGGGGATCCCGGGTCGGGGCTCTCGTCGCTCGACGATCTTTCCGGAGTTCGCTGCGGCGCGAGCGGGATCGTTCGAATCGCCTACGACGCGTCGGGCACGGTGACGCTCACCTGCGCATCCGGCGACGGGCCGGGGCCGTCAGGGCAAGCGGTCGTCCGGATCAACGAGGTCCAGACGGGAACCTCGGGATCAGCAGCCGACGAGTTCGTCGAGCTCGCGAACACCGGGAACGCGCCGGCCGACATCAGCGGCTGGAAGGTCGTCTACCGGTCGGCAGCGGGCACCTCCGACACGTCGCTCGCCACGATCCCTGCCGGGACCACCCTCGCAGCCGGAGCCTTCTACCTGCTGGCCGGCAGCGCCTACGCAGGGTCGAGCCCGCCCGACCAGTCTTTCTCCACCGGGCTGGCCGCCGGCGGCGGAGGGGTCGGGCTGCGGGACGCGTCCGGAGCTCTCGTCGACGGCGTCGGCTGGGGCACCGCGACCAACGCGCTAGTCGAGGGCTCGCCGGGGGCTGCGCCTCCTGCCACGGCCTCGCCTGGATCGAGCCTCGCCCGAATCCCGGACGGCCACGACACCAATGTCAACTCCGCCGACTTCACCGTCACCGCGACCGCGACGCCGAAGGCGGTGAACACATGACGCCAGCGGATGCCGATGTGAGGAGACTGGTGTGAGAGGAATCCGTGTGATTGGATCCGGCCATGTCGTATTCAGTCGTATCAGGCTCCGAGCACTCGTGGGAGGAGCGGCCCGACATCGGCGGCGGGACGCCGCGTCACACCGTCGACATCACGACCGCGGCGGAGCTCGCCGAGTCACGTGCGCGGATCTGGCGGATCCCGGCCGGGTCACGCGGCCGCCGCCACATCGAGAAGACACAGGAGGAGGTGTTCGTGGTTCTCGAGGGGACGCTGACGGTGCTCCTCGGCGACCCGCCCGAGCGCTTCGACCTCGGGCCGATGAGCGTCGTCTCCGTGCAACCGGGAGGCACGGGGATTCAGCTGCGGAACGAAAGCGACGTCGACACGGTCGTCTTCGCCTACGGCGCACCGCCTGTCACGGGCGAGGCCGAATTCCTCGACGACGTCGAGCTCGGGGAGCTCTAGGCCGGCTCGGCGGCCATGGCGGTCGCCCTGGCGAAGACCAGGTCGCCGTTCTGAGCGTCGACGAGGATCACGTCGCCCGCCGCGAAGTCCCCCTCCAGGAGCCGGATCGCGAGGGGGTTCTCGAGCAAGCGCTGGATCGCACGCTTCAGCGGCCTCGCCCCGTATGACGGATCCCAGCCGGCCTCGGCGATCGCCTCCTTCGCGCCGTCCGTGAGCTCGAGCTCGAGCTCGCGCTCGGCCAGCCGCTCCCGAAGTCGCGCGAGCTGCAACTCGACGATCTCCCCCAGCTGCTCACGTGAAAGCGGCCGGAACTCGACGATCTCGTCGATCCGGTTCAGGAACTCGGGGCGGAAATGCTCGCGCATCGCCTGGACGCTCCGGATGTTCGAGGTCATGATCAGCACGGTGTTCCGGAAGTCGACGGTGCGGCCCTGGCCGTCGGTCAGTCGGCCGTCGTCGAGGACCTGCAGCAGCACGTCGAACACCTCGGCGTGCGCCTTCTCGATCTCGTCGAGGAGCACGACCGTGTAGGGCCGGCGGCGCACGGCCTCGGTGAGCTGCCCGCCCTCGTCGTAACCGATATAGCCAGGCGGGGCGCCGATCAGGCGGGCGACCGTGTGGCGTTCCTGGTACTCGCTCATGTCGAGCCTCACCATGGCGTGCTCGTCGTCGAACATGAATTCGGCGAGGGCGCGGGCAAGCTCCGTTTTCCCGACACCGGTGGGACCGAGGAAGACGAACGAGCCGATCGGCCGGTTCGGATCCTGGAGCCCGGTGCGGGCGCGTCGCAGGGCGTTCGCGACGGCGGAGACCGCTTCGTCCTGGCCGATCACCCGCCCGTGCAGGCGCTCCTCCATATGGATCAGCTTCTCGGTCTCTCCTTCGAGCAGCCGGTCGACCGGGATGCCGGTCCAGCGGGCGACGACCGTGGCGACGTCGTCCTCGTCGACCTCCTCCTTGACCATCGGATGCTCGGGCCCTCGGTGCTCGGCGAGCTCGCGCTCGAGCTCCGGGATCTCGCCATACCGGATCTCGGCGACGCGCTGGAGGTTGCCCTCGCGCTCGGCGCGCTCGGCCTCCATCCTCAGCTCGTCGAGCCGTCGGGTCGCGTCCTTGATCCGCTCGAGTGCCTCCTTCTCCGTCGCCCAGCGGGCGGCGAGCGCATCCCGCTCTTCCTTCGCCTCGGCCAACGCGCGCTCGACGGGCTCGCGAACATGCTTCGACTCCTTCGTCATCGCCGCGAGCTCGATCTCGAGCTGCATCACGCGACGGTTCGCCTCATCGAGCTGTATCGGCGAGGAGTCGATCTCCATCCGCAGGCTCGAGGCGGCCTCGTCGACGAGGTCGATCGCCTTGTCGGGCAGGAACCGGTCGGCGATGTACCGGTGTGAGAGCACGGCCGCGGCGACGAGCGCCGCATCGCGGATGCGGACGCCGTGATGGGCTTCGTAGCGCTCTTTCAGGCCGCGCAGGATCGCGATCGTGTCCTCGACCGACGGCTCGTCGACGAAGACCGGCGCGAACCGGCGCTCGAGGGCGGCGTCCTTCTCGATGTGCTTGCGGTACTCATCGAGCGTGGTTGCTCCGATGCAGCGCAGCTCTCCCCGGGCGAGCATCGGCTTCAGCAGGTTCGCGGCATCGACGGCGCCCTCGGCGGCGCCGGCGCCGACGATCGTGTGCAGCTCGTCGATGAAGAGGACGACGCGTCCCTCACTTTCCTTGATCTCGGTCAGCACCGCCTTGAGGCGCTCCTCGAACTCGCCCCGGTACTTGGAGCCGGCGAGTAGGGCGCCGATGTCGAGCGACCAGACCTTGCGGTCCTTCAGTCCCTCGGGAACGTCGCCGGCGACGATCCGCTGCGCGAGCCCCTCGGCGATCGCCGTCTTGCCGACACCCGGCTCTCCGATCAGAACGGGGTTGTTCTTCGTCCGGCGCGACAGGATCTGGATCACGCGGCGGATCTCCTCGTCGCGCCCGATCACCGGATCGAGCTTGCCCGCCTCGGCGGCCTCGGTGAGGTCGCGCCCGAACTTCTCCAGGGCCTGGTAGCTGCCCTCCGGATCTTGCGAGGTGACGCGCTGACCTCCTCGTACCTTCCGGATCCAGGCGAGGATGTCCTCTCTCGGGACCGGCTCGAGTGCGAGGAACAGATGCTCGGTCGAGAGGTAGTCGTCCTCCAGCTTCGCGCGCTCGTCGTCGGCCTCGTCGAGGACTTCTGTGAGCGAGTTCGAGATTCGCGGCTGGACGTTCCCCGCGCCCGTCGCGGCAGGGCGCGCTGCGAGCATCT
Organism: Gaiellaceae bacterium; assembly: GCA_035517795.1. Lineage (GTDB taxonomy): Bacteria > Actinomycetota > Thermoleophilia > Gaiellales > Gaiellaceae > PALSA-600. The sequence continues at coordinate 22,056 of DATIYE010000023.1, read as the reverse complement.
GCTCCGCTTCTGCCCGCAGGCCCTGCCAGTCGGCGAAGAGCTCCTGGTCGAGCAGCGCCAGCAGCAGATGCTCGGGATAGATCTCCGGGTTCCCGCGCCGCCGCGCCTGCTCCTGCGCAGCGCCGACCGCTTCCTGTGCCTTGATCGTCAATCTGTTGAAGTCCATCTGCGTCAGCTCCTGGTAGCCGGGGGTTGCGGCGGCCGGTAGAGGACGAGGTCGCGCCGGTACTGGCGGTGCACCTCGTCGATCGTCTCGCGCATCTCGCGCTCCATCCGGTCGAGACGGCGGCGCATGCGCACGAGCTCGTCCTCGAGGTAGAGCACGCGCTCGACCCCGGCGAGATTGAGTCCGATCTCGGTGGTCAGACGCTGGATCAGGCGCAAGCGCGCGACATCCTCGTCCGAGTACAGCCGCGTGTTGCCGGCAGTCCGCCGCGGAAGCACAAGGCCCTTCTGCTCGTAGATCCGCAGGGTCTGCGGGTGCATGCCGACGAGCTCGGCCGCGATCGAGATCATGTAGCGCGGGCGTGACGCGTCGACGTTCTCGGCGGGCTCGGTCACAACCGCCTCCGGCGGCGTCGCGCGAGGCCGGCGATCACGAAGACGTGCTCGGTCGTCATCCGAACAGCCTCTCGCGCGGGTTGGAATGAGACGCTTTGCCGAGGCTCTCCAACGCCTCGCGCTCGGCCTTCGTCAGTTTCGAAGGCACGCTGATCCGCAGCCGTGCGAGCAGGTCGCCCTGCCCCGAGCCGTTCAGCTTCGGCGACCCGCGACCCTTCACCCGGAGCAGCTTCCCGTCCTGAGAGCCCGACGGCACCTTGAGCGAGACGCGGCCCTCCGGCGTCGGAATCTCGACCGTCGCCCCGAGCGCGGCCTCGCTGAAGGTGACGGGAACGTCCAGCACGAGATCGTCGCCGCGACGCTCATACAGCTTCGAGGGCTCGACCCGAGTCACGACGTAGAGGTCGCCCGCCGGCGCTCCGCCCCAGCCCGCCTCGCCCTTGCCCTTGAGCTTGATCTTGGTTCCGTCCTTGACGCCGGCCGGGATCCGGACCGTGAAGCGCTTCGTGCGTCGCTCACGACCGGAGCCGTGGCAGGTCGGACACGGAGTGTCGACGATCGTCCCGTTGCCGCGACAGTTGGGGCACGGCTGCTGGAGCGCGAACAGCCCCTGCGAGGTCGCCACCACGCCGGTGCCGTTGCACTGGGGGCAGCGCTTCGGCGCCGTCCCCGGCGCAGCGCCGGTCCCGTGGCAGGTGTGGCACGCAAGCTCGAGCGTCACGGGCACCGTCGTCTGAAGGCCCTTGAGGGAGTCCTCGAACGAGACACGCACCTCCACCTCGACGTCGGAGCCGCGCTGGCCCCGCTGCGCCTGCTCGCGACCACGGCCACGGCCCCCGAACAACCCGCCGAAGATGTCGCCCAGATCGAAGTCGCCGAAGTCGACGTTCGTCGGCCCGGGTCGACCGTTCGCCGACCCGAACGTGTCGTAATCCTTGCGCTTCTCGGGATCGGAGAGCACGTCGTAGGCCGCCTGGACGTCCTTGAACTTCCGCTCGGCCTCGGCATCGCCCGGGTTCTTGTCCGGGTGATACTGCCTGGCCAGCTTGCGGTAGGCCTTCTTCAGCTCGTCGGCCGACGCGTTCTTCGCGACGCCGAGTGTCTCGTAATAGGACTCGGCCATGGATGGGTGAGCCAAGGGGGAACTCCGGGTTCCCCCTTACACCCCCTCCCCTGGTCCGCTGTCGCGGACAGGCGGCTTCGCCTCCGGCAACCCCGAGCTGACGACGACGCGGGCGGGGCGCAGGACGTGATCGCCGAGGCGGTAGCCCTTCTGCAGCACCTGGATCACGGTCCCCTCCGGCTCGTCGGAGGGCTGGCTCAGCAGCGCCTCCTGCGTGTGGGGGTCGAAGCTACCGTTGGTCTCGACCTCGACGAGCCCCTCGCGCGTGAGCATGTTCGCGAGCGAACGCTGCACGAGGCGCACTCCGTCGGCGAGCTTGATCTCACCGTGCTCGACGGCGGCATCCACGGCCCGCTCGAGGTCGTCGAGCATCGGCAGGAGCTGCTTCACAAGCCGCTCGGAGGCGCGTGCGACGAGCTGCTGCTCCTCGCGCGCGACTCGCTTGCGGTAGTTGTCGAACTCGGCCTTCAGACGCTGAAGCGCCTCGAGGTACTCGTCGCGCTGGCGTGCCGCCTCGGCCAGCTCGTCGATCTCGACGGGCTCCTCGACCGTTTCCGCCTCCCGGCGGACGTTCGCCTGCTCGTCGGTCAAGAGGTCTTGGCCTCCTCGCCCTCGTCGACGACCTCGTAGTCGGCATCCTCGATCACCTCGTCGTCAGATCCGGGGGAGCCGCCGTCGGACGGGGGCGTCGACGCGGAGGCCGATGCGTAGATCGCCGACGCGGCTTCGGTCCACGCCTCCTGGAGAGCGTCGCGCTTGGCGCGGATCTCGCCGACGTCGCTCGACTCGAGCACGCCGCGTAGCTCCATGATCCGACCCTCGACGGTCGAGGCGACCGAGCCGTCGAGCTTGTCGCGATGCTCCTTGAGCGACTTCTCGGTCTGGTAGGCGAGCGCCTCGGCCTCGTTGCGCGCATCGGCGAGCTCGCGCAGTTTGTGCGCCTCGCCGGCGTGCGCTTCGGCCTCCTTGATCATCTTCTGGACCTCGTCCTCCTTCAGGCCCGAACCGCCCTCTATCTTGATCTGCTGCTCGTTGCCGGTGCCAAGGTCCTTGGCCGAGACGTTGATGATCCCGTTGGCGTCGATGTCGAACGCGACCTCGACCTGGGGCACGTTCCGCGGCGCCGGCGGGATGCCGACGAGCTGGAACTTGCCGAGCGTCTTGTTGTACGCGGCCATCTCCGATTCGCCCTGGAGCACGTGCACCTCGACCGAGGGCTGGTTGTCCTCGGCAGTCGTGAACGTCTCCGCCTTGCGCGTCGGGATGGTCGTGTTCCGCTCGATCAGCCGGGTCATCACGCCGCCCTTGGTCTCGATCCCAAGCGACAGGGGCGTCACATCGAGCAGCAGGATGTCCTTGACCTCGCCCTTGAGCACCCCTCCCTGGATCGCGGCGCCAACCGCGACGACCTCGTCGGGGTTGACGCCCTTGTGGGGCTCCTTGCCGATCAGGTCCTTGACCTTCGCCTGCACCGCCGGCATGCGGGTCATGCCGCCGACCAGGATGACGTGGTCGATCTTCGAGGCATCGAGGCCGGCGTCGTCGAGGGCCTTCCGGGTCGGCGCCACCGTGCGCTCGAGCAGCTCGTGCGTCAGCTCATCGAGCTTGGCGCGGGTCAGCTGCAGGTCGAGGTGCTTCGGGCCCTCGGCCGTAGCCGTGATGAAGGGCAGGTTGATCTGCGTCGACATGGTCGAGCTCAGCTCGATCTTCGCCTTCTCGGCTGCTTCGTACAGGCGCTGGAGCGCCATCGGGTCGGCGGCAAGGTCGATGCCCTGGTCGCGCTTGAACTCGGCGACCATCCAGTCGACGATCGCCTTGTCGAAGTTGTCGCCCCCCAGGTGGTTGTCGCCGTTGGTGGACTTGACCTCGAACACGCCGTCGCCAAGCTCGAGCACGGACACGTCGAAAGTCCCGCCGCCGAGGTCGAAGACGAGGATCGTCTGCTCGGCGCCCTCCTTGTCGAGGCCGTACGCGAGCGCGGCCGCGGTCGGCTCGTTGATGATGCGCAGGACGTTGAGGCCGGCGATCTTGCCGGCGTCCTTCGTCGCCTCGCGCTGGGCGTTGTTGAAGTACGCGGGCACGGTGATCACCGCGTCGGTGACAGGCTCGCCGAGGTACGACTCGGCGTCGGTCTTGAGCTTCTGGAGGATCATCGCGCTGATCTCCGGCGGCGCGTACTCCTTGCCGCCTGCCTTCACGCGCACGTCGTCGTTGGGGCCCTTGACGACCTCGTAGGGGACGATCTTCATCTCCTCCGAGACCTCGTCGAACTTCCGGCCCATGAAGCGTTTGATCGAGAAGATGGTGTTCTGTGGATTCGTCACCTGCTGTCGGCGGGCCGGGGAGCCGACAAGCCGCTGACCGTCCTTCGCGAAGCCGACGACGGACGGAGTCGTCCGCCCGCCCTCGGCGTTCGCGATCACGGTCGGCTCGCCGCCTTCGAGCACCGCCATACACGAGTTCGTCGTACCGAGGTCGATACCGATCGTCTTCGCCATCTGCCTGTTCTCCTCCCAACGTCTGTTGTCACTGAGAAAATCTAAGCGTCTTTATAGCAGATCCTAGGAGGTCGCCGTCAGGCCGATCAGGATCCCGCCCGCGACGATCACAGCCCCGCCGACCACGACCCGCACCCCGATGCGCTCTGCGCTCCCGAACACGATCGCCGCGAGCCCGATCCCCCACAGCGCCTCGGTGGCGATCAGCGGCGAGACCACCGAGACACGGCCTCGGAAGTAGGCCGCGAACGTGCAGAGGTACGAGACTCCGAAGAGGAGTCCGGCGGGCGTCATGTCGAGGAGCTCGCGCCGGGTGGGCAGCGCACGGATGGTCGCGACTCCGACGAGGACACCGGCGAGCATCGCCGCTGCGGCCGCCGCTTGCGGATTGGCGTGGGCATGGAGCGCCCTCACGATGTTGTCGCGGGTGGCGAACATCGCGGCGGCTGCGACCGCGTACGAGAGCGCGCGGGCCGGCACCCGGCCGGGCCGGTCGCGCTCGCCGATCAGCAACGTCCCCCCGGCGACGATCAGTAGCGCGCCCACGATCAGCCCCGCCTCGACCGGCTCCCCGAGGAAGGTGAACGCGATCACGAGCGCGAAGAGCGGCGCCGTCCCGGCTGCCACAGAGGTGCGCGAGACACCCACCTCCTTCACCGAGCGGGTGAAGAGGATCTGCGACAGTCCCGGCGCCAGAAGGCCTGCGAGGAAGAACTTCCAGGCGTTCGCGTACTCGTGGCGCACGAGCGAGGCGGTGAACGTCAGCGTGAACGCGACGATCAGGGTTGCGAGCGAGGCGCGGACCGCGCTGCCGCCGTCCCGCAACCCGAGCCGGATCGCAACGGTCATCGCCCCGAAGGAGGCCGCTGCGGCAGCCGCGAGGAGGACGGGGATCACGAACCTGGCTCGACGCGGCCGGAGAGCAGGGCAGGACCCCGGTCTCCCCGACCCGCAACGACGATTCCCGCCATGATCGCGAGGGCACCCGCCCAGCCCGCCGCTCCCAGCCGGTCGCCGGCGAGCCAGTACCCGAAGAGCGCGGCCCAGACAGGCTCGAGCGTGAACACGAGCGCCGTCTGCGTCGCGCTCGTCCTCCGCTGCGCCCACGTCTGGACGAGGAAGGCAAAGGCGCTTGCGAAGACGCCGGTCACGAGCAGAGCGCCCCACACGGTCCAGCCGCGCGGCGCCTCGAAGGTCGGAACGGCGAACACTGCGAAGAGGCCGAAGGCGACGAGCATCTCGAAGAACGTGAACCCGAGCACGTCGTAGCGCGGCGCGTACCGCTCCATCAAGACGATCTGGAGCGAGTAGACCGCTGCGCCCGCGAGCACGAGCAGGTCGCCGCGGAGCCCCCCGCCGTGGACGCCGGCCAGAAGCCCGAGCCCGAGGGTGGCGAGCGCGACGCCGATCCAGACCAGGCGAACGATCCGCGCGTGGAAGAAGGCAAACGCGATGAGCGGGGTCAGGACGACGTAGGTGCCGGTGACGAACCCGGCGCTCGAGACGGTCGTGTGCTCCAGCCCGAGCGTCTGAAGCGTGTAGCCGCCGGCGAGCAGCGCTCCTGCGATCGCGGCCGCCCCGGCTCCGCTCCGGCCGATCCGGCGCAGCCGGCGTGCCGCGAACGGCGCCAGCACGAGCGACGCGATCGCAAACCGGAGCGCCAGGAACGGGAAGAGCGGGTAGACCGCGACGGCGTCCTTGACCTGGACGAACGTCAGCCCCCACACCGCGGTGACGGCGACAAGGGCCGGCAGGGCCGGCGCCGACGTAGTGGTCAGCCTGTGAACATGGCGTGACATCGGCCGCACGCTAATCTGTTCACGGATGTCGCAGGCTCTCGACGCCTTCGACCGGCCCCTTCGAGACCTCCGTATCTCGGTCACGGATCGCTGCAACTTCCGTTGCACGTACTGCATGCCGAAGGAGGTGTTCGGACACGACTACCGGTTCCTCGACCGCAAGGAGCTCCTCGACTTCGACGAGATCACGCGGGTCGCCCGCGTTTCGGTCGGACTCGGTGTCCACAAGCTCCGGCTGACCGGCGGCGAGCCTCTCGTCCGTCGGGACGTCGAGGTGCTGATCGCGATGCTGTCGGAGCTCGACGCCGAGATCACGCTGACGACCAACGCCTCACTGCTGCCGCGGAAGGCCCAGGCGCTGAAAGAGGCCGGGCTAGATCGGATCACGGTGAGCCTCGACGCGATGGACGACGCGACGTTCCGCTCGATGAACGACGTCGACTTCCCGGTCGAGCGGGTGCTCGAGGGGATCGAGTCGGCGCGCACGGCGGGACTCCCGGTCAAGATCAACTGCGTCATCAAGCGCGGTGTCAACGAGGATCAGATCGTCCCGATGGCCCGTTACTTCCGCGAGACAGGCGACACGCTCCGCTTCATCGAGTACATGGACGTCGGCGCGACCAACGGATGGCGGATGGATGACGTCGTCCCGGCCGCCGAGATCGTCTCCCTGGTCAACGCCGTGTTTCCCGTCGAGCCGGCCGAGGCGCGGTACCCGGGCGAGGTCGCCAAGCGCTGGCGCTATGCCGACGGCAAGGGCGAGCTCGGCATCATTGCTTCGGTGACGCAGCCGTTCTGCGGCGACTGCACCCGCTCACGCATCTCGGCCGAAGGAAAGCTCTATACCTGCCTCTTCGCCGTACGGGGCCATGATCTGCGCGGCCTCATCCGAGGCGGCGCCTCCGACGAGGAGCTCGCCGACCACCTCGCCGGGATCTGGAAGGGCCGCGGCGACCGCTACTCCGAGCTCCGTTCGGCGGCGACGAACCTCGACGGCACACCGCGCGTCGAGATGTCGTACATCGGCGGTTGACCCTTCCAACCCGGGCTCGCGACCCTGGAATCCATCGTCTGAACGAGCTTGGACGTAGAGTGCGTCGCCCGTTCGTTTCACGAGAGGAGAGATCCAAATGGCCGTCGGCATCCGAATCAAGCTCCCCGGACTCAGCCAGGAAGCGTTCGACACTGCCCACGATCACATCAACCCCGGTCGCGTGCCGCCACCAGGCCTGCTGTTCCATGCATCCGGGCCGATCGACGGCGGCTGGGGGATCATCGATTTCTGGGAGTCGCGGGCAGACTTCGACGCGTTCCAGCCACGGATCGAGGCAGGCATGGCCGCCGCCGGCGTCGAGCTGCAGGGGCCTCCAGACGTGAAGGAGTTCCCGGTTCACGAGCTCATCGAGCCGTGAGCGGGTGCGGCACGTCCTGCGGCTGAGCTGCGAAGCTCGGAACATCTACCTACGTCCTAGTCGTCGAGCTGAAGGAGGAACGTTCCTTGAACGCTCTCCTCAGCTCGACGTTCCATTCGGACCGGCATAGACCGACACTACGAGGCAGCGGCCGCTCCGCTTGAGTCGTCTAGATCGACGATCTGACCTTGCGCTGCGCCCGGCGCGCCTGGTTCAGGTTCCGGTCGGCGACGATGAGCGCGCCGACCGCGTCGTCGGCCTGCTCGGGCAGCACGGCGATGCCGAACGACGCCCGGATCAACGTCATCGCCCCCTCCCGCCGCAGTGCGATCGCGGTCGCGGTCAGGATCGGCCAGACCGAGGTGAGCGGCAGCCCGAAGACCGCGCAGAATTCGCGGCGCCTCGGCGTGAAGCAGACTCCTTCGGGCGTGACCATCCGCTCGAACTCCTCGGCAAGCCGCGCGATCACGTTGTCGGCGCTCGCGACGCCATACGTCTTCTCGAACTCGTCCAGACCGTCCAGACCGAAGACCGCCAACACGGACGGGTCGCTCGCCGGGTCGACGGCATCCTCTAGACGTGTCGTCAGTGCGACGCGGTTGCCGAACCCGGTCAACGGATCGACGGCAGGCCGAAGGTCGAGCCCCATGGCAGTTATGTCGAAGCGAAGCCCGGTGCTCGGCAATCACTCGTCCGAGTGACTCTTCGGAGCCGCAATTTGCGCTCTCGCCGCAGCAAGGCCACCGGTAGCCCCGATTAGTCCGTTCGAGCCATCTAGTAAACTCACAGCGTGTCGTCGGTGGTGGCAGCTGGGCGGCGCGTCTTGCCGCGTGGGTGGGCAGACCTGGGACGCCAGATGGCGATCTGGTTCGGCTTCGCCTTGGCCTATCAGGTCGCACGTGGCTTCAGCGACCGTCATCCCGGGAGGGCCTTCTCGAACGGCCTCTGGGTCCTCCACTTCGAGACCGGCGTCACCAACCGGCTCTACGAGCTCACTTTCCAGCAGTTCGTCGACCAGCGCCACTGGCTCGCGCAGCTCGTCTCATGGACGTACTGGAACTCGGAGTTCACGGTTGTCGGGCTCACGCTCCTCTGGGTCTACATCCGGCATCACGACCACTTCATCCGCTTCCGTAACTCGATCCTGCTCGCCAACCTGCTCGGCCTCTTCGGCTACGTCTTCATGCCGATGGCGCCGCCCCGGCTGCTCGGGGTCGGCTTCGTCGACAGCCACACCGACGGACTCGTCCAGCTCGCCGCAAACCCGTACGCAGCGATGCCGAGCCTCCACGCCTGCGACTCGCTGATCGTCGGCGTCGTGCTTGCGAGCACGGTCAAGCACTGGTGGGCGAAGGCGTTCTGGATGGTGTGGCCCGCCTGGGTCTGGTTCGCCGTGATGGCCACCGGCAACCACTTCTGGCTCGACTGCCTGGCGGGGATGCTCCTCGCGCTCTTCTCGATGACGATCGTCTACAAGTGGGAGACCATCCGCTCGATCATCAACGGCGATCGCGCAACCCGCACGGCCTGATCCGCTGGTACGGTCAAACGGAGTGACCAAGGCCGCCGCGATCAAGCAGGGCTATACGAGCGGCGCCCGTTCGCTTGCCGGCCGTTCGATCCGCGGCCTCGCGCGAACCCGCGTCACCCCGAACGCGCTCACCGCAACCGGGGTAACCCTCTGCGCCGTCGCCTCGATCCTCGTCGCCTTCGAGCAGCACAACCAGATGCTCTTCTACTGGCTCGGCGCCGCGATCTTCGTCGCCGGCTCGATCCTCGACATCCTCGACGGGGCACTTGCCCGCGCCGGCGGCAGGTCCACGCCGTTCGGGGCCTTCCTCGACTCCACCACCGATCGTGTCAGTGAGGGGTTCATGCTCGCGGCGATCGCGTACGTCTTCGCGATCGAGAACAAGGACGTCTTCGTCGTCGTCGCGGTCGCAGCCGTTGCCGGCTCGTTCCTCGTCTCCTACACCCGCGCCCGTGCCGAGGCGCTGGGTCTCAGGGGAGACGTGGGAATCGGCTCACGCGCCGAGCGCGTGGTTGTGATCACCGCAGGGCTCGTGCTGGCGCCCTGGGGCGTCCTCCCGTGGGCGATCGTTGCGCTCACCGCTACCGCATGGATCACGGTCGGTCAGCGAGTGCTATCGGTCCGTAGCCAGATATTGTCCCGATAGGGCCCAGTGCGATAGCACTTCTGTGCTATCACTCCACGGATGGCTGAGCTTCGCAGCGACGTGCTCGTTCGCATGCCGCCCACTCTAAAGCGCAGACTCGCACGCGAGGTCGCCTCGCGTAAGGCAAGCCTGAACGATGTCGCGGTCGCGATCCTCGCCTCCCGCTTCGGAGTTCCGTTCCAGCCGAGCGGCCGTCGAGGTGCGCCTCCACGCCCGGCCGGCGACGTGCTCCTCCGCATGCCGCAGGAGTTGAAGGACAGGCTCACCCGCCGCGCCGGGGAGCGCCGGAAGACCACCAACGACCTCATCGTCGAGACCCTGTCCGAAGGTCTCGGGCAGCGAAAGGAAGCCATGACGACCAACGGAAAGCACACCCCGAGCGGAGACGGACACGCGGCCGACAAGGTGCGCGTCGCGATCATCGGCGTCGGCAACTGCGCCAACTCGCTGCTCCAGGGCGTCGAGTACTACAAGGACGCACATGACGACCAGTTCGTTCCGGGCCTGATGCACGTCAACCTCGGCGGCTACCACATCTCCGACATCGAGTTCGTGGCCGCTTTCGACGTCGTCAAGGGCAAGGTCGGCGTCGACCTCGCCGACGCGATCTGGGCGCATCCGAACGACACGATCAAGTTCGCGGACGTCCCCAGGACGGGCGTGAAGGTCTCCCGCGGGATGACCCACGACGGGATCGGCAAGTATCTCTCCCAGGTCGTCGAGAAGGCGCCCGGCGAGACCGACGACGTGGTCGGGATCCTCAAGCAGCGAGACGTCGACGTCGTCGTCAATTACTTGCCCGTCGGCTCGGAGATGGCCACGAAGTGGTACGCCGAGCAGATCCTCGAGGCCGGCTGCGCGATGGTGAACTGCATGCCGGTCTTCATCGCGCGGGAGGCCTACTGGCAGCGACGGTTCGAGCAGGCCGGCGTCCCGATCATCGGCGACGACATCAAGTCTCAGGTCGGCGCGACCATCACCCACCGCGTCCTCACCTCGCTCTTCCGCGAGCGCGGCGTGCATCTCGACAAGACCATGCAGCTGAACGTCGGCGGCAACTCGGACTTCCTGAACATGCTCGAGCGCGAGCGCCTCGAGTCGAAGAAGATCTCGAAGACGAACGCCGTCACCTCGATGCTCGACTACGACCTCGGGCCCGGCAACGTCCACGTCGGCCCGTCCGACTACGTGCCCTGGCTGACCGACCGCAAGTGGGCCTACATCCGTATGGAGGGCTCGTCGTTCGGCGACGTGCCGCTCAACGTCGAGCTCAAGCTCGAGGTCTGGGACTCGCCCAACTCGGCCGGCATCGTGATCGACGCCGTCCGTCTGGCGAAGCTCGCGCTGAACAACGGGATCGCGGGTGCGCTCGAAGGGCCCAGCTCTTACCTGATGAAGTCGCCACCGAAGCAGATCGTCGACGACGAGGCGCACGAGCTCTCCGAGCAGTTCATCGAGCACAACCGCCGCACGGCGCCGGCGAAGAAGGCCGCCAGGGTCTAGAGACGACCTGCGGGCGGTACGCTGCCAGACACAGTGCGGGTGTGTTTCGTAACGCCGTTTGCGTGGTCGCAGCCGCACGACGTGAACGAGCACGTCGCGGGCGTCGCCGACGCCCTGCGGGAGCTCGGACACGAGGTGACGGTGCTCGCCCCGTCAACGCGCGCCGGCGACCTGCTCGCCGGACGCCGGGTCGTGCACGGACACCGGGAGGCCCGCGACGTCGTCGCCGTCGGCCCTGCGGTGCCGATCTCGCGACGCTCTCAGATGGGAGTGCCGGTCGGCGTGCGCGCCAACCTGCGGCTGGCGCTGGCGCGCGGGCGCTTCGACCTCGTCCACGCCTTCGAGCCAGGGCTGCCCTCCCTCTCGTACCTGGCCCTCCGGGAGACCGAAGCGCTCACAGTTGCGACGTTCTGCTCGGTCGACCGTCTCGGCTACCCGCCGGCGCGGTCGCAGCGGGAGAAGCTGCTCGCCCGTACCGACGCACTGCTCGCTCTCTCGGAGCCGATCCGGGATGCGGCTCGAGAGCGCTTCCCGGGAGACTACGAGGTCGTCTCGCCCGGCGTCTCCCTCGACCTGTTCGCCCCGGTGGAGAAGCGTCGTCGAATCACGGTCGAGCTCCGGCCCAACGAGCGCCCGGGAGCGCGCGGTGTCCTCAGGGCGCTGCGCGAGCTGTCGAGCTGGGAGGCGGTTTTGCTGCGTGCGACGCCGCTCGTCGCCAGGCCGGCGATCCCTCGCGACCTGGCCGCCCGCGTCACCGTGCGCACAGGACGAGACGGCCCTGCCCGCGCAGCGGTGCTCCGCGAGACGTCGATCTTCGTCCCGGGCGCCGACGGGATGGCGCGCGTGCTGCTCGAGGCCAGGGCCGCCGGCTGCGCGATCGCCGCCGCGACCGGCATCGAGCAGCAACCCGAGCTCGCCGGGGCCGCTGCGGCGAGGCTCGCCGAGGACCACGAGCTCTGCGCACGTGAGCAACGGGCCGCACGCGAGAGCGTCGAAGGCGACTCGTTCGCCGCCGTCGCCGGGAAGCTCGATGAGCTCTACACGCGCCTGACGAGACGGCGCAGGCCGGTGGCCCGGCGCGTCGAGGACCCGCTCACCGATCGCCCGTGGATCGTCGCCGACCTGCACATGCACACCTCGTGGTCGTTCGACTGCGCGGTCGACCCCGCGGAGCTCGTCGACCACGCGCAGGCCGAGGGACTCGGCGCGATCGCCGTCACCGACCACAACGTCTTCGGCGGCGCTCTGGAGACGCTCGACGAAGCTCGCGGACGCGACCTGATCGTGATCCCCGGCGAGGAGATCAAGACCGACAACCAGGGGGAGGTGATCGGGCTGTTCCTCGAGCGCGAGATCCCGAGGGGGCTCACGTTCGCCGACACGATCGCGGCGATCAGGGAGCAGAACGGCCTCGTCTACCTTCCCCACCCCTTCGACCGCATGCACGCGATACCCGACCCGGCGACGCTCCACCGGCACGTCGCCGACATCGACGTGCTCGAGGTCTACAACGCCAGGCTCCTGTTCGAGGCTCAGAACGACGAGGCGCTCCGGTTCGCCCGGAAGTACGACTTGACGATGGGCGCGGGCTCCGACGCACACGTGCTGCAGGGAGTCGGAACCGGCGCCCTGCGCATGCGGTCGTTCCGCGACCCGGAGGAGTTCATGATCTCGCTTCGCAGCGCCGAGATCCTCCGGCGCCCGAAGTCGCTCGCGTACCTCCAGAGCCTCAAGTGGGTGGCCCAGGTCAAGGAAAAGGTGCGTTAGGCGAGAAAGGACCTTCGGTGCCCCCTCAGGGAATGTCCTCCGTGTCCCTGGCCCGCAATCACCTGCGCGATGCGTCGTCCTCGGTGAAGAGGCACTAGCTCCGTGTCCGCCGCCGTGACGACAGACGACATCTACAAGCGGTACCTCGACAAGGCGATCAAGGAGATCCTGCGCCTCGAGCACGAGATCGCAGAAGCAGCCGCCGGTGCACCGGTGGCACAGCCGACCGGGCACCCGCTCGGGACGATCTTCCTGGTCAAGTACGGGCCGCAGGCGCAGGAACTGCAGGAGGGGGTAGCCTTCCACGGCCGCGCCGGTCATGCGATCAAGCGGTCGCTCGAGCGCCTCCATGTCGACCCCGTCGAGGTCTACGGGACGAACTGCGTCAAGTTCGCCGGTGCGACCGACGAGGCGTGTCGCGGCTGGCTCGCGCGCGAGCTGCGGATAGTGCAGCCGAGGCTCGTGGTCGTGATGGGCGAGGATTCGCTCGAGTTCATGAACGCTCTCGACTTCCCGCTCTCGCATCCGCTCGAGGCGACGCCCGGCGAGCTCCAGCGGTTCACGCCCACTATCGAGGTTCTGGCCGTCCCCGATATCGATCTCTCCCTGGATGACCAGCCGGCCAAGACCCGCTTCTGGAACGCCTTCAAGCCGGTCGGTCCGTGGTGGGCCGAGCTGCCGCCCTACTGATCCTCCTCGCGGCGCTTTTCGCCTGGTTCGAGGCGGCGCCGCACATGGACGCGCTCTCGCAATGGAAGAGCGTCGCCCTCATCTCGCTCGGCCTGATGCCGGCGATGTTCGGCCTCGTCTGGCTGGCGCTGCCGATCTCGACACACGTGGCTGCCCTGGCCGTGGCAGTATGCGTGCTCGGCGTCGGCGCAGTCGTCCTCTCCTTCCTGGACGCACCGGTGCCCGCCAACTTCGCCAAGTTCGGCGCCATGACCGCGGCCGGCTGGCTGTTCCTGAAGGCCTTCGAGGCGCTCTCCTGGGTCGTCGCGGTCGCGGTCGCGATTCCCTGGGTCGACGCCTACTCGGTGTGGCGCGGCCCGACCAGGACGATCACCGAGCACCACGCCGCCGTCTTCACGAAGGTCTCGGTTGCCTTCGTCGTCCCGGGCGGGAACGCGGCGCGTCTCGGCCTCACCGACGTGATGTTCTTCGCGGTCTTCCTTGGCGCGAGCGTGCGCTTCCACCTTCGCACGCCGCTCACCTGGCTCCTGATGGTCGCCGGTCTCGGCGTCACGATCACCGCGACGACCTACTGGAGCACCGGCGGGCTGCCGGCGCTGCCCGCGATCTCGATCGGCTTTCTGATCGCCAACGGCGACCTGATCTGGCGGCGAGTCGGCAAGCCCGCCCTCGGCCGCGCCTAGCGCTCGAGCAGCGAGACCGACTCGACGTGCGGCGTGTGCGGGAACATATCGACCGGGCGCGTTCGGACGAGGCGGTAGCCGTACTCCTCGACGAGACGCTTGGCGTCGCCGGCGAGCGTCGTCGGGTTGCACGAGACGTAGACGACGCGGGGCGCGGCTAGCTCCCCGAGCCGTTTCAGCGCCTTGCCGGCCAGACCGGCGCGTGGCGGATCGACCACCACCACATCCGGCTCGCCTGCGCGCTCGCGCAGCTCGTGCAGCACCTGGCCGACGTTCCCGGCGAAGAACGCCGCGTTCCCGATCGAATTCAGCTCGGCGTTCTCGATCGCACACGCAACCGACTCCTCCGAGATCTCGATCCCCCACACCGTGAGCGCGTCCCGGGCGAGCGAGAGCCCGATGGTGCCGATGCCGCAGTACAGGTCGTAGACGGTCTCGCCACCGGTCAGCCCCGCCTCGGCCCGTGCCAGCTCGTACAACCGCTCCGCCATACCCGTGTTCGTCTGCAGGAACGCGTTCGGCCTGATGCGAAAACGGAGGCCGCCGAGCTCCTCCTCGATCGCCTCGTCCCCCCACAGGAGCTCCGTCGGGAGGTTCGTCACCTCGGCCGGCGTGTCGTTCACCGTCCACTGGATCGAGCGCACCTCGGGGAAGGAGGTCAGCACCTCGATCAGGCGCTCGCGATCGAAGCGCTCGCGCTCGTGCGTGACGAGCTGGACCAGCACCTGGCCCGTGTTGCGGCCCTCCCGGACGATCAGGTGCCGCAGGTACCCCTCGCCGGACCCCTGGTCGTATGCGTGAAGACGCTCCTCGCGCGCCCACTCCCGCATCGTGTTTCGGATCCGGTTGCCGAGCTCGGTCGTGAGGTGGCAGGTCTCGATCCCGAGCACCTCGTCCCAGCGGCCGGCGCGATGAAGCCCGAGCTCGGGTCCGTCCGGCCCCGGCGCGAACGAATACTCCATCTTGTTGCGGTAGCCGAAGAGCTTCACGGCAGGCACGATCGGCTCGAGTGCGGGCTCGACGATCCCGGCGATCCGCCGCAGCGAGTCCCCGACCCACGCGTGCTTGGCGGCGAGCTGGGCCTCGTAGGCGAGATCCTGGAAGCGACAGCCGCCGCAGGCCGGGTAGTGGGCACACGGCGCCTCGACCCGTTGCGGCCCCGGCTCGAGCACCTCCACGGTGACAGCCTCGGCATGGCGGCGCTGCACCTTGGTCACGCGGGCACGCACCGTGTCGCCGGGAAGCCCGGCGCGTACGAACACGACGAAGCCGTCCAGACGGGCGACGCCGTTCCCGCCGAAGGCAAGCGAGTCGACCCGGAGCTCGAGCTCCTGGTCGCGTTGCACCGGCGCAGCCATGAAGTCGAGGGTACAGACCGAACAGCGGCAGGCAAGGTCCGAGCCCGACGATGCCGATCGGGAACGGCGGCCGCCAGCGCGAGCGCTCGAGCGTGAAGCGTCGCTCGCGTACCGGCTCGCCTCGAGGGGATGCGACCGCCTCGCCGTCGTGCACGTAGCCGAGCTTCTCCGAGACTCGCGCCGAGGCGATATTCCCCTCTAGCGACCCCGACGTCGCCACCTCGCCCCCGAGGCCATCGAAGAGGAGGCCGAGCGCCGCCGCCCTCATCTCGGTGCCGTATCCGTGGCCCTGGAACCACCGACCGAGCCAGGACCCGGTCTCGGCGGTGCGGCGCGAGGCGAACTCCTGAGCGTCGAGCCCCTGCACGCCGGCGAGGTGCCCGTCCGCCCAGGTTCCGAGCAGCAACTGCCAGCGCTCCGCCGTCCACTCCCGGCGCTGCCGCAGGTGAAACGCCACGAAGTCGTCGACGAACCCGGGCTCGCCGATCCGATCGGTCCACGGAACGTAGAACGGCATCTGCTCGGGAGGATGGATGCCGTCCTCGGCGAGCCGAGCGAGCTCGACGAGGTCGTCCTCGCTGGGCAGCCTCAACTCCACGCGCTGCGTGCGGACTCGGAGACCGAAGAGCAGCTCGAGGTCTATTGCAAGACCGTCACGTAGACCGAGCGGGCCTTCGGCCCGTCGAACTCGCAGAGGAACACCGCCTGGTAACGGCCGAGGGCCGGCTCTCCGTCACGAAGCGGGATCAGCACCTGTGCGCCGGCGACCGTCGCCCGCCCGTGCGAAGGGCCGTTGGGGCCGTCGATGTCGTCGTGCCGCCAGCCGTCGCCCGGGACGATCCGCTCGAACGCCCGCTCCATGTCCGTGACGAGCACCGGGTCGATCTTCTCGTTGATCGTCACCGCCGCGGTCGTGTGCGGCACGTAGACGAGGACCGCCGAGCCCGTCTGTCCGGCGACCGCCTCACGCACACGATCGGTGATGTCGATCAGCTGTGTGTGGCGCTCGCTCGTCAGGCTGAACTCGTGCACGGGCGCCTATGCTAGACCCGGGATGGCGACAGAGATCCTGACGAGCCGCGAGCTCGACGCCTTCCGGGACGACGCCGACCGCTTCATCGCAGAGCTCGACGAGGAGTACTACCTCCACCTCGCGGGACACAAGGAGACGCTCGAGCTCGAGCCGATCTACGAGCGCCACGAGCAGCTGACGCGGCTCGAGACGGCGCTGCGGCTCGAGGCCGCGCCGACCGAGCTCTGGCGCTTCGCCTGCGAGGGCTTCCTCGGCGACCTGACCCGCGAGCACGCGGAGAGGATCGCCCGGGTCGAGGCGGAGCTCGAAGCGACGGTCGACGGCGAGACGGTCCCCTACCGGATGTTGCGAGTCGTCATGAGCAACGAACCCGACCGCGCGCGGCGCGAGCGCCTGGAGCAAGCGCGTCTCGAGCTGCTCGACGAGCACCTGAACCCGGTGTACCTCGAGGCGGCGCGGATCGACCGGGAAGCGGTCGGCCGGCTCGGCGCGCCGAACTACTACGAGCTCTACAAACGCTTCGGCTTCGAGCTGGACGAGCTCGCACGGCAATGCGAAGACCTGCTCGACGAAACCGAGGGGCTGTGGGAGACGGTCGGCGACCGCCTCGTTCGCGAGCGCCTGGGGATCGGCCTGTCCGAGCTCCGGCCCGCCGATGTTGCACGCCTCTTCCGCGCCCCGGAGCTCGACATCGCGTACCCGGCCGAACGGATGCTCCCCTCCCTCGAGGCCACGCTCGCCGACCTCGGGATCGACCTGCGCTCGCAGGAGAACATCCACCTCGATATCGAGCAACGGCCCGGGAAGAGTCCGCGGGCATTCTGCTCGCCGATCGAGGTTCCGGGCAGGGTCATGCTCGTGATCCAGCCGATCGGTGGTCACGACGACTGGCGGGCGCTCTTCCACGAGGCCGGACATACCGAGCACTACGCCCATTCGTCACCCGAACTCCCGATGGAGGCCCGGCGACTCGGCGACATGGCCGTGACAGAGGGCTGGGCGGCGCTGCTCGAGGGGCTCGTCGACGAGCCGGCCTGGCTCAACCGACGCCTCGACGTGCCGAAGGTGTCGGCGATCACGAACGCGGGTGCGGTGACGCATCTCTACTTCCTGAGGCGCTACTCGGCGAAGCTGCTGTACGAGATCGAGTTCTTCCAGTGCGCCGACCCGGGCGCAATGCGGCCGCGCTACGCGGAGCTCCTCACCGACGCGCTCAAGTTGCCCGCGAACCCGGAGAGCTACCTCGACGACATCGACGGCTCCTTCTACGTGACCGGTTACCTGCGGTCATGGGCGTTCGAGGCGCAGCTCCGAGATCACCTCCGTTCAGAGCTCGGCAACGACTGGTTCGCGCGGCGCGACGCAGGCGACCTTCTTCGCGAGCTGTGGTCGCTCGGGCAAGGGCCGACGGCCGAGGCCTTGCTCGCCGAAACCACCGGCGCCCGCCTCGAGATGGCCTCGGTCGCGGACCGGATCCGAGAGGGGCTCGCCGTCTAGCCTCGCTGCCGATCGCCGCCGAGCGGAGGCGCTCGTGATGGCTCTTTGCCATGCCGGCATGCCGCACCGCCCTGGCCGTCCTTCCTAGCTTGTCCCTCCAGCGTTCCTCCGGCTGAGAGCCGATCTCCTCACGCAGCACGGCCGGCATGCTCGCGAGCGCCTTCCCCGTCGAAAGCCCCCAGAACGGCGACATCCAGCACTCGAGGTGCGACTCGACGCCGTGTGGTGCCCCAGATCGGCCCGAGCTTCCACGCCGTTGCCGTAGTCGCAAGCCATCCAGCCCAAAAGGCTAGGTCCTGTTGTACTCCCGTCGCAACCGCCGCCACGATGGGCTCGGACAATGCGTCAGTTGGGTTCGGTTCGCGCCGCCCAAGGCCCAATTCGAGCTCAGGGGGATTGATGAAGCGCTATGTTCGCCCGTTGGTCGTCGCGACCTACGCCGCCAAGGATCTCCGCAAGGAGGCTGCTCTGGTGGCCGTTGCGTCCAGCCATCAGGACTGGAATTGGCACTGGCACTACCACTAGTCGGATCGGGCCACAGCCCGGTGCACCGGTACGTTTCTCGCGGGGCGCCGGGGGGCGCCCCGCGGCGCGTGGTCCGCAGCTGCCGGTTCCGTCGGTGCCCGCAGGCAGAATGCGGATCCCGGGAACCGATGTCGCTCAACCTCGGCTCACGGTGACGACATGAACGACATGCCGATCAGCAACGACTCGAGAGTGGTCAGGGCGGACGACGTACTCCTTACGCGCGCCGGCGACCAGGGTGTGCTCGTCGACGAGGCCTCGGGCAACGTCCACGTCGTCAACGATACGGCGGCGCGAATCTGGGAGCTCTGCGAGCACGGCCCCACGGTCGAGGAGCTCCTGACGGCCATGACCGGCGAGTACGAGGTGGACGCAGCCGAGTTGCGGCCGGATCTCGAGGGCGTGCTCCGCACCTTCTCCGACCTCGAGCTGGTCACGATCTCGCCGGCTCTGTGAGCCTCGCCGAAGAGCACCGGACAAGCGGCACGATCACCGCGTCGTATCTCGTGGTCGGTGTGCCGGTGACGGTGACCGCCGACGCCCAGACACTCGAGTTCGTCGACGAAATCTACGCAACCTTCCGCACCCGCTCGGTCGCCCCCGAGAGCTATGCGATTCGAGTCAGGCAATCGCCCGGAGGTGTCCAGGTCACGGACTCGGAGGGCCGAGACGTCGAGGTCGGCGATGAGCGCGAAGCTGGGGTCCTGACGATCGAGCGAGTGGTGCGCCATGCGACCGGGCAGCTCGCAGCCCGTGGGGTGTATGCCATCCACGCCGCTGCGCTCGTCCACCGAGGAGAATGCGTCGCAATCGCCGGACGAACCCATGCCGGAAAGACGACGCTCGCGCTCGCACTCGTCGGCCGGGGGCTCGGGCTTCTCTCCGACGAGCTCGCACTCTCGGCGCCCGACGAGCGGACGATCTTGCCGTACCCCCGCGGCGTTCACGTCCGTCCCGGCACACCCGAGCGGATTCCCGAGCTCGCGTTCATTTCCGACCTGCCGTTCCATCCGTTCAGCGGAGGCCGGCAGTGGACGCTGCGCGCCGATGAGATCGCTCGCGTGTTCCCCGGCTGCTTCGGCGAGCCCGCACCTCTGAGGCACGTGGTGCTGCTCGAGCGCGCAGAAGGCGCCGAGAGCGTCCTCGAGCCCGTCGACTCCGGAGTGGCGGTCGTCGAGCTCGTGCGGGCGACCACGGCCGCGGCAGATGACCTGCCAGCGGCGACGAAGCGGGTGAGCCGACTCGTGGACGGCGCGCGCTGCATCAGGCTCCGCTCGGGAGAGCTCGCGAGCTCGGTGGACGTGCTGCTCGCGTGGCTCAGCCGCGACGGTGCCTGACGAGGCCCAGAAGACCGGGGTCGCGGACTCGACGCTGGCCCTCGCGAGCTTCGCGGTCTACAAGACGAGAGGCGCCTCGGAGTGGGTCGCCGTGAGCGGGGTGAGCATGCTCCCGTTGATCAGATCGGGCGACGAGGTGCTCGTACGCTTCGGCCCCGAGCGGCCGAAACGGGGCGAGATCGTGCTCTTCTGGGAGAACGGTCGCATGGTCGTGCACCGGCTGGTCCGGACTCGACGCAGCCACGAGGGCGACGTCTTGGTCACGCGCGGTGACGGGACACTGTTCTTCGACCGTCCCTTCCCGGCCGACGAGTCGTTCGGGATCGTCCGAGCTTGCCGCCGGACCGAAACAGACACACTCGTGCCGATCGCGGCCGGGGGCCGCCGCGGCGCCTTTGTCGCCGCGGTCTCGGCGGCGACGGGCTCTGCCCTCGACGCCGTCCAACGCCTGCCGAGGACTCTCCGCCGGCCGGCCGGCAAGATCGGGCGTCGGCTGGCGGCGCGCCTCGTCGCGGGTTCGGCGCGTGTCGCCGCCTGGTCCGAGCGAGCCTGACCCCAAAACGGCGGTGGGCGACCGACGGCCGCCCACCGAGGCGCGAGAGGCGAGTCCCGCGTCCTTACTCGCCGGTCGGTGCGTCGATCGTCTTGTGGGCGACGCCAACCTCGATCTTCCTGGGCCTGGACTGCTCCGGCTTCGGCGCGCGGATCTCGAGCACACCGTCGGCGTAGGTGGCCTTGATCGCGTCCCCGGAGACACCCTGCGGCAGGCCGACGGAGCGCGTGAACGTCCCGTGGCGCCGCTCGAGCCGGTGGTAGGCCTCGTCGGCGACCTCGCTCGTGCGGCTTCGCTCGGCGCTTACGGTCAGAGTGTCGTTCGCGACCTCCACGGAGATCGCATCCTGCGTGAGCCCGGGCAGGTCGAACGCGTACACAAGTTCTGTCTCGGTCTCCCAGGCATCGAGCGTTGGGACCCACGCTTGCGTCTGGCGTCCGCTACCCTCGAAGAGCCCGTTCATCAGCCGGGACAGCTCGTCCTGCAGGACCGCGGCCTCGCGGGACGGCGTTGCCCAGCGACGAGGGGTGGTCCAGCGAACCATCGTCGTCATCACTCCATCCTCCTTCGGTTCTTCATCGTTCTCGAACAAGATTGTAACTAAGACCAGAATAAAACCTAAGTCTGATCTTATCAAATGTGGTAGGATCGGCACAGAGACGAGTTCCAGCCAACTACCGCCGGCACGGGGCGTCCTAACTCGGGAATCCCACGACGGCCAGGAGCGTTAACTTCGATATGCGTACCTTGCAGGACATCAAGCGAGACATCGACCGCCTCACGGACCGGCGTGCGGAAGTGCTGCACAAGCTGTCCGAGGGGCACGATCCAGAGCTCACGCTCGAGCACAAGCAGCTCGACGAGAAGATCGCGAACCTCTGGGACGAGCAGCGCACGACACGCGCATCGATCCGTTTCGGCGATCGCAACCTGATCATCCAGCGGGCCCGCCACGAAGAGCGGCTGTCCCGCGCAGCCTAGGCTAGAGATTGCGCACCGAGGCGTCCCCGGAGAGAATCGGGGACGCCGAGAGGCCTACCGGCCGGCATGCGGCGCGGGAGACGACTGTTCCGGTTCCGAGACCGCAGCAGCGCGGTGACGAATGCGAAAGCCGTGCCGGTCCCGCTGCAGCGTGAACGCGTGGACCCGGAAGCCGACGATGTTCACGAGCGGGAGCTTCGGCTATCCGGGTCGTCCATCTTGAGCTCCCGTCGAAGCCTGCCGCTACAGTTCTCCCATCGAGGGGCGTTAGCTCAGCTGGGAGAGCGCCAGCTTTGCAAGCTGGAGGTCACCGGTTCGATCCCGGTACGCTCCATGAGAGAAATGCCCGCTAATGCGGGCTTTTTCTTGGACCAATAGAGGATGAGGGGGACCGTAGCCCCCCTCGTGTCAGCAAAATGTCAGCAGCGGCTCATTAGACGGATCCGAACCCGGCCTGTTCGATGCGCGCGAGGAGATCATCGCGGTGCATGGCCTTGTCGAACTCGTCTGCGTAGGTGTTGAGCGTGACGCTGACGTTGGAGTGGCCTGCGATCTTCGA